>JAPOVF010000003.1 GCA_026708285.1 Acidobacteriota bacterium
CCTAGCTCGCGCGGCTCTCGACGCGGACCTGGAGGCGCTTCATCATCTCGTGAAGCGTCGTCGGCTTGACCTTCAACCGCTCGGCCGCTCGCTTCTGGACGCCGCCGCAGGCCTGCAGCGCCTTGACGATCAACTGGCGCTCGTAGGCGCTGACCGCTTCCTTGAAGGAAACGCCCCGCACGGGCAGGGTGTCCGGGGGCGGTAGCGCCGTATCGGGGTTGCGGATGTTGCCCGGGAGCAGGTCGACGCCGATCTCCTCGCCAGTCGAAAGGACGACGGCTCGCTCGATCACGTTCTCGAGTTCGCGCACGTTGCCGGGCCAGTGGTGGGCCATCAGGAGGTCCATCGCCTCGGAGGTCAGCCGTCGCGGCTGCTTCTCGTTCTCGCTCGAGTACGTGCGGAGAAAGTGCTGGGAGATCAGCGGGATGTCCTCGACCCGGCGGGACAGCGGCGGTAGCTGGATCGTGATCACGTTGAGCCGGTAGTAGAGGTCTTCGCGGAACTCGCTCTTCGCCACCCGCTCCTCCAGGTCCGCGTTCGTCGCCGCGACCAGCCGGACATCGGCGCGCAGGGTCTCGAGCCCGCCGAGACGCATGAACTCCTTCTCCTGGATCACCCGGAGCAGCTTGGACTGGGTGTCCGGCGGGATGTTGCCGATCTCGTCGAAGAAGATCGTGCCGCCGTGGGCGACCTCGAACAGGCCCTTCTTGTGCGAGACGGCGCCGGTGAAGGCCCCCTTGACGTGGCCGAAGAGCGTGCTCTCGAGGAGTTCGCTGGGCATCGAGCCGGAGTTCACGGTGACGAAGGGACCGTCCCGGCGCTTCGAGTTGTTGTGGATCGACTTGGCGACGAGTTCCTTCCCGGTGCCGCTCTCGCCGCGGATGAGGATGTTGCTCTTCGACGGCGCCGCCCTGCGGATCAGATCGAAGACCTGGCGGATCGACCGGCTCTTGCCGATGATCTTGTCGAAGCCCTGCCGCTCGCGCAGTTGCTCCTTCAGGTCGCGGTTCTCGGCGGTCAGCCGGCGGCGTTCGAGACCCTGGCGGATGGTCAGCCGGACTTCTTCGTTCTTGAACGGCTTGGGCAGGTAGTGGAAGGCGCCCTCGCGCATCGCCTCGATCGCCCCCTCGATCGAGGAGTAGGCGGTGATGATGACGACGACCTGGTCCGGTTCGCTCTGCCGGATCCGGCGCATGACCTCCTTGCCGTTCATGTCCGGCAGCATCAGGTCGAGCAGCACGAGGTCGATCTCCTCCTGGGCAAGCACGGTCAGCGCTTCCTGGCCCGAGGCGCAGCAGATCGGGTGGTGCCCCTCCTGCCGGATCAGGGCGGTGAGAACGTCCTGCAGGACTTCTTCGTCGTCGACGACGAGGATGTTCATGGTCCTTGCTCCTGCGACCGAGCGGGGAGCGCTGAGTCCGCCTGCGCCGGCCGCGCCGCGCCACCGCCCTCTAGCGGCGATGAGACCATCTGCGGCAGCCGGACGGTGAATCGGCACCCGGCGGGCTCGAGGTTGGCGGCGGTGAGGTCGCCGCCGTGCCGGCGCACGATCTCCTGGCTGATCGAGAGACCGAGGCCGGTGCCGCCACTGGCCTTGCGAGTGGAGAAGAAGGGCTCGAATACACGTTCAAGGTGCTGTTCGCGAATCCCGGGGCCCGTGTCGTCGATGAATACGTTGATCTGGCCGTCCATGTTTCTCACGGCGAGCGTGATTCGTCGGGTTTCGCAGCCGGCTTCCGTCATCGCGTCGACGGCGTTGGCCATCAGGTTGGCGAGCACCTGGCCCAGCTCGGTGTCGTTGCCAAGCACCCAGACCGTCTCGGCGGGGTCGAGGTCGACATGGACTTCGACGCCCGTCTCGGCGAAGCGCTCGGCGAGCATGTCGCAGCTCTCCTGGATGACCGCCCCCATGTCGACGGCGGCGGGCTCATGGCGCCCGCGGCGCGCGAAGTCGAGCAGCGTGTTCACGATGCGGGCGGCGCGGAAGGTCTGGCGCTCGACCTTGCGCAGCAGGCGCCGCCGCGGGTCCCGGTCGGGGGTTTCGGCCAGAAGCATCTGGGCGTAGCTCGAGATGCCGGTCAGCGGCGTGTTCACCTCGTGGGCGACCCCGGCGGCTATCGCGCCGATGGCTGCCAGGCGCTCGTTCTCGGCCAGTTTCCGCTTCATCGCCTCGCGTTCGGTGATGTCGTGCGCGACGACGACGCGATGTCCGTGGGGGGCGCCCAGGAACTCGGCCACCGACAGTTGCATGTGCTGTTCGCGCTCCTGTGAGTCCTCGAACCGGACCTCGACCGGTGGGTCGCCCTGCTTCGGGAAGAGTTCGAGCGGGATCAGGTCGCCGAGGGTCCGGCCCGCGAGGTCGTTCCGGTCGTGCTCGACGAGGGCCGCGAAGGCGCCGTTCGCGGTCACGATCCGGTTGGCGTCGTCGACGACGGCGATGCCGGCCGGGGAGGACTCGATGATCTCGTCGCTGAACTGCTTGAGTTCGGAGACCCGGTCGAGCTGCCGCCGTCGCTGTTCGAGCAGTTGAGCGTTCTCGATCGCCAGCGCCGCCTGGTTCAGCAGTTGACGAACGAGCGCCAGGTCGTCGCTGGACAGCGGTGCGCCGCCGGTGTGGTGGCCGAGATACAGGAGGCCGACCTGTCGCTCCCGCACCGTGAGCGGGAAGACGTAGTGATACCCGAGGACCGACAGCCGCATCGGGCTTCGCTCCGCGGTGTCCGCGAGCGGCGCCGGCGCGAGCAGGAAGTGGGGTTCGCTCCAGATCGAGGCGTCCACGTCGCCGAGTTCCAGGGAGGGCGCCTCCGGTTCCTCCCTGACGGCGACGAGCCGATCTCCTTCGACCAGGAACAGGTTGCCCTGCTCCAGGTCCAGCCCCTCTTCGAGTTCCCTCAGGAGGCTCGAGGCCAGCCGGCCGAGGTCCCGTTCGTGGAGGAGTTCTTCACCCAGTCGCTCGAGCGCGCGACGGCTCTGCTGGGCCCGGTACTGGAGCCGCTGGAGGCCCGCGCCGATGCCCTGGCGGACGGGGACCGAAAGGGTGCCGACGACCAGGAGGGCGCTGGCGTTGAGAAACCCCCTCGCGACGACCATGTCCTGGGGAACGCCGCGGCGGATCAGCAGGCTGAGCAGGGAGAACCCGAGTACGGCGAGGAGCACGGTGAGGGCGTAGGTCGCGACGTCGCGGGCGATCACGGCCACGTCCCAGAGCCGGTAGCGCAGCAGGGCGTAGGCGAAGCTCAGCGGGACCAGAGCCAGAGGGGCGGTGGCGGCGACGCTCAGCCAGGCGGGCGCCGGGAGTTCCAGGGAGAAGGGGACGACGTAGAGCAGCAGGAACGGCAGGTAACCGCCGGCGACGCCGAAGGCGATCCACTGGGTCTGCCGGCCCTGTTCCCAGCCGTGACGGGACAGCAGGCTGCGACCGAGGACAGCGGCCGCTGCCAGAGCGAACAGGGTGAGCAGGACGAGTTCGATGCGGTCCTGCTGCTCCAGGGCGGCGGCGCTCAGTCCGCCGGTCAGCCTGCCGCTGCCGAAGATCTGGTCGAGCTGCACGACCAGCAGTGCCGCGGCCGGCAGGTAGAGCCAGGGAATCGCGCGGCGCAGCCAGCGTGCGCGCGGCCGCGTCGGGAACACGAGGAAGAAGTGCAGCGTGAGGGGAGGCAGCAGGAGGCGGCAGACGCTGTCGACCAGGTAGAAGACGCGGTCGATGCCGTCGAAGGGAGCGAGCGGCGTCAGCAGGTAGACGGCGGCCGACGCCAAGGTCCAGAGGTGGAAGAGCAGGATGGGCCGGCTGCGCTGCCGGCTCAGCGTGTAGAGACCGATCAGCAGGTAGGCGATTCCGGTCAGGGCGAGGACGATGTAGGCCCAGTCCAGGGTCACTCCGGGCAGGCTGTGGCTGGCCGAGACCAGCTCGTCGCCCCGCAGCACCTCCAGCTCGCTCTCGCTGCAGCAGCGCAGCAACCGGTCCAGCTCGTCGGTCGACAGCGCCCGCTCGCCGTTGACCAGGACGATGATGTCCCCGACCTCGAGGTCGGACGCCTCGTTCGCCGACACCACGCTCAGCCCGCTGTCGGTCGCCTCGGCCACGAGGCCGGTCGTCTGGAAGGAGGCCACCTTGCGGCCGACGGAGAACCCGCCCAGGCCGACGACCAGGATGGTCAGCAGGAGCAACGCGGCGGTCAGTCCGAGTCGGGCCGGTCGGGACTCGATGCGCATCGGGGATCTGCTCGCTGGAGGGTGTGGCTTCTGCGTCTCAGGATGGGCCCGGAAAGGTCTGCTCCGGGGGCCAATTCAGTATGTCGCAAGCACGTGCTGTGCCATCTGGAATCGGCGCTTGGCCCTTGATTCTAGGACAGATTGCTTCCTTCGGGGATTGCGGCCAGTTCAATCTGTTGGTTATGGAACGGTTTGTTGAACTGCTGTGCTCCGGGGAACGGCAACACTGGGTACGCCAAACACTGGGTACGCCGGCCTTCTGGCCGGCATCGAGAATCACTGGGTACGCCGGCCTTCTGGCCGGCTCCTCCGGGCGACTCGTGCGCGCCGCTTCGCGGCGGCGCACCTCGATGCCGGCCAGAAGGCCGGCGCACCCAGGCCGGCGCACCCAGGCCGGCGCACCCAGGCCGGCGCACC
>JAPOVF010000224.1 GCA_026708285.1 Acidobacteriota bacterium
TATCGCAATCGCGCCGGAACCTAGTACACCCCCACCGTCGTCGCCGACGCCAGCCGCGCGAACGGCCTCACGCCGCTGACGCCGTCCCACGGATAGTCGACGTAGGGCTGCTCCCGCTCCCCCTCGTCGCGCTCGAGGAAACCGGGAACGAAGAACTCGCGCGTGAGCGTCGTGAGCCGGACCCGGCCGGTGGCGCCGTAGTCGACGACCTGGTCCGGATCGTCGGGGTCAACGACCTCCAGCACGGCCCGCGGCTGCGGCGCGTAGTAGGCGATCGTGTAGCCGTCCGCCGCCGTGACCGGCCGCGAGGCGGCAAGACCCATCAGGGTGTTGCCGTAGGTGGGTGTCATGTAGACGCCGTCGAGGAGTTCCTCGACCGCGAAGCGGGTCCATTGCGGCGTGAACTCGGTGCCGCCCGAGAAGATGCCCTTGATCCCCGTGTCCGCGAGGGTCTGACCGCGGTCCTCCAGCGCCAGACAAAGGCTCTCCAGGAGCTTCGGCGTCGCGAACATGGCCTGGATGTCGTGACCGGCCGAGAGCACGGACAGCGCCTGGTCGATCACGTGGTCCTTGTAGGCCTCCAGGTGCTCCATCCAGCCCTTCTTGATCAGCTTGATCACCCAGCGCGGATCGAGGTCGACGCAGAAGCAGATGCCGCCGCGGTACTGGCAGAGGTGCTCCACCGCCAGACGCAGGCGGCGCGGGCCCGACGGCCCCAGCATCAGCCAGTTGCTTCCCGGCGGGAAGTGCTCGTCCGGCAGGCTGGCGCTGAAGAGTTCGTAGTCCGTTCGGAAGTCGCCTATCGCCACGCGGCTCTTCGGGATGCCCGTCGTGCCGCCGGTCTCGAACACGTAGATCGGGTCGTCGGCCATGGCCTTGGGTACCCAGCGCCGCACCGGACCGCCGCGCAGCCACTCGTCTTCGAAGGGTGGGAACCTCCGCAGGTCCGCGTAGCAGGCGATGTCGCTGCGCGGGTCGAAGTCGAGCTTCGAGGCGAAGTCCAGCCAGAACGGCGTTCCGGTCTCCGGGCTGAAATGCCACTCCATCATGTCCCGGACGTGGGCATCGAGTCGTTCCCTGGCCTGGGCCTGGGCGTCAGCGCTGGCGACTTCCATCTGCGAACTCCAATCGGTCGGTCCTGCTGTGATCGGCGGGCTGCCGTGATCCTGGGCTTGGGGGGCGGCAGACTACAGCACCAGCCGCCGCGGTGATTCCCCCGGGTAGACGGCTAGTCGGGAAGCGCGAAGACCCAGAGCACGCCGCCCTGCGGCACGTAGGTCCGCGTGCCGATCGCCCCGTCCAGGTGGTTGGTGCCGCGCTGGGCGTCGACGCCCCAGCCCGACTGGACGGCGATGTACTGCACGCCATCGACCTCGAAGGACGTCGGAACGCCGGTGACGCCCGAGTTCGTCCGCTGGCGCCACAGCAGCTCGCCGGTCGCCGCATCGAAGGCGCGGAAGTAGCGGTCGCTGGTGCCGCCGACGAAGACGAGACCGCCGGCTGTCGTCAGCACCGGCCCCCAGAGCTTGCGCTCGAACTCGACGGTCCAGACCTTCTCCCGCGTGTCCAGGTTCCACGCCTGCAGTTCGCCGTAGTGATCCGCTCCTTCCCGCGACACGAAGCCACCTTCCATGCCCATGAAGGTGCGGCCCGGGCGGTACTCCTCCTCGACGCCTTCGAGGTGGGAGCAGGTGTTCTCGTTGGCTGGAATGTAGAGCAGCCTGGTGTCCGGGTTCCAGGCGGCCGGCGGCCAGTTCTTGGCGCCAGACCAGGACGGACAGAACACGGCCCGTTCACCCGTGCCCGGGGTCTTCGCCGGGTCGTACTCGGGCCGCCCCGTCTCCGGATCGATCGACGTGAACACGTCCTGGTAGACGAACTTCGTCGCGTCCAGGAAGTCGATCGAGTCGGCGCTCCGTTCCAGCACCCAGAGGTAGGCGTTGCGACCGGGATGCACCAGGGCCTTGCGCGTGCTGCCGCCGCGCTCGACGTCGATCAGCAAGGGCGGGTCGACCTCGTCCCAGTCCCAACTGTCGTTCCAGTGGTACTGGTGATGGGCACGGATCGCGCCGGTGTCCACGTCGAGGGCCAGTACCGAGGTCGAGTACAGGTTGTCTCCTGGACGCGCGTCGCCCATCCAGGGGCCGCCGTTCCCGGTGCCCCAGTACGTCAACCGCAGATCCGGATCGTAGGTGCCGGTGACCCAGACGGAGACGCCACCCGTCTTCCAGGTGTCGCCGGGCCACGTTTCGTGTCCGGGATCTCCCGGGCCGGGAATCGTGTAGGTCTTCCAGACTTCCTCTCCGGTGTCCGCGTCGTAGGCGGCGATGAAGCCCCGAACTCCCCACTCGCCACCCGACACGCCGACGATCACCTTGCCCTCGACGGCCAGCGGCGCGAGCGTCATGTAATAGCCGCGGGCGTAGTTCTCCACCTCCGTCTCCCAGGCCACTTCGCCCGTCCGGGCATCGAGGCCGAACAGACGGGCATCCACTGTGGCGACGAACGCCCGCTCGCCCCACAGGGCGACACCGCGGTTCGTCGGGTGCATCTGCTGCAGGTCTTCCGGCAGTTCGGGCACGAAACGCCACAGCAGCTCTCCCGACCGCGCATCGAGTGCCAGCACGCGGCTGCCCGGCGTGGTGATGAACAGTGTGCCGTCGTTGACGATCGGCGGCGCCTGGTGCCCCTCGTTGATGCTGGTCGAGAACGTCCACACCGGCTCGAGGGAGGCGACGTTCGAGGTGTCGATCCGGTCGAGCGGGCTGTAGCCCCAGCCGTCGTACGTGCGCCGGTACATGAGCCAGTTCTCCGGCTCGGGCGCGAGCAGCCGCTCTTGGGTTACCGCGCGGTAGGCGCGCTCCTGCGCCGCCATCGGTACGACCACAGCGCCGAGAACGAGGCCCGCGACCATCCATCGATAAACCGCGTGCCGATCAACCATCCCTAGAACTCCTTCTCGAACCGGATCGTGGCACTGAACCCGCCGGCGGCCACGAGGACGCCGTCCTCCTCGGCCCGCAACGGCAACGAGGGCAATCGGCGCGGCGCCGGCCCCGAAATCACTTCCGCCCCATCCCTGGGATCGAACTCCGAGTCGTGGCACGAACAGACGAGGAACTCGGTCTCCTCCGACCAGTCCTCGATGTCGCAGCCGGTGTGGGGGCAGATTCCCGAATAGGCGACGACGCCGTCGACCGACGCTGCCCTGGTCTCCGGAGCCAGCGAGTCCGGGTCAAAGCGCAGCAGGAGCACCTGATTCAGGCGCGATCCGTCGCGGACCGCACCGCTTGCCGGGTCCATCGCATAGGAGATCACCTGCTCGCTGACCATCGGCACGTCGTCCACCCGGATCGTCTCTCCCTGGCGCGGCCCGAAGGCGAACACGAACCGGTCGCCCTCCCGCGGCCGGACCCTGCGCGGATCGTCCTCCTGCGCGTGAAGCACGTTCAGCCCTCGCACGGTCAGACCCAGACCGAGGGCCGACTTGAGAACCGTCCGCCTGTTCTGCATGGCCGGCGAAGGCTAGCAGCCCGGTGCTACGATTTCGCCTCTTTCGCCCGCCACTTCCCATGACTTCCCGGGCCGCCTCGGACCGGCAACAGGTAACCGGAATGATCGACATCCCCGCCATCCGTTGGGGCAAGCCCTACGAGTCGCTCGAAAAGGCGACGATCGTTCACTTCGAGACCGGCGAGGAGCTGGCCACGCTGCACCAGACCAACCCCGGCCTGGTGCAGCGCGACATGCGCCGCGCCCAGCGTGCCCGGGACATCCTCCGCGAGATTCCGTCCGGCGAACTGATCTCCATGGTGATCGAGGCCGCCGACCTCTACCTGAACGCCGACCTGCCCCTCGGCAGCGGCAGCCAGACTCCGGAGGACTTCGTCCACTACCAGTCGGCGACGACCGGACTGCCCGAGCACATGTGCCGGGCGAACATGGACAAGAACCACTTCGTGCTGACGAACATGGGCGAGGTGCTGGAGGCCCTGACCCGCGGTCTCGACCTCGACATCCTGGCCCGGGGACACGGCATCGAGGAGCGTGGCGTGCCGGTCAGCTACCAGGCGCAGGCGCCGGTGATCGGCCTCGTGCTGCCGTCCAACTCGCCGGGCGTGCACACGCTGTGGATGCCGGTCATCCCGCTTCAGATCGGCCTCGTGTTCAAGCCGGGACCGCAGGAGCCCTGGACGCCCTACCGGATGACCGAGGCCTTCGCCCAGGCCGGCGTGCCCCGCGAGGCCATCTCGATCTACCCGGGCGAGGGCGACATCGGCGCGGCCGTCCTCGCCTCCTGCTCCCGCAGCATGATCTTCGGCGGAGCGGACACCGTCGCCCGCTACCAGAACGACCCGCGCGTCCAGCCGCACGGCCCCGGATTCAGCAAGATCCTGCTCGGCGACGATGTCGTGGACGACTGGGAGCAGTACCTCGACGTGATGGTCGACAGCGTGTTGGTCAACAGCGGCCGGAGCTGCATCTCCTGTTCCGGCGTCTGGGCCTCACGCCACACGGAAGATATCGCCCAGGCTCTCGCCGAGCGGCTGGCGCCCGTCCTGCCCAAGCCGGCCGACGACCCCGAGTCACCGCTCGCCGCCTTCACCGTGCCGGG
>JAPOVF010000247.1:0-12372 GCA_026708285.1 Acidobacteriota bacterium
AGGTGCTCTACAGCGAAGACCTCCAGGACGGCCAGGAGATCGAATCGCTGACCGTCGCCAACCCATTCTGACTGCGAGCAGGGTTCGATCCTCACTCATGGTGGTCCTCGAACCGGCCCGATCGAACCCAGGTCCGTGTCGGCGGCAATCGGCACTTCGGACCGCACAAGAGGAAGAAACGGCCCCAACCGGACCCGCAAGTCCACCGTCTCGTCCCGGGCAAAGGGGCAAACGATCAGCACCTCGCGCCGATGCGGCTTGCTATCGACCAAGCACGGGCCACCGTAGGTCCCAGGCTCAAGGTGTACGCCCCCTTCGCCGACCCGGCCGCTGATCCATACATCGCCGGTCTCGAGTCGGTCCACTTTGCGGTCAATACCGTCGACCGCGAACCGTACAAGCCCCTCGGGAACCAGGGTCAGCGATACGGCCCGTTCGTCCGCAGGAATGTACGCGGTAGAACTCCACCAACCAGGCGACCGCGCCAATGCGAACCAGCCGGATCGCGAGTCGAACACGGGCAGGGTCACCTGGAAGGTCTGCTCCCCCGCCGGCGCCTCAACGATGTACAGGACGACGGGCTCGCGCGTCGCCGCTTCGATGAACTCAAGTTCTACGTCACCGGCCGGCACCTCGTCGCGCGCAACGGCGACTGTCAAGGCGACGCCGAGTTCCACGCTGTCCGCCGCCTGTCGTGCGAATCTGTGCGGTGGACCCGCGACCGCCGAGATCAGGACGAGCGGCGCCATTGTTCCAAACATGGTCGCGTTCATTCTCGTCATTCCCGGCTTGTCCTGTGAATGTTGTACGGATCAACGCCTCGACCAGTCTAGGGAGGAAGACGGGAGAAGAGCGGACACCAGTTATCGGATTCCGGCCAGATTCGTCCAAGACCGGCCAGATCCGGACACTCTTCAACCTGCTCGCCGGTCGGTGGCCCTCACGGAGCCCTTCCGACAGCGATCGCGTTCATCAAACGCGGTATGCAGCTTCCCGCTTCAGCGGAGCAACGGTGCCGTCAGTTCGCCGACCCGACGTTCGAGCCGTGCCGCCAGATCCGCTTCGGCGGCGTTCTCCTCGACCAGCCGCACCAGGGAGCTGCCGACGACGACGCCGTGGGCGACCCGGGCCACTTCCCCGACCTGCTCGGGAGTGGAGATGCCGAAACCGACCGCGACCGGCAGGCGCACCCGCCGGCGCACGCGCCTGACTTCCCGCGCCAGGGTGGGGATCAGGTCGTCGCGCTCGCCCGTCACGTCCGAGCGGGCGGTGTAGTAAACGAAGCCGTTCGACGACGCCGCGGCCCGGTCGATGCGTTCCCGGGTGCTGGTGGCGGCGATCAGGTAGATCGAGTCAACACCTCGCTCCTCGAGCGCCGGCTGCAGCTCCAGCAGGCCCTCGTCGGGAGGCAGGTCGACGCAGAGCACCCCGTCGACGCCGCTGTCGGCAGCCTGGGCGGCGAACACCTCGACGCCCCGGGCGTGGACCGGGTTGTAGTAGGTGAAGAGGACGATCGGCACCCCGAGTTCCTCCCGGTGACGCTCGACGATCCCCAGCACCGCGCTGAGCGACGAGCCGGCTACAAGCGCCCGATGCGAGGCGCGCTGAATCGTCGGTCCGTCGGCGATCGGATCGCTGAAGGCGACCCCGAGTTCGATCACGTCGGCGCCTCCGGCGACCAGGGCGCGCAACAGGTCGGGAGTGGCCTCGAGGGACGGGTCGCCGGCCACCAGGAACGGGATGAAGGCCGAGCGCTTCCCCTGCGAACAACGGGAGAAGGCGGCCCCTATCGCGCCGCGCGGTGCAGGGCGCTTGCGAAGGGGGCTCACCTGTCGTCTCCTTCTGCGGAGCCAGAACCGGAGCCGGATGCCGACGAGAACGTCGGCGCACCCGGTCCGGATGCCGCGTCGTACTCCAGGACGGACTCGACGTCCTTGTCGCCGCGACCCGAAAGGTTGACGAGAATCACCTGATCGCCGTCCATCCCGGGCGCGCGCCGCTCGACTTCGGCAATCGCGTGCGCCGATTCGAGCGCCGGCAGGATGCCCTCGGTCGCCGACAGGAGGTGAAAGGCGTCGATCGCCTCCTGGTCGGTCGCCGAGGTGAACTCGATCTGTCCGTGTTCGTGCAGGAACACGTGCTCGGGGCCGACCGCCGGGTAGTCGAGCCCGGCCGACACCGAGTGGGTGCCGACGACCTGGCCCTCCTCGTCCTGAAGCACCAGCGTCCGCGCGCCGTGGAGCACCCCCAGGGTGCCGCCCGCGAAGCGCGCCGCGTGATCGCCCAGGTCCGGCCCCCGGCCACCCGCCTCGACGCCGACCAGCAGCACATCCGGCCGGTCGAGGAAGGCGGAGAACAGGCCCATCGCGTTGCTGCCGCCGCCGACGCAAGCGACCGCCACGTCCGGATCCGCCGTGCCCGCGAGGCGGCGCAACTGCCGCCGCGCCTCGGCTCCGATCACGCTGTGGAACTGGCGCACCATGCGCGGGTACGGCTCCGGCCCCGTGACCGTGCCGAGGACGTAGTGAGTATCCGCAAAGCTCGCCACCCAGTCGCGGAACGCCTCGTTGATCGCGTCCTTGAGCGTCTGGCTGCCGGCGTCGACCGCCACCACTTCGGCGCCAAGAAGCTGCATCCGGTAGACGTTCAGGCGCTGGCGCCGCATGTCCTCCTCGCCCATGTAGACGACGCAGTCGAGGCCCAGGAGAGCCGCCGCGGTCGCGGTGGCGACGCCGTGCTGGCCGGCGCCGGTCTCGGCGATGATCCGCGTCTTGCCCATCTCCCTGGCCAGCAGCACCTGGCCCAGGGCGTTGTTGATCTTGTGCGCGCCGGTGTGGAGCAGGTCCTCACGCTTGAGGTAGATGCGCGCGCCGCCGAGCTGCTCGGTCAATCGCTCGGCAAAGTAGAGCGGCGTCGGGCGGCCGACGTAGTGCTCCAGCAGATGGCGAAGCCGCCGCGTAAAGGAACGCTTCCGCCGCAACCGGTCGTAGGCGCGGCTCAACTCCTCGAGCGGCGCCATCAGGGTCTCGGGAGCGTAGCGGCCGCCGTAGACCCCGTAGCGGCCGCCCTCGTCCGGCGCCAGGGCGTCGGCGGCGAGGGGTGTTCTTACCTTCATCGTGCTGCTCCCTGTGCGAGGTTGGCGAACAGTCGCTCCAGCTTGACGCGGTCCTTGAGGCCCGGCGAGGCCTCGACACCCGAACAGGTGTCGACGGCGTAAGCGCCGGGTACCGCGGCAGCGACCTGGGCGACGTTGCCGGGGTGGACGCCGCCGGCGATGAACACGCGACGCGGCTTGCCGCCGGAGACGGGAGACGAGGCGAGGTCGGCCGCCGCGGCATAGTCCCAGCTCTCTCCGGAACCACCGTACAGGCGGTCGTGGGCGCGATCGATCAGGACCGCCCAGCAGTCCTCGTCGGGAATCCCAGCGCCCCCCGCGGCGGCGCCGCCGAGGCGCCGTACGCGGATCGCCCGCGCGCTGAACTCGGCGACCAACTCCGGGCCCTCGTCGCCGCTGAACTGGAGGAAGTCCAGGCCGACGCGCCGGTCGACCGTCTCGAGCTCTTCCCGCGTGGGGTTCACGAAGATGCCGACCGCCCGGGCGCGGTCGCCGACGGCGCGGCGGATGGCGGCCGCCCGGTCGACGTCGATCCAGCGTGGGCTGGGCCGATAGAAGTTGAGGCCGATGAAGTCCGCGCCCAGGTCCACGGCGAGCAGGGCGTCGGCGGGCGTGGTGACGCCGCAGATCTTGACCTTCATCGGGGCGCCCCCGTCGTTGCCGGTTCACCAAGCAGCTCCGCGAGCGCGGCGCCCGGGTCTCCGGACAGCACGAGCCGCTCGCCGATCAGGAAGGCGTCGAAGCCGGCTTGCCGCAGCCTCGCGACATCGGCGCCCGAGTGAATGCCGGACTCGGCGACCTTGAGCGCCGAGGCCGGCAGGCGGCCGACGAGTTCGGCGCTGCGCTCCAGGTCGACCTCGAACGTGCGCAGGTCGCGGTTGTTGATCCCCACCAGCTCCCATTCCGGGGAGTCCGCGCCCCGCAGCTTCTCGAAGTCCGCGTCGTGGTGGGTTTCGATCAGGGGGACGAGGCCGAAGTCGCGGGCGAGCCGCGCCAGCCGGCGCAACTCCGGCGGGTCGTAGAGCGCCGCGATCAGCAGCACCGCGGAGGCGCCGGCGTCCCGCGCCCAGCCGACCTGCACATCGGAGACGACGAAGTCCTTCGCCACCGCGGGCAGGCCCGAGGCGGCGATGCAGTCCGCGAGCAACTCGTAGCTGCCGTAGAAGTGGTCCGGCTCGACGACCACCGAGAGGCAGGCGGCCCCGGCGGACCGGTAGGTCGCGGCGCGGCCGACCGGATCGAACCGCCCTCGCAGGTCTCCCAGCTTCGGAGATCCCATCTTGATCTCGGCGATCACGGCGCTCCCCCGGCGCTCGGAAATCGCGTCGAGGAAACGACGGCCGGGCGCGTCGGGCGCGAGACGCGGGGCCGCGGACACGCACGCAGATCCCGGCTGGACGCCCTGCTCGCCAGCGGCCACGCGCCGGCGACGCTGATCGCAGATGCGCCGCAGGATGTCGGGTACTTCGGACACGACCGTCAGCCTCCCCGCCTCAGTCGTCCCAGCCCGTCCAGCCGACCAGTTCCTCGAGCTTCGCGGCCGCCGCTCCCGAGCGCTGGATCTCGAACGCGGCGGCGACGCCGGCGGTCAGGCTGTCCGCCCGTCCGGCGACGTAGAGAGCGGCTCCGGCGTTGAGACACGTGATGTCGGCAAGGGCTCCTCCGCCGCCGCCGAGCACGCCGCGCATCAGTTCGACGTTCCGCTCGGGATCGCCGCCGACCAGATTCTCAGGCGACGCTTCGGCGATGCCGAAGTCGCCCGGACGGACTTCGTACAGGCTGACCTCGCCGCCACGGACCTCGGCGACCGCGGTCGTTCCGGTGGTCGTCATCTCGTCCAGCCCGTCGCCGTGGACGACCAGGGCATGCTCGCTGCCGAGTTCGAGCAGCACCCGCGCGATCGGTTCGACCAGATCGCGCGCGAACACGCCGATCAACTGTCTCTTCGCCCCCGCCGGATTCGTCAGGGGCCCGAGCACGTTGAAGAGCGTGCGCACGCCGAGTTCCTTGCGCACCGGCATGACCTGCGCCATTGCCGGGTGCAGCATCGGTGCGAAGAGGAACACGATGCCAACCTCGTCGAGGCAACGTCCCAGAGGTTCCGTGTAGCCGGAAAGCCGCACGCCCAGCCCGGCGAGCACGTCGGCCGAGCCGGAGCGGCTCGAGACGGCCCGATTGCCATGCTTCGCTACCCGCGCGCCCCCCGCCGCCGCCACCAGAGCGGCCGCGGTCGAGATGTTGAACGTGCCGCGGCCGTCACCGCCCGTGCCGCAGGTGTCGATCACACCGGGACTCGTGTGCGCGACCCGCGCCGCGCGCGACCGCATCGCCCGGGCGGCGCCCGCAATCTCGCCAACCGACTCGCCCTTGGCCGCCAGGGCGACCAGGAACGCGCTCTTCCACACCTCGGAAAGCTCGCCGTCCATCAGGCGGCCGAAGAGCTCCTCCACCGTCGCCGATGGCAAATCCTCACCGGCGATCGCCGTTCGCAGGAGGGCTGAAAGGTCCAGTTCAGTCATCGGCTGCCTCACAGATGTTCAGAAAGTTCTGCAGCAGGTCCGGCCCGGTATCGGTGAGCACGGATTCCGGGTGGAACTGCACGCCCCAGTACGGCAGTTCGCGGTGCCGCATCGCCATGAGGGTGCCGTCCTCGCTCCAGGCCAGCGGTTCCAGTGTCCCGGGCAGGCTGTCCTCTTCGACCGCCAGCGAGTGGTAACGGGTGGCGACGAAGGGCGACGGCAGGCCGGCGAGGACACCGACTCCGCCGTGGTCGACTTCGGAGGTCTTGCCGTGCATCAGCACTCTGGCCCTGTTCACGGTGCCGCCGAACGCCGACCCCAGCGCCTGGTGCCCGAGGCAGACGCCGAGGAGCGGCACATCGGGACGCGCCCGCAGAAGGTCGATGCAGACGCCCGCGTCCTCCGGCCGGCCCGGGCCCGGAGACAGGACGATGCCGTCCGGCCTCCGCGCAAGCAGCTCGGGCACGGTCTCGACATCGTTGCGCACGACCTCCAGCTCGGCGCCGATCCCGCCCAGCATCTGGACCAGGTTGTAGGTGAAGGAGTCGTAGTTGTCGATGACGAGGATCACGGGCGACCCTCCAGGTCGCGCGCCAGGGCCACCGCCCGTAGCAGCGCCGCGGCCTTGTCGCGGGTCTCCTGCGCTTCCCGCACCGGGTCCGAGTCGGCGACGATGCCGCCTCCGGCGGTGATCGACGCCTCGCCGTTCGTGATCGCCAGGGTACGGATCGTGATGCACGTGTCCATGTCGCCGCCGAAGGAGAAGTAGCCCACCGAGCCCCCGTACATGCCGCGCGCCTCCGGCTCCAACTCGTCGATGATCTCCACCGCGCGGATCTTCGGCGCTCCGGAAAGTGTGCCGGCCGGCAGGCAGGCAAGAAGGGCGTCGAGCGCGGACCCCGCGCCGCTTCCCGCGCCGTCCGCCTGCTCGGCCTCGACCGAGCTGACGATGTGCATCACGTCGCTGTACTGCTCGATCACCATGAACTCCTCGACCGAGACCGCGCCGGGAGAGGCCACCCGGCCGAGGTCGTTGCGGCCGAGGTCGACCAGCATCACGTGCTCGGCGCATTCCTTCGGATCGTCCATGAGCTCCTCGGCGAGAGTCCGGTCCTCGGCCGCGGTTCTCCCGCGCGGGCGAGTGCCCGCGATCGGCCGCATCTCCAGCCGCCGGCCCGTCCGCCGCACGAGCATCTCGGGCGAAGCGCCGATCAGCGACACCTCGGGCGATTCGAACAGCACCATGTACGGCGACGGATTGACCAGTCGCAACGCCCTGTACACGGTCGTCGGCGCAACGTCCAGGTCGAGCGCCCAGCGGCGGGCAAGCACGACCTGGAAGATGTCGCCCGCGGCGATGTACTCCTTCGCCCTGTTGACGACGGCGAAGTACTGCTCGTCGCTGAGGGTGGGGTCGGCGGTCTCCGCCTTGATGCCCCTGTCCTCGACCCGAGCCGCTGTGGCCGCCTCACCCCGGCTCTCGAGGACCGCCTGCAGCGCGTCAAGCCGCTCCCTGGCGTCGGCGGCCGTGCTCTCGCCCTCGATCTCGTTGGCAACCGCAACGATCCGCTGCCGGGCGTGATCGAACACGAGCACGTCGTCGTAGCGAGCGAGGATCGCGATCGGCAGACCGAAGGGGTCCGGCGGGCGGCCGGCCGCGTGATCGACGAGACAAGGCTCGGCGAGCCGGATCGCGTCGAAACCGAAGGCGCCGAGCCAACCGCCTCCGAACGGCAAGGGCGGCGCGGGGTCGGCGCTCACGCCGTCGAGCAGGCGCCGCAGTTTCGGCAGCGGCTCGCCGGCTTCGATCTCGACACGGCCATTCCGGAGGTCCTCGGTCTCCAGCCGGTCGAGGTAGACCCGGCACACCTGCGAAGGACTCGCGCCAAGGAAGCTGTACCGGGAGACGTGCTCGCCGCCGGTGATGCTCTCGAGCAGAAAGCGCCGGGCCCCGGCGTCGCCCTCCGCGGCCGCGGCGAGCTTGCGGTAGACGCCGAGCGGCGTCGACGTATCGGCCAGGAACTCGCGCGTGTGGGCGATGGCGGCGGCAGGACCACTCACGACGGCGATCTTCCCGCGCCGCGGTGGCGGCGGCCCAGCTCCGCAGCCACGTCGCCGAGTTCGACGCCGGTCGCCTGCAGCAACACGAGCAGGTGGTAGGCGAGATCGGCGGCTTCGGCCGCGACGTCGTTCCGGCGCCCGGCCGAATCGGGCTCCGCGTCGGCCCGCACACCGGCAATCACCGTCTCGCCCGCCTCCTCCGCGACCTTGCGCGCGATCCGGTCGACTCCCTGGTCGAGGAGACGCGCCGTGTAGCTCTCCTCCGGCGCCGCCTCCGACCGCTCGGCGAGCACGCGCCGAAGCCAGCCGAGCTCGAACTCGGCCGGGTTCGGCTCGAAGCAACTCCGGGTGTTGTTGTGACAGGCCGGACCCGCGGGAAGGGCACGGACCAGGAGCGCGTCCCGGTCACAGTCCTGCAGCACTTCGACCACCGAGAGGGTGTTGCCCGAGGTCGCGCCCTTGCGCCACAGCTCCTGCCGTGACCGGCTGAAGAAGTGGGCCTCGCGGGTGGAGAGCGTGAGTTCCACCGCCTCCCGGTTGGCGTAGGCGAGCATCAGCACCGCCCCCGAGAGCACGTCCTGGACCACCACCGGCAGCAGGCCCCGGTCGTCGTACGTGAGTGTCGCCGGGTCGATCGTCGTTTCGGTCACGCTGTGGCTCCTGTCTGAATGCGGATCGGATAGCGGCGGTCGAGATACTCCTTGACCGTACCGACCGTGTACGTCGACTGGTGGAAGATCGACGCCGCCAGCACCGCCGCGGCGCCTGTATCCAGGGCGTCGCCCAGGTGTTCCAGGGTTCCGGCGCCGCCGGAAGCGATGACCGGCACCGGCGACAGCGCCGATGCCCTGCGCAGCAGTTCCAGGTCGTAACCCTCCTTCGTACCGTCGCTGTCGATGCTGGTGAGCAGGATCTCGCCGGCGCCCCGCTCGATTCCTTCAAGGGTCCACTCCAGCGCGTCGAGGCCGGTCGGCGTGCGGCCGCCTTGGGTGACGACCTCCCAGCTCGGGCCGTTGCCGGCCGGTTCGTCGTCGCGCCGCTTGGCGTCGACCGAAAGCACAACGCACTGGCTCCCGAACCGCTCGGCGAGCCGGGTGAGCAACTCCGGCTCGGCCACCGCGGCCGTGTTGATCCCCAGCTTGTCCGCGCCGGCGAGGAGCAGGCGGCGGCCGTCGTCCACGCTGCGCACGCCGCCGCCGACGCTGAGCGGGATGAACACCTGCTCCGCGGTCCGCCGCACCCAGTCGAGGTCCGTGTCGCGCCGCTCGGGCGCGGCGGTGATGTCGAGGAAGACGATCTCGTCGGCCCCCTCGGCGGCATAGCGCGCGGCGGCCTCCGTCGGGTCGCCATGGTCGGTGAGGTTCTTGAACTGCACTCCCTTGACGACCCGCCCGGCGGCCACATCCAGGCACGGGATGATGCGCCGGGTGAGGCCGGTCGGCTCGATCGTCGCTCTCATCGCGCGCTCCCGCAGGCTTCGATCGCCTCATCCAGGCCGAGCGAACCGTCGTAGAGCGCTCGACCGACGATCGCGGCCTCGATCTCCGGCCGAAGCGAAGCGGCTTCCAGATCCGCGGCCGAGCGCACGCCGCCCGACAGGATCGCCGACGCACCCGCCATGTTGCCGATCCGGCACGCGAGGTCGATGTTCGGCCCCCTCATCATCCCGTCGCGCGAGATGTCGGTGACCAGGACCGCGGCGATCGGCAGATCCGCGAGTTGGCCGCAAAGCGCCGCCGGCGACCGGTCGGCCGACTCGGTCCAGCCCGCCAGCCGGACCTCGCCACCGTCCATGTCGAGTGCCGCCACCATGCGTCCCGGATAGTCGCGGCAGAGACCGGCGAAGACATCGAATTCGCGCACGATGAGCGAGGTCACGACGGCCCGCTCGCAGCCGGCCCCAAAGGCCCATTCGACCGCCTCACGGTCGCGCAGGCCGCCGCCGAGCTGGATGTGGGCACGACCGCCCTCCGCTTCCGCCGCCTGTCGCGCGAGTTCCTGGACGACACCGCGCTGCGGCGCATCGCCGAACGCCGCGTCCAGGTCGACGACGTGGATGCGGGACACCCCCGCCTCACAGTAGCGGCGGAGCGCACCTGACGGATCGGCGTCGTACACCGTCCGCCGCCCATCGTCGCCTCGCTCGAGGCGAACGACCTGACCGCCGCGCAGATCAATCGCCGGCAGGAGCTGCACTGTTGCCTCCTTCATGGGCGCTCCCTTCGAGTTCCCCGGCCCACGCCAGGTAGTTGCGCAGCAGCCGCAGGCCGACGGCGCCGCTCTTCTCGGGATGAAACTGGGTGCCCGCGACCCGTCCGTGGCTGGTGATCGCCGGAAAGCTCCGGCCGTGACGGCAGCGTCCGAGCACCGACTCCTCGGGCACGCCCTCGGGCGCGAACGAGTGCACGAAGTAGTAGTGGTCATCCTCGGTGCTGCCTTCAAGCAGGGGATGCTCCGCGACACCGAAGACGCGGTTCCAGCCGATGTGCGGCAGGGGCACGCCGCCCGGCAGCGCGGTGACCCGCCCGCCAAGCAGGCCAAGACCGTCCGTCGTCCCGAACTCCTCGCTGCTGTCAAACAGGAGCTGGTAGCCGATGCAGATGCCAAGCAGGCAGGCGCCCCGTTCCAGCGCGATCCGGATCGCCTCTTCGGGCGCGCCGCGCAGCCTCTCGCGCGGCGGGCGGAAGGCGCCGACGCCAGGTAGCACGAGGCAGCGGGAAGCACGAATCGTCGCTGGATCGCAGGTGATCCCGACCTCGGCGCCCAGATGCCGGAGCGCCCGCACCAGGTTGCCGATGTTGCCGACCCCGGCGTCGATCACGGTCACTTCCGTGCCGGTCATGCGGTCAGACTCCCCTTCGTACTCGGCACCTCGGCGGCCGCTCCAGCCCGGAGCGACACCGCGTCACGCAAGGCGAGAGCCACCGCCTTGAACGACGCCTCCGCCACGTGGTGCGGGTTGCGGCCGCAGAGCACGTCCAGGTGCAGCGTCAGCCGTCCGCGGTCGGCGAAGGCGCCGAAGAAGTCGCCCACGAGCGTGAGCGGGAACTCGGTCGTGACCCACGCCTGTTCCAGCTCCGCGGGCAACCGGAAATGGAAGGAGCCTCGGCCCGAGAGGTCGACCACGGCGCGGGCCAGAGCCTCGTCGAGCGGTGCGAAGGCGTGTGCGAACCGGCGCACCCCGGCGCGGTCACCAAGCGCCTCGCGAACCGCGTCGCCGAGCACCAGCCCAACGTCCTCGACCGTGTGGTGGAGGTCGACGTCCGTGTCGCCGCGGGCGTCGAGGTCGAGCCCCAGACTGCCGTGGCGGGACAAGGCGTCCAGCATGTGCGAGAAGAAACCGTTCGGCACATCGAGCCGGCTGGGGCCGCCGTCGAGCGACAGCTCGGCGCGGATCTCTGTTTCGGACGTCTTGCGCTCGATGGCAGCTCGTCTCATGACTACTCTCTCCCGTCAGGGTCCATCGCTTCACCACGTGCCGGCAGCATGCCCGCGAGGACGCGCCGCACGGCGCGTAGCGCCGGACCGGCGCCGACTCCGATCCTCATGCAGTTGACCAGGCCCGGGTAACCGCTCACGTCCCGGACCAGCACGCCGGCCGCCGCCAGACCGTCGCGGATCTCGGCGCAGCGCGGGTGCCGAGCGAGCAGGAAGTTCGCCTCCGAGTCGAAGACCTCGAAGCCGAACTCCCGGAGCATGGCCGCCCACTGCTCCCGGCGCGCCCGCACGACCGCGACCCGGCGCGGGAAACGGTCGGCGTGTTCCAGCGCCACCTCGCCGATCGCGGCCGCGGCGCGGCCGACGTTGTAAGCGAGCTTGACCTTGATCAACTGCGAGACGAGTTCCGGCGCGGCGAGCAGGTAGCCAAGACGGATGCCGCCCAGGGACCAGGCCTTGGACAGGGTGCGGAACAGGATGACGTTCGGGTTCGCCCGCAGCAGAGGCCGGTAGTCGTGGCGGCAGAACTCACCGTAGGCGTTGTCGACCAGAAGGGCCGCGTCGAGGGATCGCGCGAGGCGCTCCACGGTTTCGGGATCCGCCGCCGCTCCGGTCGGGTTGTTCGGCGTGCAGAGGAGCACAGGCCGCCGCGGGTCGCGCTCAACCTCGGCCTGCAGTTCGTCCATCTGCAGACCCAGGTCGGGAGCAGGTTCCAGGTGCCGCGGCACGCCGGCGGCGCGCGCGACGAACGTCTTGTAGGGGCTGAAGCTCGGATCGCAGATGAGTACCTCCTGGCCGGGGCGAACGACCCCCTCGAGCACGGTCGTGAGGAGTTCGCCGGAGCCGTTGCCCACCAGGACGCCCTCCATGGGCCACTCGTACAGGTCGCCGATCAGCCGGCGTAGCCGGTCAGCGTGAAAGTCCGGGTACTCCGACCAGGGCCGGTCGGCCAGCCGGGCGAGGGCCTCCCGCTTGAGCGACCGCGGCAGGTCCCAGGGCGCCTCGTTCTGGTCGAGCTTGTAGCGGACCTCGACCTGGTGCAGCGAGTAGAGCGACAGGTCGCGCACCTCCGGCCGCACGAGAGCCGCCGCCCGCTCGGTGCGGCTGCTCATCGCCTGGTCTCCCGGTCGGCGGACCCGCGGCGCAGCCTGGCCGCCGCGGCATGCGCGGCCAGACCCTCCGTGTTCGCCAGCGTCTCGGCGGCGCCGGCCCAGTCCGCCGCGGCCTCGGCGGAGAACC
>JAPOVF010000247.1:12806-47148 GCA_026708285.1 Acidobacteriota bacterium
GAGGCCGGAGCGCCGTCGGTCGCCACGATGACCACTTCGGATGGACCCGCATCGCGGTCGACACCCGCGTCGCCCGAAACAACCTGCTTCGCCGCCGCCACCCAGGCGTTGCCCGGCCCAGCGATCAGGTCGACCGGCCGGACCGACTCCGTGCCGTAGGCGAGCGCCGCGACGCCGTGCGCGCCGCCCATGCCCCAGACCTCGTCCGCTCCGACCAGGTCCAGCACATGGCGCAACACTGGACTCCCCCGGTACGCCTGAGGCGGCGTGGCGACAACGAGTTCCTCGACTCCGGCGAGCCGTGCCGGCACCGCGGTCATCAGCACCGTCGACGGATAGGGGAACCGCCCGCCGGGTACGTAGATCCCGACCCGGCGGATCGCCAGGCGGCGCTCCTCGATCGCAACGCCGTCCCGCTCGAGGCGCAGGACGCCCGGGCCGTGCGGCTGCGCCCGGTGGTACATCTCGATCGCCGCACGGGCGCGCTCGATGGCCTCGGCCACGTTGGGATCGACCGCGTCCGACTCCGGATTCCGGTTGGAGTCCAGCCGCAACGAGGCCGCCGAGCGTGCCTCGAAGCCGTCGAAGCGCCGCACCGCATCGAGAAGAGCCCCGTCGCCGCCGTCGCGGACGCTCTCCACGATCTCCCCGGCGGCCTGCCGGATCCCGGCCGCGATACCGCCACGGCCCCGCCGGTCGAGCAGTTCGAGGCGTTCCCTCCCGGCGCGGCTGTCCACCGCCAGAACCTCGAGCGCCGCATTGCTGCCAACCTCAGTCACCGGCGGCCTCCGCTTCTTCGAGCGCGCCCAGCAGCCGGCTGAGCCGGCGCCGGTAGGCATGGAACGAAGCCCGATTGACGACAAAGGTCGGCGCCACCTGCGCCAGGATCTCGACCTCATGCAGGTCGTGCGTACGAAGCGTCGTGCCGGTCTGCACGATGTCGACGGCGACGTCCGTCAAATCGAGCAGGGGGCCGAGCTCGATCGAACTGGTCAGGTGGAGCACCTCGACGTGCAGGTTGCGCGCGGCAAGCAGCCGCGCGGCCCACGCCGGATACCGGGTCGCTGCCCGGAGCTGGCCGCTGCGGCGCGGCAGTTGCGGCGTCTCGGCGATCAACGACAGCCGGCTGCGGCCGTCCCGAAGCCGCAGCGGCTGGAAGACGTCGGGCTGCGTCTCCTCCAGCACGTCGCTGCCCACGATTGCGCAGTCGACGATTCCGTGCTCGACATAGAGCGGCAGATCCCAGTCCTTGAGCAGCAGCACCTCGAGCTCGACCCCCAGCAACTCTTCGCCGCTGAAGCGCTGACGCAGGCGCGAAGCGTCGAGGTCGGCGAGTCCCACCCCCGCGGCGGCGAGCGCGTCGCGGGCCGGGCCGAGGTTGCGTCCCTTGGGCAGACCGAACGTGATCATGCTCCGACATCTCCCAGTTCCGTCAGCAGATCGAGCCCGAACGAGAAGCCGACCGCCGAGCAGTCGCCGCTGAGCGACCGGAACACCTTGTCGTACCGGCCGCCGACCCCGAGAGCCAGGGCGGTCCCCGGAGCGTAGGCCGCGAACATGAGGCCGTCGTAGTAGCCGCGCGGACCTGCCGAAACTCCGACCCTCGGGTCGAGCGCGGCGGCGGCGAACTCGGCGAGGTCGACCTCGACCTGGACGCTCCGGGCCTCGTACGTCTCGGCCAGCCGGTCGCGGAGCGCCAGGAGATCGGTCACCGCCTCGGCGGCTCCGCCCAGCACGGAGAGGTCCGACGGGTATCCCCGTTCGACGACTTCGGTCAGGCGAGCCCGGCCCGCGGCCCTGCGGTCGCGGCTCGCGATCCGAAGCGCCAGTTCGCCGGCGGCGCCGTCTCCGGCCGTCGCCAGCAGGGCCTCGTCGAGCGCACCGGCGAACCCGAGGACGACCCGGAGCGCGGCGTCGTCGCCACCCCCGGATTCCTCGCCGCGGGCCGCAAGCAGCAGGTCCAGGAACAGCGTCAGCATCGCAACGTCCGCCTCGTCGGGGTCGCCGCCCAGCAGTTCGGCGCCCAACTGCGAGTACTCACGCATCCGGCCGGGACGAAGCGGCTGGTGCCGCACCACATCGCCCCGGTAGTAGAGACGAAGCGGCAGCTTCAGGTCGTCCAGGTGGGGGGCCAGGAGCCGCGCCAGCATCGGCGTGAAATCGCCGCGCAGGGCGAGCAACTGGCCGTCCCGGTCGACGAAGCGGTAGAGCTGCTTGAGCAGCCGTTCCTGCAGCAGTGGCCGGTACGGCTCGAAGTAGTCGAGGATGGGCAGCAGGACCTCGGCGAAGCCCCGCTCTTCGAGCAGTCCGGAAAGGAGCGCCTCCAGCCGTCGGCGGCGCTTCACGCTGTCGAAGAGCGAGGCCGACACTCCGGTCGGCAGACCGGCTGAGATCTTCATCGCATCGACTCCAATCCGAGGGCGTCCGCGCCGACATCGAACGGCAACGGCCCGCCCGTCATCGCCTCGAACTGGGCGAGTCCCTGATGCAGCAAGACCTCCCGACCGCCAACGACGGTCACACCCCGGGCCCCGAGCGCCCGGCTCCAAGGCGTCGGTCCGCCCCCGTACACCAGCTCGACACCGACCGCCGACGGGCGCAACGCGTCCGGATCGCAGGGAAGAGGATCGCCGGGACGACCCCCGAGAGAGGTCGCGTTGACCACGATGTCGAACGGTCCGGGGTCCAACTCCGCCAGCGGGACGAAGGTCACCGCGAGGGACTCCGCGGCCGCTTCCCCCGCCTCGACGGTGCGGTTGGCAAGCGAGACCTCCGCGCCCGCCGCCACAAGGCCCGCCACGGCGGCCCGTCCGGCGCCGCCGGCGCCGATGACGAGGGCGGCGCGGCCCGCCGTCTCGATCCCCCGGCGGCGAAGCGGGCCGACGATGCCCTCCGGATCCGTGCTCTCGGCCCGCCACCTTCTCCCGACCGCCGCGCCCGGGGCCGGAAGCAGAGTATTCGCGCCCGCGGTGCGCACCGCCGCATCGCCGGCCTCCGAGGCGGCGGCGAGCGCCGCGGCCTTGTGCGGCGCCGTCACGCTCAGACCGCCGAGAGGGAGTCCCGCGCGCTCGAGGAAGTCGCTCAGGACGACTTCCTCCCAGAACGTCTCGAAGGACGGCGCATCGAAGGCGACGTAGAGCGCGGCCTCGCCGCGGTCCCGGTAGCCGGCGTTGTGCAGCCGCGGCGACATGCTGTGCGCCGCCGGATGTCCGACGACGCCGAACAGTCGCGCCACCGGCGGCAGATTCGGCAGGCCGTAGTCGGCCCGCAGCCGCTCGACGGACGGCTGGCCGGGAGCGGCGGCCACCGAACCGGCCGCGCCGTAGACCCAGGGCGCGCCGAGCCGGGGCGCCACCAACCGCGTCCAGGCACCGACCGCGCCCATCGAGAACGCCACGACATCCTCCCGGCCTGCTCCGAGCAGGAGTTCGAGTGGGACCAGCTCCTCCCCGGAACGCTCGGCCGCGGTCACCAGCTTGTAAAGCCGAGCCTCCGTGGCCGAGGCCTGCTTCAGCCGACTCCGGAGTGCCTTGACGTGACCGGCTCGACCATGCCAGGAAACCAGGCGCCGGCGTGGTTCAACCGCGTCCAGCACCCCGAAAACCAGGTCGCGGTCCGCCTCGAGGTCGACCAGGTCGTACACCGCTCCAGCCGCCAGCAGCTCCTGCCGCCGGTCCGCGTCGACCGGCCCGCGACCGCCCTCCGCCTCGCTGCGCAAGGTGTAGAGAAGCTCCCCCGCGAAGCGCTCCCGCAGCCAGGCGGGGTCGATCGCCCCGACCAGATCCGCGCGCACCTCGAGACAGTCCGCCAGATCCGAGAGCGCGCGCACCTCGTTGCCAGACGCGCTGGGCGCCTCGGTCAGCGACGCGACCAGGGTGGCAGTTCGCGGTCTGTCGGTTGTCGGGTTCAAAACGGGAAGACCTCCTTCGATCCGGAAGGAGGTCTTCTCGCTCACCCTCGTCCCGGACCGTGCGTGCCGGGACCTGGCCCGGGTTCAGCCCTTGCCGTGACCGTGAGCCCACCAGGAAGTCGCGACAACCCCGCTCGCAGGAGCGACGGAAGCGGCGACGGGCGCGAAAGTGCTGGCCGGTGAGTTCATGACGCGGTAAGGGTGGAACGGGTCGGAATGGCTCCGGGAGGCCGGATACTGCACCGGAAGGTGCGGACTGTCAAGCAGCTTCCGCTGCTGCGGACGGGCTGCTCAGGCCTCTGAGGTGAGCTCGCTCCTGCCCCGGTACATCCCCACACCGATGATGACGAAGCAGAGCGCACCGAACGCCTGCATGGCGTTGTCGTTCGTCAGGAGCGCCCGGGGCTCGATCCCTGAGACGTGCTGCAGGACCAGGAAGTTGATGATGGCCAGGACCCCCAGGAGGACGAATCCATAGGAGGCCAGCTTGAAGACGCTCATTGAGCCGAAGCGGGCGGAAAGGCCGAGGCCCACCAGAATGGAACCGATCGGATAGACGGAAACCAACGCGATGACGATGCCGGCCATGGACACGTAAGTGCCGAGGGCCAAATCCTCCATGCCGCGCTGCATCAGGTGGACGCTGAATTGCCTCATGCCCATCGCGACGACGTAGAGGCTCCACCCGAACACGCTCACATACGCCCCCAGCCGCAGGCACAAACCGCCGGGCCCCTGCCCGGCCAGGCGGAGCCATGTGAAGGCGGCGTACCCGTAGAGGAACATCCCGATGATCGACAGCATGGACGCCAGATGCGCGAGGCTGGCGTTCGCCGCCGCCGCGTCGAGGGCGGCCGGGAAGTCGGTCTGGTCCACCCGGTCCACTACGCCGCCGGGAAAGAGGAGCGATGCGAGCACCGACAGGACGACACCGACGATCAGGGCCAACCCTCCCTGCCTGGTGACGGGGGTCGTTGCAGTGGATGGGGCCATGTCCACTTCCTCTCTGGTGCGCGGCACCTGCTGAGACTGAGTATGTGCGGCGATACTAGCAGTCCGCTAGACGCGAGCCATGATCAGGGCGCCGTTCGTACCGCCGAAGCCGAACGAGTTGGTCAGGGCCACATCGACCTTCGCCTCGCGGGACTCGTGGGGCACGAAGTCCAGGTCGCACTCCTCGTCGGGCTGGTCGAGGTTGAGCGTCGCCGGCAACACCTGTCGGTCGACGGCCAGCGCCAGGATGCCGGCTTCGACGCCGCCCGCCGCTCCCAGCAGGTGACCGGTGGAGGACTTGGTCGAGGACACCGCCAACCGGTAGGCATGGTCACCGAAGACGCGCTTGATCGCCCGTACCTCGGCGATGTCCCCGAGCGGCGTCGACGTGCCGTGGGCATTGATGTAGTCGATTCGCTCCGCCGCGATCCCCGCGTCGTCGAGCGCCGCCCGCATGACGCGTGCCGCACCTTCGCCGGTGGGTTCGGGCGCCGACACATGGTACGCGTCGGCGCTCATGCCGTAGCCCAGGATCTCGGCGTAAGGCTCGGCGCCCCGGCCCAGGGCCGCCTCGCGCTCCTCCAGAATCAGTACGCCCGCGCCTTCACCGAGAACGAAGCCGTCGCGGCCGACATCCCATGGCCGGGAGGCCCTGGCCGGCTCGTCATTGCGGACCGAGAGCGCCTTCATCGCGCCGAAACCGGCCAGCGCCAGGTCGGAGGTGGTGGCCTCGGTGCCGCCGGCGAAGGCGGCGTCGGCGTATCCGTGCTGAATCAGGCGGAAGGCATCGCCGACCCCGTGCAGGCCGGTGGTGCAAGCGGTCGTGGGGCACGTGTTCGGCCCCTTTGCGCCATGCCGGATCGAGATCTGGCCCGAGGCCATGTTGGCGATCAGGCCGGGAATGAAGAACGGCGACACCCGGCGCGGGCCGCGGTCCCGCCAGATGCCGTGCATGTGCTCGATCAGCGGCAGTCCGCCCATGCCCGAGCCGACGACCGTCGCGACGCGGTCGGCGTTGCGGTCGTCGATCTCGAAACCCGAATCCTCACGGGCCAGCGACGCCGCCGCCAGGGCGAACTGGATGAACAGGTCGACCCGGCGGATGTCCTTCCGGGGCAGGAACCGCTCCGCATCGAAGTCCCGGACTTCGGCGGCGATCTTCGTCGTGTACAGGGAGGAGTCGACCCGCGTCAGCGCACCGACGCCGCTCCTGCCCTCCATCAGGCCGGACCACGTTTCCTCCGTGCCCACCGCGAGCGGAGACACGAGGCCCACACCGGTGATGACGACGCGTCTGCGGTCGCTCATGGGCATGTTGAACTCGTCACGCCAGCGAGCCCGCGAGGCGCTTTGGCGGCGCTAGTTGGAGCCCCCGTGCGCCTGGATGTAGTCGATGGCTTCCTTGACGGAGCCGATCTTCTCGGCATCCTCATCGGGGATCTCGATGCCGAACTCCTCCTCGAAGGCCATGACCAACTCGACGATGTCGAGCGAATCGGCGCCGAGATCGTCGGTGAAACTCGCCTGCGGAGTGACTTCGTCGGCATCGACTCCGAGCTGCTCGACGATGATGCTATTGACCTTTTCGACTACGGACATTCTCGTTCCTCTCTGGGGTTGGCGTTTCCGGCCCGCTGACGGATGGAGACTATGCCACCACCGGGGCGATCCGTCCAACCGAGCCAGGAACTCCTCACGTCATCCCGCCGCTCACGCAGAGGACCTCGCCGGTGACGTAGGACGCCTCGTCGCTGGCCAGGTACAGCACCGCGGGAGCGATGTCGTGCACCGTTCCGAGACGCCTGACGCCGTACTGCTCGCGGAAGCGCTCCCCGGCACCCTCCGGCATCGCGGCGGTCATGTCGGTCTCGATGAAGCCCGGCGCCACGACGTTGACCGTGATCCCCCGGCTCGACAGCTCGCGCGCGAGCGACTTGCTGAACCCGATCAGCCCGGCCTTGGAGGCGGCATAGTTCGCCTGTCCGGCATTGCCGAGGACACCCGCGACGGACGACACGGCGACGATCCGCCCGTAGCGACGGCGCATCATGCCCCGCACGACCGCCTTGGTCAGCACGAAGACGCCGGTCAGGTTGATGTCCTGCACCCGCTGCCACTGGTCCAGGGTCATCCGGGCGAGCAGGTTGTCGGCTGTGATGCCGGCGTTGTTGACGAGAATGTCGACCGCGGCGAACTCTCCAGGAAGTTGCCGCACCGCGCCGGGCAGCGACTCGTGGTCGGCCAGATCGAGCGCCAAGGGATGCGCCTCGCCTCCGAAGGCTCTGATCTCGCCGGCGACTTCGCCCAGAAGCTCCTCGTTCCGGGCGGCCAGCGCGACGCGCGCGCCCTGCCGCGCCAGCAGCACCGCACAGGCGCGGCCGATCCCGCGCGAGGCCCCGGTGACCAGGGCAGTCCGTCCGCTCAGATCGAAGATGCTCACCGTTGTCACTCCATGTCGTCGGGCCCGGCCACCGCGCGCACTTCGAGACTCCGGTCGATCCGACGCGCGAGACCCGAAAGTACCTTGCCTGGCCCGAACTCGATCAGCCGGCCCACGCCGTCCGCCGCCATGACCGTCACCGACTCCACCCAACGGACGGCGCCGTCGATCTGCCGCACCAGGGCGCACCTCGCGGCGGAAGCGCTCTTCACCGGCTCCGCATCCACGTTGCAGACCACCGGGACCTGTGGGTCCGCCATCGGCGCCGCCTGAATCAGCGGCTCCATGGCCTGGCGGGCCGGCGCCATCAGGGCGCAGTGGAAGGGGGCCGAGACCGGCAGCGGGATCGCGCGGCGCGCGCCCCGGTCATCCGCCAGTTCGATCGCCCGCTCCACCGCTTCGCTGGAGCCCGCGATCACGATCTGACCCGGCGCGTTCAGGTTGGCGAGCTGGCACACGCCACCCGTGTCGCCGGCCGCCTCGGCCGCCAGCTCCACCGTGTCTTCGACGCTCAAGCCGAGCACCGCCGCCATCGCGCCCTCGCCCACCGGCACCGCCTTCTGCATGGCCTCGCCACGGGCCCTGACCAGACGCAGAGCGTCGCCGAGTTCGAGCGCCCCGGCCGCGACAAGCGCCGAGTACTCGCCCAGGCTGTGACCGGCGACGAAGTTCGGCGTCTCCGTCTCCAGACCCCGAGCCCGGAAGCAGCGGAGCGCCGCCACCGAGACGGCAACGATCGCGGGCTGCGTGTTCGCCGTCAGTTGAAGCTCGTCCTCAGGGCCCTCGAAGCAGAGCCCGGAGAGCGCGAAACCAAGCGTGTCGTCCGCCTCCTCGAAGACTTCCCGCGCCTCCTCGAAGGCCAGGGCCAGCGACCGGCCCATGCCGACGCGCTGAGAGCCCTGGCCCGGAAAGACGTACGCCACCCCAGTCATCTGAACGATCTCGCGACTGCAGCCTGCTAGCGCCGCCAAACGCCTCGCGCGCTCGGCGTTTGGCCCCAGCCCCCACCTCTCCAGGAGGCTGCGCGTTGTCCCGCACTTCGTTGCATTCCGCCGCGCAGCCTCCTAGAAGCGAACCGCGGCGGCGCCCCAGGTCAGCCCGGCGCCGAAGGCGGCCATCAGGATCAGGTCCCCCGAGCCGATCCGCCCGTCGCGATTCAGTTCGTCCAGCGCGATCGGGATGGACGCGGCCGACGTGTTCCCGTAGCGATGGACGTTGACGTACACGCGGTCGGAGGGCACATCGATCCGGCGACCCACGGCATCGATGATCCGGCGGTTCGCCTGATGGGGGATGAGCCACTTCACGTCGTCCGCCTCGTGGCCGGCGTCGGCGAGCACTTCACCGGAAACCTCGGCGAGGGTCCGAACCGCCACCTTGAAGGTCTCGTTCCCGAGCATCCGGATGAAGGGCAGCCGCGCTTCCAGGGTCTCCGGCCGGTTCGGAGGATTGCGGCTGCCACCGCCCGGCATCTCGAGCAGGTGGGCCAGCGAACCGTCGCTGTGGATCGCCACGGAGAGGACGCCCGGCAGCCCGTTCCGTGAGTCGGACGCCGGCTGATCGTCGCCTCGCAGCACGACCGCGCCCGCTCCGTCGCCGAACAGGACGCACGTGGAGCGGTCCTCGTAGTCCGTGTACTTGGTCAGCGACTCGGCGCCGATCACCAGAGCGGTCGAGGCGGCGCCGCTGGCCACGTACTGGTGACCCACGGAGAGGCCGTAGACGAAGCCGGTGCATCCGGCGTTCAGATCGAAGGCAGTCGCGTCCCTGGCCCCGATCTCCTCCTGCACCAGGCAGGCCGTCGACGGGAAGGGCATGTCCGGCGTCACCGTCGAAATCAGGACCAGGTCGATGTCGGCGGCCTCGACCCCGGCCATCTCCATCGCCTGCCGCGCCGCGCCGACCGCGAACTGCGACGTGTACTCGTCGTCCTCGGCTACGCGCCGCTCCTCGATGCCGGTACGGGCGATGATCCACTCATTCGACGTGTCGACGATCTTCTCGAGATCGGCATTGGTCAGGATCCGGTCCGGAACCGCCCTTCCGGTGCCCGCGATCCAGGTTCGCCGCCCGTGGTTGGAGGAATCGCCCCTCAGCCCGTTCGTCATCCCGCGACCGCCTTGGGCGCCGCTTCGAAGGCGACCTCCGAGAGCTTCGCGCTGACCTTGAGGTGGATGCCGGCCTCGCAGAACTCCACGGCCCGCTGGATTGCGCTCGACATCGCATGGGCCGACGAACGCCCGTGGGCCACGAAGCAGCCGCCGCGCAGGCCGAGGAGCGGCGCTCCGCCGTACTCGCTGTAGTCGACCCGGCTCCTGAAACGATCGAAGGCCGGCTTGGCCAGCAGATAGCCGAGCCGCGAGCGCAGGGTGCTGCTCATCTCCTCGCGCAACTGAGCGCCCACGAACTCCGCGAGCGCCTCGGCGCTCTTCAGGATGGCGTTGCCGACGAAGCCGTCGCAGACGACGACATCGGCGGCGCCGCTGAACACGTCGCGGCCCTCGACGTTGCCGACGAAGTTGAGTCCCGTGGCGTCGAGCGACTTGAACACCTCACGGACCAGGTCGGTGCCCTTCCCGGCCTCCTCGCCGATCGACAGCAGGCCGATGCGCGGCGAGTTCATCCGCAGCAGTTGCTGGGCCAGGTAGTGGCCCATGACCGCGAACTGGCGGAGCTGGTCGGGTTTCGAGTCGACGTTGGCGCCTGCGTCCAGCAGGATGGTCCGACCGACGCGCCGCGGCATGGCCACCGCCAGCGCGGGTCGATCGACCCCCGGAGCCACGCCGATCACCATCTTCCCCGCGACCAGGGCGGCGCCGGTGTTGCCCGCGGTGACCATGGCCTGCGCACGCCCCTCCTTGACCAGGCGGGCGCAGACGCGAACCGAGGAGTCGCGCTTGCGGCGCACCGCCAGCGCGGACTCGCACATGCCGACGACCTCGCCGGCATGCACGACCTCGACCCGGTCCCGGACGGCGGGCCCGGGCCCGAACTCCTCGATCTCCTCCTCCAGGATCGATCGCCGGCCGACTAGGAGGAGCCGGAGTCCACGCCTCCGTGCTGCCAGCAGAGCGCCCTCGACCGCGGTTCGGGGCGCGTGGTCCCCACCCATCGCGTCGACGGCGATCACGGTTGGGGTTCGCGTTGAACCTCGATCCGTCAATTCAGGATCAACTCCGGGTCGGTAGACCATCAGTGTAGCGCCTGGCGGGGCGCCGGTGGGTCGCTACAGCACGTCCTCCATCTCGACCACGTCGCGGCCGCGGTAGTGACCGCAGTGACTGCAGGCGCGGTGAGGAAGTTTGGTTTCGCCGCAATTCGGGCACACCGAGCCCGCTGGCCGCTTCAAGCGATCATGCGACCGTCTACGGTCACGGCGCGCCTTCGAATGCCGCCGTTTGGGATTTGCCATTCCAGGTTTCCTTTCTCCACGCCGCCGCTATGGCGGCGCGGCATCATATGCCTTCAAGTCGTGCGCGAATCGCCTCCAGCCCGGACCAGCGCGGGTCCAGCCGCTCCCCGGCGCAGGTGCAGACTTCCCTCTTGCGGTCGGCTCCACACTGCGGGCAGAGTCCGCGGCAGGACGGATCGCAGATCGGTTTCATCGGCAGGTTGAGCTCCACCTGTTCCCGGACCAGCACGGCCAGGTCGACCGCCCCCTCTACCGCAGTGAGGGTCGAAAGGTCCTCCGGCTCGAGTTCACGCGCGCCGGCGCCGTCGTCGGTCGCGGAGACATCGTCATGCCGATTCGTCACGACGAAGGCAAGCGGCAGGTCAACTTCCTGCTCGTAGGCGGTCAGGCAGCGATCACAGTGGAGCCTCTGCCTGTAGTGCAGTGTCGCCTCCAGCAGGTAGTCCGGGCCGACGAACACAAGACTGCCCTCGCAGTCGACGCTGCCCAGCACGATCGCCCCGTCCCGCCCGGCCCCGTCCTTCCCGGAACAGGCATCGGCCGATTCGAGGTGTTCATGCCAGCGCAGCGGACCGTTGCGGGCTTGGTCGAGCTGCAGGTGCATCTCACGTTCCACCAGGCGTGCCGCCATCGCGAACCCGGGCCCCCGCACATTCCGGCCAGGCGCGACCGCGCAAACCAGAGAGGCTACGAATCGTTGCGGCAACTGTCAATCTCACTGGGAGCGCTAGGCTTGCACCCGTGGCCCGAATCGGCATCGACGCCCGCAAGGTTCGCGACTTCGGCATCGGTGTCTACGTCTCGAATCTGATCCACGGACTGGCCCGGATCGAGGCCGAGGGGGAAGCCGGCGCCAACGAGTACGTCCTGTTCGTCCGCCCCGAGGATCGCGACTTCGCCGAGGATCTGCCGCCGAACTTCCGTTCGGTCGTCGAACGCTCCCCGGTGTACTCGGTGCGCGAGATCGCGATGATGACCTGGCGCATCTCACGCTCGAGCCTGGACCTCTACCACGCCACCCACTACGTTCTGCCAGCTGTCGTCCCGTGCCCGACGGTGGTCACGATCCACGACATCATCCACCTGCTCTACCCCGGCTTCCTGCCCAGCCGCGCGGCGTCCCTCTACGCCCAGCGCATGTTCCGCCATAGCGTCGGGCGAGCCGACCGGATCATTGCCGTGTCCCGGAACACGCAGAGAGACCTGCTCGACTACTTCGACATCCAGGAAGAGAAGATCCACGTTGTCTACAACGGCGTCGAGGATCGCTTCCGGAGGCTGCTGAGCGAGGACGAGCTCGATGCCCACCTGAAGGCCGCGGGCGTCCGTCAGCCGTACATGCTGTTCGTCGGCAACCCGAAACCCCACAAGAACCTGGACCGCGTGATCAAGGCCTACGCCAGAGCACGCTCGCGGGCCGGCTTCGACGCGCCCCTGGTCTGCGTCGGCGCGCGGCCCGGCAGCGACTTCAAGCTGGAGCGCCGCGCCCGCCAGCTCGGCGTCGGCGACCACGTCCAGCTCGTCGGCCACGTGTCGGCGAGCGTCCTCCCGGCCCTGTATCAGGGAGCCAGCCTGTTCCTCTACCCGACCCTGTACGAGGGGTTCGGGCTGCCCGTGGTCGAGGCAATGGCCTCGCGCGTGCCGGTGATCACGTCGAACACATCGTCGCTCGACGAGATCGCGCGGGGTTATGCGGAACTCGTCAATCCCCTGGAGGTGGAGGAGATCGCTACTGCCATCGAGCGGTGCATGAAGGACCGGGGCCACGCAAGGCAGCTCACCGACCGCGGCGCCTCCCGAGCCGCAGGATTCCAGTGGCAGACCGCCGCCGAGAGCACTCTCGCGATCTACCGGGATGTGCTCGGGGAGACGGGAAGCTGAGAAGCGGCCGGCCGCGCGGGACCGTGCCGGGTTGTTAGCATCCGGCGCCCGCCAGCGTCGGGCGCTCAACCCCAACGACCTACAGCACCGTGCTCCAGAAGCGACTCCGCGTTACCGCCACGCTGAACATCGCCGGCGATGTTGTCGCCACGGTCGGCGCCTTCTTCCTCGCCTGGTACCTGCGCTTCGTGCAGCCGGTGATCGAAGTGACGAAGTCCGTACCGGACTTCGAGCCGTACCTCAGGATGCTGCCGTTCATCCTGCTGATCTGGCCCATCGTCTACTACTTCCACGGCCTCTACCGCATACGCCGCGGACACAGCCGCGTCGACGAGGCGATCAGCATCGTCGTCGCGACCATGCTGGCACTCGTGATCCTCACGGCCGTGTTGACGTTCGACAGGCTGACCCAGGCCGGAAGCGACGACCCGTTCTCCTACAGCCGGGCCTTCTTCGCCCTGTTCGTCGCCAGCGACATCTTCCTGGTCGCGCTGCTTCGCTTCGTCACGCGGGCCTTCCTGCGCGTCGTGCGAAGGAGCGGCCACAATGTGCGCCGCATCCTGATCGTCGGCGCCGGCGACAGCGGCGGGGAGATCGCGGCCAAGCTCGTCCGCCACCGCGAGCTCGGCTACGAGGTCGTCGGGTTCCTGGACGACGATCCGGACAAGCAAGCCAGTGAGCCGGTCAGCGGCGTCAACGTGGTCGGCACCCTCGAGGACCTCGAAGCCACGATCGAACGGTACCGCGTGGACCAGGTGATGATCGCCCTGCCATTCGAGGCGCATCGGAAGATCCTCAACCTGCTCGACCGGATCGGCAACGAGTTGATCGAGATTCGCCTGGTGCCGAACGTTCTGCAGTACGCGACGCTGCGCGCCGAGATGGAGGACGTGGACGGCACGCCGGTGATCAACCTCTCCCACGTGCCGATGGAGGGCTGGTCGAGCCTGGCCAAGCGAACGATGGACATCGGCATCTCCGCGGCGACGATGGCCGTCCTGCTGCCCCTGTTGCCCGTCGTGCTGGTGCTGATCAAGCTGGAGGACCGCGGACCGCTGTTCTACCGCCAGGAACGGATGGGACTCGACGGCCGCTCCTTCATGATCCTCAAGTTCCGCTCGATGCGCATCGGCGCCGAATCCGCCACCGGGCCGGTGTGGGCGGTCGAGAACGACCCCCGCCGCACCCGCATCGGCGCCTTCCTGCGGCGCTGGTCGATCGACGAGCTGCCCCAGCTCTGGAACATCTTCCGCGGCGACATGTCGATCGTCGGGCCCCGCCCCGAGCGGCCCGCGTTCGTGCGCAAGTTCCGCGACGAGATCCCGAACTACATGCTGCGCCACCGCGTGAAGTCCGGGCTGACCGGCTGGGCTCAGGTCCACGGCTGGCGGGGCAACACGTCGATCCGGAAGCGCATCCAGTACGACCTCTACTACATCGAGAACTGGAGTCTCCGCCTGGACTTCCAGATCCTCTGGCTGACCCTGCGCCGGGGTCTGACCAAGAACGCCTACTGACCGCTCCGAGCCCCTACTCCGCCGCTACTCCGCGTCGAACTCGCGGTAGTCGCCGCGTTCTTCCATCGGGATCGGATGACGGACCTCGACGTGGAAGCCGTCGCCCTCGGTGTAGGCGACGCCGTTCAGTTCGTAGACGACCTGCGACTGGGAGCCCTTCGTGAGACCCGCGGTTTCGATCCAGAGCAACTGGCGTTCCTTCTCTGCCCCGTCCGGATCGGCGATCGTGAGATCGACGGTGATCCCGTCGAGCGTTCCCGAACCCTCGTTGTGCACCAGGATGTCGAGCAGAACATCGACCGTGGCGGGCTCGTCCGGCATTCCGCCTTCCGCCTCGGCGGCCTCCACGTCGGCCTCGGCGGCTTCGGTTTCCATGGCCTCGTCGACGGCCGGGGCCTGAACCGCGAAGGACCGCATTTCGGCGATGTAGCCGGCGCGGGCCTCTGCCACCCCGCCCCCGCCGCCGCAGGCGAGGACAAGCAGCGCGATGGCCGCCACCACGCCCAGGACCGCTTCCGGTCGGCGCCACGATGTCCGATTCAAAGTCCCCTTCATCGTCTCCCCCTTCGCTTCCGTCAGCCTCACGATCACAATCGAGTCATGAGGATAGCCTGTCGCGCCCGGTCCAGGTGGCCGTCAACCGGAACGGGCGCGCTCCCAGAACTCCTCGGCCAGGTCGCCGGCCAGCACGATCTCGGGCCGCAGTTCGACGGCGAACCGGTCTCGAACCGCCCGGTGCGCCGCCACCATCAGATCGAGCACGTCGGCTGAGCGCGCTTTCTCGCGGTTGACGATCACGTTGGCGTGCCGCCGGCTGATCTCGGCGCCGCCGCACCGCAGCCCCTTCAGGCCGCAGGCTTCGATCAACCGGCCGGCGAAGTCGTCCTTCGGGTTGCGGAACACGGAGCCGGCATTCGGCTTGCCGGACGGCAGGCTCCGCCACCGCCGGCGATTCAGCTCGTCGATCCTCTTGAGCGCGGCGGCGCCATCGCCGCGCCGCAGTTGGAACTCCGCCCGGGTCACGACGGCGTCGGTCCCCTGCAGGTTCGTCGTCCGGTAGCCGGGCAAGAGGCGCGAGACCGGCACGGTCTCCACCGGCCGCCCCGGCCGCGCCACGCGCACTTCGGTGAGGACATCCCCGATCTCGGTGCCGTAGCACCCGGCGTTCATCACCACGGCGCCGCCGACGGTCGAGGGAAAACCGGACAGGGCCTCGAGACCGAGCAGACCCTGCTTCGACACATCGCGCGCCAGTCTGGCCAGCGTGACCCCGGCGCCGCATCGCACCGTCTCGCCCTCCACCTCGACCGACTCGAGTTCTCCGCGGAGCCGGCACACCACACCACGGATGCCGCGGTCCGGAAACAGGACGTTCGAACCGTGACCGTGCAGATGCAGGGCGCTCGCACACTCCCGGACCAGGGTCACTGTCGCAAGCAGCGCCGCCTCGGACTCGACGCGAACGAAGAGGTCCGCGGGACCGCCGATACGAAGCGTCGTCACGGATGCCAGCGGAACGGATTCGCGCACGTTCACACCGGGAACCGCGGCGAGCCGGTCCCTCAGCTCCCGGTTGACGGCCAAGGGGGGCTGCAATACGCTGACTGCGCCCTTGTCGATGTCGGCTGTCACGTTGTTCTACACCACGTCGCCGAGCGTCCGCAGCGGCCGAATCCCGCCTTCCGTTCAACCGTCTGACGATCCTGGGGAGCGCCGCATCGGTCGCGCGGAAGTATAGCCACGACTCCCAGCGTCGACGACGCCGGGGCCGCCGCCAACGCGCCATTGCAAGAAGAGAGGAACGAAGAAACCCATGACCCCAACCCGCACGAAGGCGCGCAAGCAGCAAGTCGGCCGCGAGGAAGCGATCTCGGGCGCGCTCACCCAGATCGAACGTCAATTCGGAAAGGGCGCGATCATGCGCCTCGGCGAGCAGGAGAACCTCGGCATCGACTCGATCTCGACCGGTTCACTCGCCGTCGACCACGCCATCGGCACCGGCGGTTTTCCCCGCGGCCGCGTCGTCGAGGTGTACGGTCCGGAATCGAGCGGCAAGACGACCCTGGCCCTGTCGGTCGTCGGGCAGGCGCAGCGCACCGGCGGCGCCGCGGCATTCATCGACGCGGAACACGCGCTGGATGCCGAGTACGCCGAGAAGATCGGCGTGAACATCGACGAACTGCTGGTCTCCCAACCGGACAGCGGTGAGCAGGCGCTGGAGATCGCCGAGATGCTCGTGCGCTCGAACGCGCTCGACATCGTTGTGATCGACTCGGTCGCCGCCCTGGTGCCGCGCGCCGAGCTCGAAGGCGAGATGGGCGACTCCCATGTCGGCCTCCAGGCCCGTCTCATGTCCCAGGCGCTGCGCAAGCTGACCGCCATCATCGCCAGGTCGCGAACGACCGTGGTGTTCATCAACCAGATCCGCGAGAAGATCGGCGTGATGTTCGGCTCGCCCGAGACCACGACCGGCGGCCGGGCGCTCAAGTTCTACTCGTCGGTCCGCATCGACATCCGGCGTATCGCCGCGCTGAAGGACGGCGACCAGGTGGTCGGCTCGCGAGTGCGAATCAAGGTGGTCAAGAACAAGGTCGCCCCACCGTTCCGGCTCGCCGAGTTCGACATCGACTACGGCGAGGGCATCTCCCGTGTCGGCGAGTTGATCGACCTCGGCATCCAGCACAAGCGGGTCGCCAAGAGCGGCGCCTGGTTCTCGGCGGGCGACGTCAGGCTGGGCCAGGGCCGGGAGAACGCCAAGCAGTTCCTGCGCGACAACGCCGACCTCGCCGACGAGATCGAAGCCCACCTGCGCTCCGAGATGGGACTGCCGCCGATCGTCGCCGCCGCCGCGGAGGAGTCGGGCGACCGCACTGCTGCGGCGGGCTAGCCGGCGGCGTCGGACGGGGGCGTCGGACTGCGGGGCGTCGGACGCACCCGCCCGTCTTGGGGCAGGAGGGTCCGCTCCCAGGATGACGTGAGCGCCTCAGAGGAGATGGGAGGGGATGGCGCTCACTCCGCTTCACTCGCTTCGGGTTGGCGTCGGTTCATGTGCTGTCGTCGGGCGTCGCTCGTTCAGAGGCACCTGGGAGCGGACCCTCCTGCCCCGACTGGGCTGGACGTCGGTGCCGAAAGGGCTGATGCCCGAGGCAGAGCAACGGGCTTGTCTCTGGGCACGCCGGCCTGCAGAGGGCTTCGCCCGTGCACGAGTGGCAGGGGCGCAACCTGGCATGACGATCTCCGTACCAGCACCTGCCGGACTGGATGATCGAATGCGGGGAATCTGAGCCGGTTTGAGGTGTTATCCGGGCTAAGGTCCGCTACTGAGGTTGGACTGACCGAACAGATGACGAAACGAGCTTTACTGGCTGCGGCCATCCTTCTTGGCGGAGCCTTGGCGGTGGAGGGGCAGTTGCCCTGCAATCCGTGTGTCGGTCTGGCGACTGAGGATCCTGAGGGGACGGCGGAGAGCCTGGGTGCGCTGCCGGGGTTGCCGGAGGAGGCGCTGCTGGTGGTCAAGTGGCCGGTGGATTTGGCGGATGAAGCTGCTGTCGGCGCCGCTGCCGGCGTGGCGTCGCGGCTGCGCGGCAGTGGCGCTGTGCCCTGGTACGCGGTCCGCTTCGCCGGTCCGCCGCCGGCGGCGGACCGTGGCGACGAACTTTCCGGAGAGCTGGAGCGGTTGGCCGATCTCGCGCGGACGGCTTCGCCGGGCGCCTTCTTTCAGCTCATCTGGCCGGTGGAGCTTCGGGACGAGCCCGTGCAGGTCCAGGAGTACGCACTCGCGCTGAAGCGGGCCGCGGTGGCGGTCTCCGGCGCGCAGCCCGATGCTCTCGTCGTCTCCCAGTCGTTGCCAGCCGATGCAGAGCTGCTGCGCAGCCTCTACGGGCAGGAACTCGACGCCTATCTGGACGGCGTCTCGGTCAGTGCCGGCGCGGCGGTCGGAGAGATCGATCTGGCCGCCCTCAGGCGACTGCTCCGGGACCTGGATCCGGACGCCTTCATGGCGGTCGAGCGCGGTCCGGCCGCGGACGCGGACGCCGGCGGTGCGCTGCTGGTGCGCGCGGCGGCGGAGGCGGAGGCGGGTACCAGCCTGTCCCTGTTCGCACTCAGCGGCGACCCCGCTGCCGACGCGGCGGCGATTCGGACCGCGCGGCTGATCGCCCAGGAGTTCTCGGGCGACGTCGCCTACGACCCCTACTCGACGCCCACGGGAGCCGACGCCTGGAGCTTCGTCCACGGCGAGGACCTGAGCCTGCGGATCGTCGTGTCGCCGCCGGCGGCGGGAGCACCGGTGACCCTCAGCTTCAACGATCGGCAGATCGGCTCGCCCGCGCGCTTCGATCCCGAGACCGGCGAAACCGACCTGCTGTTCGGCGGCCGGCGCACCCGGCGAGGCTACGAACTGGAGCTGACCGAGACCGACGGGCCCTTCGTCTTCCGCCTCGACCGCGACCTGGCGGTCAGCCTGGAGGGCGCCGCGAGCGTCGAAGAGGCCCTCACCGTCGCCGACACGCGCCAGGTTCCGGTGGGCGAGATCCTCAGGCGGCTGCAGGCCTTCGAGGACGACCAGTCGAGACGCATTGCGAACTACACCGCCACGAACACGACGTCCATGCGTTTCCAGCTCGGCACCGGAGTGCAGTCCGTCGACGCGACCTTCCAGGGCCCCTTCTTCTTCCGCCAGGGGGCCGGCTTCGACTGGGTCTGGCAGACCCTCTACGTCAACGGGATCCGCTGGCGGCGCAAGAAGATCCCCGAGATCCCCCTGATCCAGCCGGAGAAGGCCGCGGCCATGCCGGCCGAGATCACCTTCACGAAGGAGTACCGCTACCGCCTCCGCGGCACCGCGACCGTCGAGGGCCGCAACACCTGGGTCGTCGACTTCGAGCCGGCCGGCGCTCTGGCCGAAGGGCGCAGCCTGTTCCGCGGCACGGTGTGGGTCGACCGCGAACTCTTCGCCCGCGTGAAGACCCGGGCGGTTCAGCTCGGCCTCACCGGAGATGTCCTCTCGAACGACGAGACGACCTTCTACACGCCGCTCGATGCGAACGGAGAACCGGCGGCCTGGGACCGGTCGTCGTACTGGCTGCCGACCCGTCTCATCGGCCAGCAACTGTTCTCGGTGCTGAACGCCACGACGATCGTCGAACGGGAGATCCAACTGACCAGCATCGAGATCAACCCGACCGAGTTCGAAGCCCGCCGCCAAGCCGCCCTGGGCTCCGAGGCGACGATGGTGCGCGACACGGAAGAAGGGCTTCGCTACCTGGTCGTCGACAACGAGACCGGCGAACGGGTCGTCAAGGAGGACGACAAGACCCGGATGTTCATCCTCGGCGGCGCCTTCTACGACGAGGCCCAGGACGGCCCGCTGCCCCTCGGCGGCGTGAACTGGCTCTCATTCGACTGGCGCGGCACCGGCACCCAGGCCGACCTGTTCATCGCCGGGCCGCTGATCCTCGCCGACATCGCCAACCCGAGCCTGTTCGGATCGCGCTGGGATGCCGGCGTCGACGTCTTCGCACTGGCGTTCGCCGGCCAGGACACCCTCTACCGCGACGGCATGGAAGCGCCGGAGGAAACCGTCGAACGGCTACGCCCGAACGTCGATTTCAGTCTTGGCCGGCCGCTCGGGAGCTTCACCAAGCTCGACCTCCGCTACGAGCTGTCCTGGCACAACTTCCAGCGCGCCGACCAGACCGGCGACGACTTCGTTTTGCCCTCGGACCACCTGAGCCACAGCCTGGGGGCCACCCTCCGCTACATCCGTTCCGGCTACCGCCTGGTGGCGGGCGGCACCTGGAACCTCCGGGCGGACTGGGAGCCCTGGGGCCTGGACGCCGCCAACCTGACCCCGGACCGCTACACGCTCTGGAACGTCGGCGTCGCCAAGACCTGGCATCTCCCCAAGTTCCAGAAGGTCGGCCTGTCCTTCGAGTATGTGGACGGCAGCGACCTCGACCGTTTCAGCAAGTACGAGTTCGGCTTCTTCTCGGACGTGACCGTCCACGGCTACCAGAGTGACAAGGTACGCGCCGAGCGGGCAGCCGCGACCCACCTGACTTACGGTTTTGAACTGGGTGAGATCTTCCGGATCGACCTGGTCGGCGATGCCGCATGGGCCACCGACGCCGCCTCCGGCCTCGACAACGAGCTGCTCGCCGGCGTCGGCATCGTCGGCACCTTCATCGGCCCCTGGGGCACGGTCGTCAACATGGACGTGGGCACCGCGCTCGCCGGCCCCGACGACGGCTGGAGCGCCTTCATCGCCGTGCTCAAGCTCTTCTAGCCAGCCATGCCGCGAGAAGACGATCACGAACTCCAGCCCGAAGACATCGTCGAGGTTCCGATCGGCGACGAGATCGACCTCCACCCCTTCCTGCCCCGTGAGGTGAAGGACGTGGTCGAGAGCTACCTCGACGCCGCGTACGAGAAGGGGTTCCGGGAGGTGAGGATCATCCACGGGCGCGGCATCGGCGTGCAGCGCCAGATCGTGCGCAAGGCGCTGGAGCGGGATCCGCGGGTCGCGTCGTTCAGAAGCGGCGGCCCGGGCGGAGGCGGCTGGGGCGCCACCGTGGCCCGGCTGCGATGAAAGCTCAGCCGTCCCGGAACGCGGCGCGAGACGCGCTGTACCGGGCCAGGAGCATGCCGAGGCCGAAGGCGATCAGCGGCGTCGCGATCAGCAGGTCGGAGGCACTCACCGTGTAGACCGGCTCGGCCGCGAGGGCTTCGGCCAGCGTCTGGTCCGGCGCCGGCACGTCCGGCGTCTCACCGCCGAGGACTCGGGTCACCGCCGCGCCCGCTTCCGGACGTTCGGCCCGCAACTGGTAGGCCAGCCAGCCGCCCAGGGTCACGCCGGCGAGGAGGAACTGGGCGCTGGCCCGACGCAACCGCGACTCGGCCTCACGGTGCGCGTGTTCCCGCTCGCCCGAGGTGAGGTCGGGGTCGTCCACCAGCTTCCACCGCTCGACATCGATCTCGGCCCGGCGCCGGGTCGCCGCGATTCCCGAGAGGAAGCCGATCACACCTACCAGCGCGTGCAGCAACCAGACCAGACCCGGCACGTCGCGGGGGACGATCTGGACGCCGACGATCGTGAGGATCGCCAGCCCCAGGAAGACCGCCGACCAGACGACGGCGATGGTCTGCAGCAGTTTCCAGTTCACGATCTGCCCAACCATTCCAACAAACCGAGGGTCAATCCCGGGACGTAGGTGATCAGCAGGACGCCGATGCCGAGGATGATCAGCGCCGGCACGGCGGCCCGGTAGATCTTCAGGAGCGGCCGTTCGAACCTATAGGACGCCAGGAACAGGTTGAGACCCACGGGCGGCGTCAGATAGCCCAACTCCAGGTTGGCGACGAAGATGATGCCAAGGTGGATCGGGTCGACACCGAACGCGAGACCGAGCGGGATGATCAGCGGCACGACGACCACGGTGGCCGAGAAGATGTCCATCAGGCAACCGACCAGGAGCAGGAAGACGTTCAGGACCAGCAGGAAAACGAGCTTCGACTCGATGTTGTTCTGCACCAGTTCAACGAGGCTCTGAGCCGCCTGGGCGTCCACAAGCCAACTCGTGAGTCCCATGGCCACGACCAGGATGATCAGCACTCCGCCGACCAGCACGGTGCATTGCCGGAACACCGCCACCAGCGGCTTGCCCACCTTCACGTCGCGGTGGACCAGGCATTGGATGACGAAGGCGTAGAGGGCGGCCAGGGCCGCCGACTCGACGAGGGTCGCGTAGCCGCTGAAAATCGCGCCCACGATGACCACCGGCAGGAGCAGCTCCAGCTTGGCCGCCCAGATCGCGTTGCCCAGCTCCAGGACGGAAACACGGGTTCTTCGAGCACCGCCGCGGAGACCTTCCCGGACTCCCCAGAGCGCGATCAGGGCGATCAGGAGCAGCCCCGGGATGAGACCGCCAATGAACAGATCCTCGATCGGCACCTCGGCAACGATGCCGAACAGGATCAGGGGCAAGGCCGGCGGCAGGAGCAGGCCGAGTGAGCCGGACGAGGTCAGAAGACCGAGCGAGAAGCGCTCGCGGTAGCCGTCGGCGGAGAGCGCGGCGAAGAGAACGCCGCCGAGCGCCAGAATGGTGACCCCGGAACCGCCCGTGAACACGGTAAAGAACGCACACACCACGGCGCAGACCACCGCCGTCCCGCCCGGCGCCCAGCCGAACAGGGCGCGGAACACCCGCAACAGCCTCTCCGACGCCCCGCCCTCGGCGAGCAGGAAACCGGTCAGCGTGAACAGCGGAATCGCCGCCAGCGTCGGCGAAACGGCGAGCCGGTAACTCTCCGCCGGGATCGCGGCCAGCGGCACGAAGTCGGAGAGGAACAGGAACGCCGCCGCGCCGCCGAGGGCGGCGAAGATGGGACCGCCGAGCAGGGTCGAGGCCAGGATCAGGACCAGCCACGGGGTTGCCGGAAGCTCTCCGAACGCCTCGGCGTTGCCGCCGATCGCCAGCCCCAGCACGATACCGAGCGCGGCCAGGGCTCGCCCCGCCCAGAGTTCCGACGACTTCCAGACCAGCCGCAGGGCCAGCATCACGAAGCCGACCGGCATCACTGCCTGCCCCACCCAGACCGGTACGCCGGCCGCCATCTCGATGCCGCCCTCGCGTTCGATCTGCACCAGGTCCAGACTGGCCCTGCCCAGCAACGTCGCCACCATCGCGCTGACGCCGCCTGTGAACACCGCGGCGATCGCCCGGAACCTCCCCTCGGGCAGGAGATTCCCGGTGGCCAGGGCGAGCAGGCGTCCCTCGCGCGCGGCCAGCGCCGCGCCGAGGAAGGCGACCCACAGCGTCAGGTGCTGTTCGAAGGGAAGCGCTCCGGGGATGCCGGTTCCCGTCTGGCGGACGACGATCTCCGCCAGGGGCAGCAGCACCATGGCGGCGAGCAGCACGCTCGAGAGGCCGTCCTCGACGCGATGCGCGAGGCGTACGACGGCCCGAAGTGGTGCCGCGGCGCCGCCCTCAGTCAAGAGCTACCGGCCGCTGTCCGCGGCGGCAGACGCGGCCGCTTCGGCCTCCTGCTGCTTGCGGTACGCGTCCCGCACCGCCGTCGCCCGGTCGAAGACCGCCTCCGGAACGGTCCTCCCGCGCATGTCCTCGGCGAAGTCACGGGCGATGCGCTTCCAGTCGTCCTCCACCTCCGTGCCCACGATCTGAACGACTTCCAGCCCCTGACTTCCCATCAGCTTGATCGCCGTCTGTTCGAGGGTCGGAATCGTGTCGAAGATCCGGTTCTCGGCCCGTTCGCCGCCCTCGATCAGCACCTCGCGATCCTCATCCGAGATGCGATTCCAGGCACGCTTCGTGACCACGATGGCTCCCATCATCGGAATCAGCGGCACGTCGGCCAGGAACTTCGCCTGCTTGAAGAACTGAACCGACATGGCGTAGATCGGCGGCACCGCAAGGGCGTCGATCATGCCGGTCTGCAAACCGGTGACGATGTCGGTGGCGGCCAGCGCCACGGGCTTGAAGCCGCCCTGCCGCCACCAGTCCGTCATCGCCTCGTCGCCGGCCCAGGTGAAGATCTTGAGCCGCTGCATCTCCTCGACGGTGCGCGCCCGCCGATTCGTGAAGAAGTGCACCTGGCCCACGTAGCCCCAACCCAGGAGAACGAAGCCTTTCTCGTCCAGCTTCGCGCGCAGCCCGGGGGTCAGTTCCTTCAGGACGTGGTACATCTCCCGCTCCGAGCGGAAGAACAGGGGGATCTCGAAGACCGTGAAGTCCTTCGAGATGTCCGCCAGGCCGCTGACCGACAGGGCGGCCGCGTGGTACTGGCCGATCTTCATCTTGCGCAGGATGTCCGGCTCGTCGCCAGCGACGCCGCCAGGGTAGATCGTCAGGCTGACCCGACCGTCGGTGCCGGCCTCCCACTCCCGGCCCATGCTCTCGAAGAACCCGTCCCAGGGCGAACCGTCCGGCGAGAGGGTCGCCATCTTGACCGTGAAGTCGGCAGCGCCGGCCGGCGCCGGAAAGGCAATCGCAGCCAGGAACACCGCCAGCAGCGGCGCAGACCGGATGATCGCAGCCCTTTTCATACTGGCCTGCACTGTATCAACGGCGATCCGGGTCCCCAGGACAAACGAGCCGCCGTTCGACACCCCAAGCACGCCAGAAGGCGGCCGGTTCCACCGCTTCGCCGAGACTCTCCTGATCCTCCACCGCGACCAGCAGCACCCGGAGCCGGTCCAGCAGCGCGGCCGCCCGGCGTTCGCGGTCGCGGCTTCGCTCCCGAACCGCCGCGGCGAGCGCACTCTCCTCCGCCATGCTGGCCAGCAGTACCGTCGGCCGGCACCACAACACCGAGCCGATCAGGGCCTCGCGGCTCGGTTCGAGCACCAGTGCCGCCAGATTCGCGCAGCACCAATGCAGCCAGGGCAGGGACAGACGGTCCACACCAGTCGGAGGCCCGGCCGGCGGCGGGGTGACGACGACGATCTCCCGCGCCGGTTCCCGCGGCGCCAGAAACCGATCGAAAACGCCTGCGGAAAGCGTCTCCGCGGGGGCTGCGGCGAGGTGGCAACACAGCGCCTGCGGCGAGGACTGAGGAGCGGGAGCCTGGTCGACGGATGGCCGTTCACCGCGGTCGAGCGCCGCCCGCCAGCGTTCGACCTCGGTCCAGCCGCGCGCGAACGACCACCATCGCCAGCGGCCGTCACGGGGGTAGAACACCCACGGCTCGTGACCGCGGCTGCTCCGCGCCGCAGCCGCTAGCGCCTCCAGCGCCTGTGACGCTGCCACTCGGCTATCCTACGCGGTCCGAACGCCAGGTTCGCCGAAGCAGCCTGTGACCAGTCGACTCGACCGGCGTCCCAACACATGCCCCGATGCCCCCAGCACGGCTTTGCCGCCCTCCCTTCGACGATCGTTGCGGTCCTCGTCATGTCCGTATCCTGGACGGACCTCGCCGCGGCTCAGCAACCCTCAATCGACATCGAGGCTGACGCTGCGATCGCCCGAGCCAGATCCGCACGCGACCCGGTGGAAGTCCAGGCGGCCCGCGCCGAACTCCTGGAGCTGAGCCGGCGCTATCCCCGACATCTCTATCCGAGGTTCCCGGGCCGCAGTCGGGCGCTGGTGGAGGCGGCTTCCATAGGTCGCCGCCTCGGCGTGGGTAACGCTGCGGCGGGGGAACTGCTGCAGGTGTTGGAACGAGAGCCGGCAAGCGAGTGGACGGCCAGAGCGCACCTCGAACTGGCCGACCTTGTCCTGACGAACGGCGATTGGCAGCTTGCGGCCGATCACTACTGGCAGGCGCGCCAGGGCTCTCTGCGCGAATCGGCGGGCACCGGCCAGGAGGTCGGCCCCGTCGACGTTCCAGGCATCGCCCTCGAGCGGATGACGCGCATCGACCGGCTCGTGCTGCGGCGACTTGCGGGAAAGGACCCGTGGACCAGGATCCGCCCCTACTTGCCCCGCGACTACCTGCCGGAGAAACAGAAGCTCAAGAAGCCTCGCTCCGTCGCGGCCGGCCCCCGCGGGGAGCTGCTGGTCGCGGACGACAGCCGGGTCGTGCAGTTCGACCGGGATAGAAACCTCGTGGCGAGTCGTGAGTTGCGAGGGCTGGGCCAGGCCCGGCCGAGCTTCGGCCCGGTCGGACCGCTTGGCGGCGTGACCGCGATCGTGTCCGCCTCCAGCACGGTGCTGCGGCTTGAAGACCCCAGCCCGATCCGGTTCGAACGGCCCTCGGGGGGCAGACTGGAACAGATCATCACTGCCTATCGCGGACCGTACGGCAACTGGACCGTGCTCTCCCGCCAGGTCGACGTCGTGCTGCGCTACGACCCGCAGGGCAACCTGCTCGCCTTCGGCCAGGCCAGACTGGCGCAACCCGTGGACATGGCGCCCGGTCCGAACGGCCGGACCTACGTCCTTGATGCAGGCAAGGGGGACGCGCGGGCCGCGCTTCTGACCCTGACCCCCGACGGGGAACTCGAGAACACGTTCAGCGCCGATTGGCGGCGCCCAATCGCTCTCGACGTGGACGCCTTCGGCAACGCCTACGTGCTTGAAGGACGCACGAAACAAGTACTCGTCTACGACCCGGACGGGAACATGATGGCGGCCCTCGGCCCGCTACTCCCCGGCGGCATCGAGCTGCGTGCGCCCAATGATGTCGCCGTCGACGGCATGGGCAGGATCTTCATCGCCGAAGGGCGACTGGAGACAGTGATCGCCCTCGAGTAGCGAGCGAGCACCGTGACTCTCCGGATGACGAACTCGGGCGGCCTCGTCCTGAGCCTGCTGCGAGCACTCCTGGTCCTGCTGCTGTCTCTCATCGCTCTGCCCGGCCCCGGCTTGGCCCAAGAGAGAGCGGACCCAGGCGCTGAGGAGGGGACGCCCGCCGGTGACGTCGAGAATGAAACCGGGATGGTCCCGGCACCGGACGAACCCGGCGAGCCGGAGATTCCCAGCCTCGTCTCCGTGACCGTCGATCCGGGTGACGCCACCCTCCGCGTCGCCAGGTTGGACCGTCTGGTCACCCCCTTCCACGACGCTCTCGAACCCATCCTGGCGTCCGACCCCCAGCCTCTGCCCGCCGGCGACTATCTGCTACACGCTGAACGACCGGGCTATCGTCCAAGCACGGTGCGCTTCACGGTCGAGGGCGCGAACGTGCTGGAGATCCCGGTACGGCTCGAACGATCCAGCTCCATCCTCCGACTGCACACCACACCCGCGAACGTCAGGATCCTGATCGACGGCGTTGAGCAGGCGCTCCGGCGCGGCACGGTCTCCGCCTCGTCCGGCACCGCAAGTCAGTGCGTCCCCCAGTGCTGGATCGACGGCCTGACCGAGGGCCGGTTCGACCTGGAGGCGAAACGGGCCGGGTTCCGTACGTACCGAGCCACGCTCGTTCTTCCTGACCTGCGTGACTACGAGTTGCCTCGGATCGAACTCGAGCCGCAGGAGGCGGTGATCGAGTTTCGCGGTCTCCCCGCTGATGCCGTGGTCGCGGCGAACGGGAAGACCCTTGCCGTGGACCGGCGCACAACACCGCCGGAGGTCACGATCGTGCCCGGCGAGTACGAACTGACCGTTGTTCACGGTGTGTCTGGCTCCTTCGAGCGTTCCGTTTCTCTCGGAGACCGGAATCGGCTGACCGTCGATGTCGGACTCCGACCGCTCCTTGCCGTCCTCGGCGTTCTCGGCTCCGACCCGCTGGCGGAGCGAGCCCTACGGTCGATCACCGACCATCTCGCCAGCCAGACCTCGTACAGCATCGTTTACGAGCCGACGGGCGAGGCGCTTCTGACGGACCTGGGAGTCGACGGTGGCACGCTGAGCGGAAACACGGAAGCGGCGAAGCGGGAGCTGGACTGGACATCGATTCGAGCCCGACTCGAAAGCGAAGCGCCGGCAGCCCTGTACCTCCTCGCTGTCCCCGACCAGGATCGGGAAGCGGATCGGATCAACCTCTGGTGGCTGTCGGCCGCTCCGGGCCCCGCGAGGCCGGACATGCTGGCGCTCCGAGTTCCCGGCGGGCGGCCAGACGATGACGAACTGACCTGGCTGACCGCGGCGCTGAGGCCTGAGCCCGAGCGGCGCGTTCCGTGGATCGGACTCACCCTGGTCGAATCCGAGGTGAACAGCCCGCTCGTGGTGGCCGACGTGGCCCTGGCGTCGCCATCCTACAGGGCCGGTATCGAGCCCGCCATGGAGCTTACTTCCCTGAACGGCTCGCAGCTCAAAGGAGCGCAGGACTGGATCGCCGCAACGTCGGCTCTCAGACCAGGCGAGGTCCTGGAAGTCCGGGTCGCCGGCGCCCGGGGCGAACCGGCAATCCACACGATCGAACCGGAGTGGGGTTGGTCGATGCTCGACCCGTTCGCTCCCGAGTTGCTGCCGGCCACGGCCGCGGCACACCTGATTCAGAAGCTGAAGAGCCCCGGAGACGTCCCGGTCTGGCTGCTCGAACTCGAGCTCGCGTCCATCCTCTTCGCGCAAGGTGAAACCGAGGGAGCGGTTCGTTTGCTGAGGAGCATCGAAGCGCCGGCGCGAGGCGGACTCGGCGGGGAGACCGTCGAGTACATGATCGGGCTGGCCTTGTCCGAACTCGCAGACGAGGTGGACGCGGAGTACGGGAATCAGGCGGTCGCCCTGTTCAGGGACCTGGAGGCCGCCGAGAACAGCCGGCTCGGCAGCGACCGGGGGCCTTCGATCGCGGCCCGATCCCGTTTGCATGCGAAGACCTCTCTGGCTTTAGTGCCACCAGATACCGAGATCGTCGTCGGCGAGTATCGCGCCGACGTGCGGATCAGTGGTAGCGACATCGTCGCTGTCCGTTTCCTGGTCGATGGCAGGCACCAGGCAACCGAGCCCAGGTCCAAGGCCTGGGCCACGCTCCGCTTGGCCAAGTATCCGACGCAGCAGGTGGTCAGCGTTGAAGGGCTGGACGCTGATGGCACTGTCGTCGCGGCGAACGAGCTTGTGCTGAACCAGCAGCGTGGCGACCTGCGCGTGAACATCGAGGAACCGGCCGGCGGCGTCGATGTGGTGGGCACGACACCGGCGAGTGCGGCCATCGTCGTGCCGAAGGGACGGGAAGTCAGCGGCGTAGAGTTTCGCGTAGGGGACCAAGTCCAAGCCGAACTCCAGAGACCGCCCTGGCGGGCCCAAATCAGCGTTCCCAGGGCCGCCAGCGAGGCCGAACCCGTCTACCTCACGGTCACAGCGACGCTGGACGACGGCAGCGGCGCCGAGGACGTCCGCTTTCTCAGCGCGTCGGCCCTTACCGACAGCATCGATGTCGACATGGTCGAGCTCTACACGACCGTGATCGACAGGGCCAACCGCCCGATCGTCGGGCTCCGGGAGACCGACTTCACCGTGTTGGAGGACGGCGTCACGCAGCAAGTCTCGACCTTTGAACTCGTCGAGAACCTACCTCTGACCCTCGGGGTCGCGATCGACACGTCCGCGTCGATGGAAGGCGTCATGGAGGAGACGAGGAAGGCCGCCGCGCAGTTCCTGACCAACCTGCTCAAGCCGAGCGACAGTTCGTTCGCAGTAGCGTTCGCTTCCCGTCCCCACCTGCTCATGGGTCAGACATCCGACGTGGAAGCGGTCGTGGACACGGTCCGCGCACTTCGCGCGAGCGGCCAGACTACGCTCCACGATGCCCTGATGACAGGCCTCTACTACTTCCGCGGCATCCGGGGACGGCGCGCGCTCGTCCTCCTGTCGGATGGCGAGGATACGTCGAGTTCGGCAACGTATCCCGACATCCTGGAGTACGCCAAGCACTCGGAGGTCGTCATCTACACGATCGGGCTGGGCATCGGCGACAACGAACCGCTGCTGCGGTCGAAGCTCGAGGAGATCGCCGCGGTGACCGGTGGGCGAGCGTTCCTCATCTCGGCGGCGAGGGAACTGCAGCCGGTGTATCGACAGATCGACAGGGAACTCCGGTCCCAGTACCTGCTGGCCTACAACTCGAACCAGCAGTCCGCGAACAACGACTTCCGGCAGGTCGAAGTTCGGGTCACGGACGGACGCCGCGCCCGCACGATCAGCGGCTACTACCCATGATCTGCATCGGCCAGACCGGCAACGGGAGAACGCCTCTGTCGGCCCCAGCCGCGGCGCTCCAGGCCGCGTGGATCGTGGTCCTGTTTCTCTCCGGAACCGGACACGAAGCACCGGCGGCCGCGCAGGAGCGGCCCCAGGCGGAGGCTCTTGGCGGCGCGAGCTTCGTGGTCGAGCCGCCGGACGCTCGCATCGAGGTCGGAGACCGGGTGCCCCGCGCACCGGGACGCATCGCGCTTCCCGCCAGCGACTACGTGGCCGAGATCACCCGGCCTGGCTACGTGCCGACACTCGTCGGCTTCACCGTCGCCGACGGCGAGGAAGTGGACGTCGCCGTCGCAATGGAGCGCGCCAGTGCGACGCTCCGGCTGCGCACCGCGCCGAGCGAGGCGACGGTACTTGTCGAGGGTTTCGTACGCGGCCGCACCGAGGGAAAGGCAAGGCCGGGCTTCACTCCGGAAGGACCCGCGGCGTTTACTCCCGGAACGAGCTTCTCAGCCGAACTGTGGCTTGCCGATCTCCCCGTCGGTTCGCATCGGCTCGAGATCAGGAGAGAGGGTTTCCGCACATTCAGCCAGACGCTCGACATCCCCGCACTGCTCGACTACGAACTACCGCCCGTGGTGCTCGAGCAGGAGCACGCCATGCTCCTGCTCGAGGGGCTGCCGAAGGACGCGAAGGTCTACGGCAACGGCCGGGAGATGCAACCGGACCGATCGAAGCTCAAGCCGGAAGTGGCCGTGCTGCCGGGCCAGCTCGATCTGGTCGTCACTCGCGGCAGACAGGACGTCTTCGAGACGTCGGTCGTCGTGGAGGATGGCGCCTGGCTCGAAGTCGGAGTCGAGATGAAGCCGGCTCTGGCCTTCCTCGGAACCTTCGGCGAGGACGCGGCCGGACGGCGCGCCGTAGCCTCGGCGATCGAGTTCCTGCAGCGCGACGGTGTCCATATCGTGCTCGACCGTAGCGAACTGGGCCACGCCGTCTTTGCCGAACGAGGTATCGACTCAGGGGTCCTGCGGGACTGGACAGCCGCGAAGAGCGAACTCGCCTGGGACGCCATCCAGGCGCAGTTCCAACGGGAAACTCCGGCCGCTCTGTACTTCGTCGCTGTCCTGAGCGACGACCTGGCGGCCGACTCCGTCGATCTGTGGTGGTGGTCCTCCTCCCCCGGTCCCGCCCGACCCGACGTGCTGTCCATCGATCTCAGGAGCGGGAAGTTCGAGGGCAGCGCGCTGAGGCGGCTGGCTCGGTCGCTGGACCCGGCGGTTGAGGTGGGAATCCGGACACCCGATCTCGGTGTCGGACTGATCGAGTCGCTAAAGAGCGATGGTCTCGTGGTCGCCACGGTCGATCCGGGTGGACCGGCCGCCGCCGCCGGCCTGCTACCTGGGATCGAGGTCAGGGGGATCGACGGTGAACTCGCCTCGGCGGACCAGTTGACAACAGCCCTGAACCGGCTCCAACCGGGAGGCGGAATCGAGTTCGCAGTAGGAGGCGAGAAAGAGGAAGCCACCACCATGGTCATCCACCCGGAGTGGGGATGGACTCAGCTTGATGTTCTCGCGCCGGATCTGTCTCTGGCCGCTGCAGCCGCCCGGCTCATCCGGAAGTTCGACCGAGCAACCGACACGCCTCGCTGGCTCCTCGAACTGGATCTCGCTGCGCTGGCGCTCGCCGCTGGCGACCCGGAAAGCGCGATCCAACTCCTCGAGGCGATCGAGGCTCCCGACCGCGGCGGGTTGGGGGCGGAAACGGTCCAGTACACATTCGGAGTCGCACTCTCCGACCTGGCTGACCGAGGCCAGGACCAGGAGCGGCAACGTGCCCGAAGTGTTTTCGAATCCCTCGCGTTGACCGAGCATGGCCGGCTGTATGCGGACGAAGGCCCCAAGGTCGCGCCCCGCGCCCGACTGCGCGCCGACGCGCTGGCCGAACGGTGAAAGCGACACCTGCGAGACATCGCGACCGCATCTGGCACCGCCGGCAACCACGTTACGGGGTTATCCTAGGACGTTGCAGAACCCGTGTGGCGCGTTTCGCGCCACACGGGAACCAGTCGTAGCGCCCGTCACCGGGCGCTCGGATGGAAGCTCGTACTGTCCGCGACCGTTGGTCCACCCATGATCCGCACCCGACAAGCGTCTTCAACCCGGACCGTGACCGCCGTCACCCTGGCCTTTTTCCTTAGCACCGCCGGCTCTTCGTCGGAACTGGAGATCTCCAATCCGGCACTGTTCCAGAAGAGCCTCGCCGCCGCGGCCCAAGCGGTCAGGCAGTACGGCCTCCTCGACGACCCGGCGGCTCAGGAACGGGTCAACCGGATCGGCTACCAGGTCGCCTACCACGCCGACTTCGACCGCTACCCCTTCACCTTTGCCGTCGTCGACACGCCGTTGCCCAACGCCTTCGCTCTGCCCGCCGGGCAGATCTTCGTGACCAAGGGCATGCTCGACCTGGGGCTCTCGGATGACATGCTGGCGGCGCTCCTCGGCCACGAGATCGCGCATGTCACCTCCGAGCACTTCCTCAAGCAGAAGAAGCGCGCGACCTGGCTCAACGTGGCGAGTTCCCTGCTCTCCGTCGGCCTGATCGCGGCCGCCGCGTCCGACCGCAACGACGGCTACGTCGGCCCCTACGGCTACACCCGCGACCAGGGGTCGACCGCGGCAGCCGCTCAGGCGGCCCTTACCGGGGGCATGGTGTTCACCGAACTGCTCATGCGCAGCTACTCCCGCGAGCACGAGGACCAGAGCGACGAGGAGGGACAGCGCTACGCCGCCGCCGCGGGCTTCGATCCGAACGGACTGGCGCAGTTGATGACCAGAATGGGCGAACGCATCTCCCAGTCGAAGGTCCTCGGCTACTGGCAGACCCACCCGTTCTTCGACTCGCGCGTCGTTGCCGCCGAGGCCCGCGCCCGCTACCTGGCGACGCTGCAGCCGGAACCGTCCGAAGACGTCGATGCGTACCGCACCGCCACGCAGACCGTTCTGCTCGAGTACGCGGAACGGGGAACGAAGGAGCAGCCTCAGGGCCGCCGGCAGGGACCACCTCCGTCATCGCCGGAACTCGATCTGCTGAAGGCAATGGCCCTCGGTGCATGGCCCTCGGGCACCGCCGCAGAATCGTTGCGGCTCGAGAACCTGCACAGGCTGCGCGACGCGGAGCTCGAACGGCTGGCCACGTCCCGCGACTACGGCCGGATCACCACCGCCTACCGTCAGCAGATGGAGAGCGTCCGCTCCCTGACCCCCGACACGCCCTTCCTGGCGGTGCTCAGCAGCGAAATGGCCGACCTGCGCCGCCAGTCGGAAGAGCTCTACGGCCAGTCGATCAGGATCCTCGACCGGGGCGTGTTCGAGACACCCTTCCTCGAGGCCTTCCTTTCCAACTATCCGGACTCTCCGCGGACACCCAAGGTGGCGCTGCTGCTCGGGATCTCCTACAGCCGGCTCGGCCGCGAGACGGACGCGGTGGAGCACTTTCTCAAAGCCTGGGAGTCGGAGCCGGCCGGCACCGTAGCGGAAGAAGGCGACAGTCCCGCGGCCGACGCTCAGCGAGGATTGCGCAACCTGGCGCCGGTGCTCACACGTCTTGGCTCCCTCCAGCACCTCGCGTCCCAGAAACGCGATCCCGAACTCGGCCAGCGTGCCGAGGACCGGCTGGGCAAACTGGTCGGCAGCTATGACGACATCACGAGCGGTTCCGAGTATCTCGAACGCTTCCCGAACGGCCCCTACGCAGGCGAGGTCGAGGAGCGGTTGAACCGACTGGCGGAGGTGCTGTACAAGGAGATGCTCACGTACCAGGAACTCGGCGACGCCGCGAAGGCGATTGCGCGCGCGAACCTGATCCTCACCCATGCCCCTCACTCGCCAAGCGCCCAACGGATCAGTGACGAGAGGCTCAACGACCAGGTCGACGCGTAGCCTCTGGTTCGGCCTCGCCCTGGTCTTCGTCGCCGCGGCGCTGCCGGCCCAGCGGGAGGCCGCCGAGCGCGAAGTCGAAGCGGCCGTCGACGCGGTTCTCGCGACCGTCGGAACCGCACGCAGCGCAGGCGACCTGGCGCGGGCGCGCGGAGAGTTGCTGGCGCTCAGCCGGCGTCTCCCCGCGAGCGAACATCCCCAATCGGCAGTTCGCAGCCGGGCCCTGGTCGAGGCCTCTGCACTGGGACGGCGCACCGGCGACACGGCGAAGGCCGCGGGCGAGCTGCTTCGGGTCCTGGAACGGGAAGCCGAAAGCGAGTGGACGCCCCGGGCCCACTACGAACTCGGCGAACTGCTGCTCGCGCGCGGGGACTGGCAGGGGGCAGTCGACCATCTGAGGCTGGCGCGGGAGGGCTGGCTCCGACAAGCCGCCGGGGCGGAGCCAGCGAGCGGGCTCGCCGACGTCGCCCTCGACCGGATGACCCTGATTCACCGCCTGATCCTGCGGCCTCTCACAGGTAGGGAGCCCTGGAGCCGGTCCAGGCCCTACCTGCCCGAGCAGGTAGGAATCGAGCGACCCCGCGGCGTCGCCGCCGGAGCGAACGGCGAACTCCTCGTCACCGAACCGAACCGGGCCGCGATCCTCGACCCCAACGGGAGCCCCTCCTCGGCCCGCGACCTGCGCGGGATCGTCCGGCCCAGCCAGGGT
>JAPOVF010000247.1:47795-49114 GCA_026708285.1 Acidobacteriota bacterium
GCGCTCTTCGCTCTTTGCGGGTCCGTGGCGGCCCAGCGTCTCGGCGTCCAGGAGATCGGCCGCAGCGATCTGGAGATCGAACGCTCGAGCCGGCTGCCGCCGCAGGCGACGGCCGCTCTCGCCGAAGCCGGCGATCTCTACGCGGAAGGCGACTCCGAAGGAGCCATCCCGGTCCTTGAGACCGTGATCGCAACGCTTGAGCCGCTCGCCGCGGCAACCGGTGACGCCCGGACGCTCGCGGCCGACGACCCACGCCTGTTCGAGACCCTGCAAACCACGTGGCTCTACCTTGCCGCGGCCCATTGGACGCTCGACGACCGGGATGCCGCCGACGAGGCGCTCGACCGGATCGTCCGCCGCGACCCCCTGTTCAAACTGGATGCGGAGACGGCCGGCAGGCAGTTGACCGAGCGCCTGGAGGGTCGAAAGAGGGAGCTCGTGGGCCGCGTCTCCTTCCTCGTCCTGCCGCGGGACGCCCGCATCCTGGTCGGCGACCTGGAGTTCGAAAACAGCACGCCGCCCGAGACTCCGCCCGCGGCGGAGGCCGGCGCGGAAGCGGAAGACGAAGGCGAACAGGAGGTTCCGGCCGATGACGGCGACGACTCCACGGCTTCCGATCCCGAGGCCGGGACCGAGCCAGAGGTGGAACCGTTCGAGCCTCCGGAGCCTACTCCCCTGCTGGTCGGCGACTACCTGGCTTCGGTGGTCCGCCCCGGCTTCCTGCCAACCACCGCCGCCTTCACGATCGTCGGCGACCGGGACCTCGAAGTCGAAGTCGAGCTGGAGCGCGACAGCGCGGTCGTCCGGCTGCGGACCGCGCCGACCGGGGCCACCGTGCTCGTCGACGGCATCGAACGCGGGCGAACCGCCGGCCAGGCGGAACCCTGGTTCCGGCCCGAGGGCCCCGTCTCGGCGCATCCGCCCGAGGACTTCTCGGAGGAACTCTGGATCGAAGATCTCCCGCCCGGCCGCTACCGGATCGAGATCGAGAAGGACGGCTTTCGAAGCGCCCGGACCAGCCTGCAACTGCCCGACCTGCGCGACTACGACCTGCCGCCGATCGTCCTCGAGCGGGAGGAGGCGGTGATCGGTCTGGCCGGCCTGAGCGAAGGCGCGACCGTCCTCGGCAACGGCCGGGTTCTGCGCCCCGACTGGTCGAAGTCGCCACCCCAGGTGCGGCTTCCTCCCGGCGCGTACGACCTCTCGGTGACCCACGGCACGCTGGGCTACTTCGAGACCTCCGTGGTCGCCGAGGACCGGCGGCGGATCGACATCGAAATCGAACTCCGGCCAGCCCTTGTCTACCTCGGAGTGCTGGG
>JAPOVF010000247.1:49227-56381 GCA_026708285.1 Acidobacteriota bacterium
TGGGGGTCGATGCGGAGACGCTGCGCGACCGCGAGACTGCACGCCGGGAACTGGACTGGAACACGATCCAGGAACGGGTCGAGACCAATCTGCCGGCCGCGCTCTACTTCGCGGCCGTCCTGAACGACGACCTAGTCGCAGACGCCGTCGACCTGTGGTGGTGGCCGGCCGTGCCCGGTCCCCCGGGGCCCGACGTGAGGACCGTGCGGATCGAGGGCGGGCGGCTCGAAGACGGGCCGCTCCAGCGGCTCGCCGGCGCTCTCGCCCCCGACCTGGGCCGCCAGACGCCGCGGTTCGGCGCCGTCCTGATCGACTCGCTGACGGCAGGCGTGCCCATCGTGGCCACGGTGGAACCCGGTGGACCTGCCGACGGGGCGGGGCTCCGGCCCGGCATGGAAATCCTCGCCATCGACGGTACGGCGGCCTCTTCGACCCTCCAGCTGACCGCGGCGCTTCAAGACCTGGAGCCCGGTGGCGTGATCGAACTCGAGGTCCAGGACCGGAACACCGTGACCAGCCTGACCGTCGAGCCGCGGTGGGGATGGACCCAACTCGACGTCAGGGACCCCGACCTGCTGCCGTCCGCCGCGGCCGCGCGGCTGCTCCAGGAGCTGGATCGAAGCGGCGACATCCCGCGCTGGCTGCTCGAGTTCAACCTCGCCAACCTGCTTCTCGCGGAAGGCGACGCTCCCGAAGCCATCCGACGCCTCCGGACGATCGATGCTCCCGGCCGCAACGGACTAGGCCGCGAGGCGGTGGAGTACACCGTCGGCCTCGCCCTCCAGATCCTCGCCGACGAGGGCCGGAGCGAGTACCGGGCTCGCGCTCGGGCTGTATTCGAAGCGCTTGCGTCCGCTGAGCGCGGGCGGCTCGTCTCCGACGGCGGGCCGAGGGTCGCGCCCCGGGCACGCCTGTACGCCGACGCCCTGGCGGACAACTGATGCCCACGTCCGGGCCGCGGCCCGACGTTCTGGTGGTCGGCGGGGGCCTGATCGGCCTGCTGATCGCCCGCGAGCTGATTCGCGCCAGCGCCCGGGTGGAGGTCGTCGACGACCGGCGAGCCGGCGCCGCCTCGCCCAACGCGGCGGGGATGATCGCGCCGATCGCCGAGAGCAGCGCCGATGCCGCATTCGCCAGGATGGCCATCAGGTCGCGCGATCTCTGGACCAGGCTGGCTCCGGCCCTCCAGCGCGAGAGCGGCATCTCGATCGACTACGACGCCGCGGGGTCCATCCTCCCGGTCCTCGACGAAACGGGTCGCAAGGTTCTGGCCGGGATCAGGCAGCAGGCCATCGATCTCGGCGAACCGACCGCCGAGCTCGACCGAACCGAACTGCACCGATTGGTGCCGGATCTTGGGCCCGGGATCGAGGCGGGATTGCTGCTGCCCGGTGAACACCGCGTCGACAACCGGCTGGCCGCCTCCGCGGCAGCGGCGGCCTTGGAACGTCAGGGTGTGACCATTCACCGGGCCACGGTCGAGCGTGTGACCGAGGCATCCGGCGGTGTCTCGGCAGCCGGCGCCGGCTTCGCGCGCGACGTTGGCGCCGTCGTGATCTGCGGCGGCGCCTGGACGCCGGCGATCCAGGGTCTGCCGGCGCTGCCGATCCGTCCCGTCAAGGGCCAGATGATCGCGTTCGACCGCATCGACTGGACCTTTACGGGCGCCATCCGAACCCCGTCCTTCTACGCCGTACGCCGTGCCGGCGACCGACTCCTGATCGGCGCTTCGGTCGAGCACACCGGCTTCGACCTGAGCCTCACCGACGATGTCGGCAACGGACTGGCCAGCGCGGCCGCCGACCTGCTACCCGCGCTGCGCGACCGGCAACCGGTGGAGCACTGGGCCGGGCTTCGCCCGGGAACGCCCGACGGCTGGCCGCTGGTCGGTCAGTTGAGCGAACGTCTTCACATCGCCACCGGACACTTCCGCAACGGCATCCTGCTCGCCCCGCTCACCGCCCGGATGATCGCACCGATGGTCCTCGGCCGACCCGCGAACGCGGTCATGCCGGTTCCGGCCGCGATGCGGCCGGAACGCTTTGGTCCGCGCGCCCGATGACTCTGCTACTCTCCGCACGCCGAATCCGCCTGCAACCCAAGAGTGCGGCGCTCACTGGCCCGCCCGAGGAAGCGTCCGATGACCCACATCATCTTTGAACCATGTATCGGCGTGAAGGACACATCGTGCGTCGATGTCTGCCCTGTCGACTGCATCTACGACGATGACGACTGGGAACTGCTCTTGATTCACCCGGAGGAGTGCATCGACTGCGGTCTGTGCGTCGATGCGTGCCCGGTGCAGGCGATCCTGCCTCTGGAGGAGGTTCCCGAGGGCCAGGAGAAGTACATCGCGCTGAACTACACGGCGTTCGGCTTCGACCCGCCGTGAACTGACCCGGAAACGGCAGCAAGAGATTCCTGGGGCGCGACGCGGGTCGCGCCCTTCGTGTACGTGTCCCCGGGTCTTCTGACCCGGGGAAGAAAGCGCGCCGGCCGTAAGGCCGGCATCCGCATCCTTCCAAAGTTGAGTGTGATGGACTAAACTCTGTCGCGTACTTGGGTCGTTCGTGCTCAGACCACGCAGACCCTCGGAATGGAGAACCGGTGGAGTACAAGGACTACTACAAGACGCTGGGGGTAGCGAAGGATGCCTCCGCGGCGGAAATCCAGCGCGCCTACCGCAAGCTGGCCCGCCAGTTCCACCCGGACGTGAACAAGGACCCGGGCGCCGAGGCTCGTTTCAAGGACATCGGCGAAGCCTACGAAGTGCTCAAGGACGAGGAGAAGCGAAGCAGGTACGACCAGTACGGCGCCGCATGGCAACGGGTGCAGACCGGGGGCGCTCCCCCGCCCGGCTGGGAGGGCTTCCGCTTCAACTTCGGCGGTGACGAGCGATTCGATTTCGGCGGTGCACGGGCCTCCGGCGGCGCCTCCGGCTTCAGCTCCTTCTTCGACATGCTGTTCGGAGGGGCGGGTCCGCAGGGCTTTGCCGGGGGCGGCCGTCCCGGGAGCTGGACGCGGCCCCGCCGCGGCCGGAACCACGAGGTGGCGCTGCCACTCAGCCTCGAGAACCTGGCCGAGGGCGGTCCCCGGCCCATCGAGTTTCTCGATCGTTCGACGGGCCGCGCCAGGAACCTCGAGGTGCAGATTCCCAGGGGCGTGCTGCCAGGCCAGTCGATCCGACTGAGCGGCCAAGGCGGCAAGGGGATGGGTGCGCCCGACGGTGATCTGCTGCTCAAGGTCGAGGCACTGCCGCACCCGGTCTTTCGTCGCCGCGGGCGCGACCTTCACTGCGACGTGCCCGTGGCTCCGTGGACAGCCGCCCTGGGCGGCAAGGTGCGGATTCCCACCCTCGGCGGCTACGCCGAGGCAACGCTTCCGCCCGGTTCGTCGACGGGCCGGAAGATGCGCCTTCGCGGTCGCGGACTACCCAATCCCAAGGGCCCGGACGGCGACCTGCTGGCCGAGATTCAGGTCGTCGTGCCGAAGCGGCTCAGCACCGAGGAACAGACGTTGTTCGAGCAGCTCCGGGAAACGTCCGGCTTCGAACCGTCCGGCGAGGTTCCGCGAGCCGCCGAGAACGACCGCTGACAACGCACGCGGCTAGGAGAAGTTGAACGATATGGACCCGAACAAGCTGACGATCAAGTCCCAGGAAGCCCTGACCGGCGCCCAGGACCGGGCGCGGCGCCTCGGCCACCAGCAGGTGGACACCGAACATCTGCTGCTCGCCCTGCTCGACCAGCAGGACGGCCTGGCGCCCCGGTTGCTCCGGCGCCTCGACATCGACACGGCCGCTCTTGGTGCCCACATCAAGCGAGACCTCGACCGCAAGCCGAAGGTCTCCGGCGGCGCCGGCGAGGTCGGCAAGATCTACGTCACGAATGCGCTCGAGCAGCTCCTGCTTCGGGCCGAAGACGAAGCCGGCGGGCTCGGCGACGACTACGTCTCGGTCGAGCACCTGCTGCTGGCAGCAGCGGAAGGCGAGCACGGCGCCGCCAGGGCGCTCGCCGAAGCCGGCCTCTCGAGGCCGTCGCTCGTGGACGCGCTGAAGGCGCTGCGCGGGTCGCAGCGGGTGACGAGCAACAACCCGGAGACAGCCTACGAGGCGCTCGAGAGGTACGGCGTCGACCTGGTCGCCCAGGCCCGCGCCGGCAAGATGGACCCGGTGATCGGCCGCGACTCGGAGATCCGCCGGGCGATCCGCATCCTGTCCCGCAAGACGAAGAACAACCCCGTCCTGATCGGTGAGCCCGGGGTCGGCAAGACGGCGATCGTCGAGGGGCTGGCCCAGCGCATCGTCCGCGGCGACGTCCCCGAGTGGCTCAAGGACCGCAGCGTGTTCTCGCTCGACCTCGGCGCGCTGCTCGCCGGCGCCAAGTACCGCGGCGAGTTCGAGGAGCGGTTGAAGGCGGTGCTGACCGAGATCGCCCAGAGCGAGGGACGCATCCTGCTGTTCATCGACGAAGTCCACAACATCGTCGGCGCCGGCCGCACCGAGGGCTCCACCGACGCCGGCAACCTGCTCAAGCCGATGCTCGCGCGCGGCGAGCTCCACTGCATCGGCGCCACGACCCTCGACGAGTACCGCCGGTACGTCGAGAAGGACGCGGCTCTGGAACGGCGCTTCCAGCCGATCCTGGTCGATGCGCCTTCCCTCGAAGACACGGTGTCCATCCTGCGCGGGCTGCGCGAGCGCTTCGAGGTCCACCACGGCGTCCGCATCCAGGACAATGCCCTGGTGGCCGCCGCCACGCTCTCGGACCGCTACGTCTCGGACCGGTTCCTTCCCGACAAGGCGATCGACCTGGTCGACGAGGCCTGCGCCCTGATCCGCACCGAGATCGACTCCCTGCCGGCCGAACTCGACGAAGTGACGCGGCGGGTCATGCGGCTCGAGATCGAGGAGGCGGCCGTCAGCAAGGAGACCGACAAGTCGAGCAGGCAGCGGCTGCACACGCTGAGACGCGAGCTTGCCGATCTGCGCACGCGCGCGGCCGCCATGCGGAGCCAGTGGGAGAGCGAGAAGGCGGCCATCGACGACGAGCGGAAGGTGCGCGAACAGATCGAGCAGGTGCGACGCGAGATCGAGGTGGCCGAGCGCCAGGTCGACCTGAACCGGGCCGCCGAACTGCGCCACGGGGTGCTGCCCGGCCTGCTGGAGAAACTCCAGAGCGAGGAGCAGGCCGCCGGCGAGGGCGACGCCGGGGGGCGGCTGCTGCGCGAAGAGGTGACCGACAACGAGATCGCCGAGATCGTCTCGAAGTGGACCGGCGTGCCCGTCACCCGCCTGGTCGAAGGGGAACGCGAGAAGCTGCTGCGCCTCGACGAGATCCTGCATCGCCGGGTGATCGGCCAGGACGAGGCGGTGCAGCTCGTGGCGGACGCGGTGATCCGCGCCCGCTCGGGCATCAAGGACCCGAGGCGCCCGATCGGCTCCTTCCTGTTCCTCGGCCCGACCGGCGTCGGCAAGACGGAACTCGCCAAGACCCTGGCCGAAGCGCTCTTCGATACCGAGGAGAACATCGTCCGCATCGACATGAGCGAGTACATGGAGCGGCACACGGTTTCCCGCCTGGTCGGGGCCCCGCCAGGGTACGTCGGCCACGAGGACGGCGGCCAGTTGACCGAAGCGGTGCGGCGCAAGCCCTACGCGGTGGTCCTCTTCGACGAGATCGAGAAGGCGCATCGCGACGTCTGGAGCGTGCTCCTCCAGGTCCTGGACGACGGCCGCATCACCGATTCCCAGGGCCGGACCGTCGACTTCAAGAACACCGTCGTCATCATGACGTCGAACCTCGGCTCGCCCCACCTGCTGGAGGGAGTGACGCCGGCCGGCGAGATCACGGACGCCGCGCGCGACGCCGTGATGGCCGAGCTACGCGGCTCGATGCGACCCGAATTCCTGAACCGGATCGACGAGGTCGTCCTGTTCTCGCCGCTCACGGTTGCCGAGATCGAGCAGATCGTCGGCCTGCTCACCGCTGAGCTCGAGAAGCGGCTCGGGGAGCAGGAGATCGGCCTCGAACTGACGCCTGCCGCCCGCGAACTCACGGCCCGCGCCGGCTACGACCCGGTCTACGGCGCCCGGCCGCTCAAGCGCTACCTGCAGCGCGAGGTCGAGACGCGGATCGGGCGCGCCCTGGTCGGTGGAGACATCGGCCCGGGGGACCGGGTCGTCATCGATGTCGACGGCGGACGCCTCGCGATTCGCAGCGAGCCGGCGACCACCGACGCCGACGCCGACGCCAGAAGCGACGACAACCGCGCTGCCTGACACACCACTCCGACTCCACACACAGACCAGGAGCCGCAATGAAGCTCTACGCCTTCCAGGGCTATCGCTACAACTCCGCCAGGGTCGACGCCGCCGTCCAGGCGGCGCCGCCCTTCGACCAGATCGACGAGTCCCTGCGCGACCGCCTGCACGCGCAATCGCCGCACCAGTTCGCGCGCGTCACGAAGCCGGTCGGGCGGGATGGTCGGACGCCGCACGAGGACTCCGTGGCGCTCCACCGCGAGTGGATCGAGACCGGAGTCGTGGTGCGGGACGAAACCCCGGCGGTCTACCCCTACGCGATCAGGCAGCCCGACGGCTCGCGCCGGCTGGGCCTGTGCGCCCTCGTCGGCGTCGAGCGGGGACGCGAGGGAGACCTCTGGCCCCACGAGCAAACGGTCGCCAAGTCGATCGCCGAGCGCCTGAACCTGCTCCGGCTCACCCGGATCGATATCGAGCCCGTGTTCTATCTTGCAGAGGACGACGGCACGCTGGAACACATGCTGGGTGAAGACTGCGCCAGGGTTCCTGGCGACGCTCTGGTCAGCCACACCGATCCATGGACCGGCGACATCCACTCACTCTTCCGGATCACGGACTCCGAACGGATCGGCGCCTATGCCGCCACCCTCGCCGGCGCCCGCGCCGCGATCGCCGACGGCCACCACCGCACCCAGGTGGCCCAGACCTACGCCGCCGAAGAGGGCGCCGCAAGCGGCACCGCCGCGGCGTGCAAGATGGTCGTGCTGACCAGCCTGGCCTCCGCGAACCTCAGGATCGATCCGGTCCACCGCGGCATCCGCGTACCGGTCGACCGCGACGCGATGACTTCGCTGCCGCTCCGTCGCGAGACGTTGGCCGAAACCCGCGGCGC
>JAPOVF010000019.1 GCA_026708285.1 Acidobacteriota bacterium
ACGGTCAGCGATTCGATCTCCTGGCCGTCCTGGAGGTCTTCGCTGTAGAGCACCTTGCAGTTCGACTCCAGCGCCGCCGCGACGATCAGCGAATCGTAGAAACTGAATCGCCACCGCCGGTGGAGTGAGAGCGCCGTTTCGTAGAGGGAGATGCTAGGGAAGACGGAGCAGAGCGGATCCAGCACCTCACGCAGGTAGCGAAGCGCCTGTTCGTCCGAGAGAGGGCGCTCGAACTTCCGTAGGGCAACATTCAGGAACTCCTGCACGACTTGGGAACTGACGACTCCATCGCCAGTCCCCAGTGCACGTTCCACCAGGTCCTGGGCGCGAGCCTGCTTTTCAGGGTCGCGTCGATCGAAGGTGTAGACGAAGATGTTGGTGTCGAGGAAGAACTCAGCGGGCATTCATCTCATCCCGCGAGAATCGACGGCCAGCCGAAACCTCCGTCGTCGCCTCCATGAAGCGGCGGTAGTCGCTGACCCGGCGTTCGCCCTGCTGGCCGCGGGCGTACTGTCCGAGCCAGGCACGGAACTCCGCGTTCAGAGTGGTCCTTCTTCGCCGGGCTTCTTCGCGAGCCGCGTCGATCAGCTTCTCGTCAGCACTGAGGGTGATGTTTCTCACGCGGCTTCCTCGCCATTGCAGTGTACACGATTACATCGTGTACACGATTCCAGTGTGCGTCAGGCGATACGACTCCGGCGCGCTTCCGTAGAATCGTCGCGGCGGAACGCGAGGATGAATTACCGCGCACCAGGCAGACAGTCTCTGGTCGCCGTGGTGCTGACCATCCTGGCCTTCGCGGTAGTTACGGCGAACGCCCTTGCCCAGGCCCAGGCGGCGGACGACGTCGAACTGACGGTTCGCTTGGACGTCATCGCATCCCGCGGCGAAGCGCCGTCCGGCGATGTGACGATCGAGTTCATCGAAGCGTCGACGCGGGAGCCGGTCGCTTCGTACTCGGTCGAGGCGGCGGCGGAGGAGCAGACGTTTCAGCTAGCCGTTCCGGCGCTTGAGTCGCGATCCGGGTGGTTCGCATCGGCGCGGTCGACCGGTTGGTGGAGTTCCGCGGCTTACGTCGCCCCGGAGGACGAGGAGGTGTCGGTGACCCTGGTTCCCGAAGGAGTGGTGCGATTCGCCGTCGACGGTACGGATCGGGGAGTCGACCTCCTGCGGAGCGGCCACGTCTGGATCGCCGGCCGGGTCGGCAATGACGGCGTGCGGCTCGAACAGGGAAGTCATGGCGGTCCCTGCGAGGTCGACCGTCAGCCCGAGCGACGCGAGGTGCTGATCGCCTGTCCGTTCGCCCGCGACGAAACGGTGGACCTGCGCGTCAGCCTGGGCGTCTTCCTGCCCGTCTTGCGGTCTGAAGTGACCGTTGTGTCCGACACGGATCTGGGACTGATCGAGCCGGTTCGCGGGGCAGTGGTCACCGGGAGCATGGACTCGCAGGACGGGTCGAGCCACAGGTTCGGGATGAGGCAACGGGATGCTTATGGGGCATTCGGGTGGTCCTCCTGGACCGACACCGGCGGCGTCTTCATGTTCGAGGGGCTTTCGCCGGGGTTGTATGAACTCAGGCTGGCCGACTCGGACGGTGACAGTTGGCCGGTGCGTATCGGGTCGCTGAACGACCGGATCGACCTGGGACAGCTCCAGTCGGCGGCAGGGAATCTGTTGACCGTTTCCTTCCTGGCGCCCAGTGTTCTGGAGATCGGCGACCTGAAGCCGATCATCTTCGCCGTGACGCTTGGCCTCAGTGGTGACGTCGAAGGCTGGAATCGCGACTTCGAATTCGAGGAACGGCGAAGCGACGGTTCCTTCGTATGGCGTGGTCTGCCGGCTGGCGACTATGAGGTGCACGTCGAGGACCGTCGAGGCAACCGCTGGCACCAGGAGGTCATCCGTTTCTTCGGCCAGGATCACTACACGATCGAACTGGATGCCGTTCCGCTCGTCGGTCGGATCGAGCGAGGAGGGGAACCCCTCGAAGACGCGATGGTCTGGTTTGGCGGCATGTGGGGGTTCGAACGAATCTCCTTCCGGAGCCGGGAGGAGGGCCGCTTCAGCGGCCTGCTGCCGCGGGAGGGCTTCTGGCTGGTCGAGGTGACTCCGGCTCCTGGCTGCGATCCCTGCGAAGGCGGTTGGGACTCGGACGGTTGGGACGGTTTCGATGACCGCGAGGTCAACGACGCCGGCAACTTCGAGATTGAGGCCGATTCGGATGGCGTCGCGCGAGTGCGGATCGAGCTGCCCGCGGGCACGGTCAGCGGCCGCGTCGTGCGGAGGAACGTCGCGACGGGACTCCTCGAGCCGGTGGAAGGCGCATACGTCTGGATGGTGGCGGACGAGGAAGTGGCGGGTGAGCCGCTCGACCACCTGATGCCGGACACATGGCGCAGAAAGACCGACTCCTCCGGGACGTTCGAGATCACCGGTCTGCCGGAGTGGGAGTACAGCCTCTCGGCCGACGGCTGGGTCGATGACCGCGAGATCCGTTCGCGGGAGCTACAACTTCAGGTGGCGAGCGACGACCGGATCGAGGATGTGGAGCTGCTTCTGGAGGATCTGCGGCCCGTGTCCATCGTCGTCCGTGCGGGCGGTGTACCCGTGTCCGGCGCTCAGACGTTCGTCCACTTTCCGGCCGGGACACGACGCGTGGACTCGAACGGCTACACCGACGGCTCGGGCACCGCTCCTCACTGGTTGCCGATGGAAGCGGAGGTGGTGGATGTCGTCGTCCGGGCCGATGGCCTCGGAATGGTGGGCTGGCGGTTCGAGATCCGGGATGACGGTCCGATCGGGGTGGAGATGTCGCCCGATCGCGGCGCGCTGCGCGTGCCGGACTCGTGGGAAGCCTGGCTGGTCACGCCCGGGGGCGCCCTGGTCGATGTCGGCGACACCCTGGCCGCAATAGCTGATCGAGGCCAGGTTCAGAAAGACGGCGACGAGTTCGTGGTGATGGATCTGGCCCCGGGGACCTACTCGTACTGCTTGCCGGGCGGTGTTTGCACCAGGGTCGAAGTCGTTCCCTGGGCCGAGAGCAAGGTGCGCGACTAACGCTTCCCTGCCGGTCTACCCGGCCACCATTCGCAGTACCTTCTCCGCGACGGTGTACACCGCGAACGCGATGTACATCACCGAAGCGATGCTCACGAAGAAGATGTTGATCCAGCCGGGTCGCGCCGACTTCGGCAGCTTCGTCAGGTTCATGTACAGGAGCAGCGGCACGTAGACCGCCATGGCGAATCCGCCGATGAGCGCCGAATAGAACAGGAAATCGAGTCCCGCCGTCCCCCTTCGCTCGAAGAACGCGACGCTGGCCGTTCCGACGACGATCGTCGCACCCACCAGGACGAGATACCACTTCTCCAGGGAGAGCCGGCGCCCGAACCTGAAGCTGGTGTGGAGCATGTCGGCGAAGATCCTGCTCCCGCCGTCGACGCCCCCCAACTGCGAGCTGAACAGCGCCGCCATGCCCACGAACAGGAACAGGTAGTGCCCGGAGGTGCCCATGCTCTCTTCCAGAATCGCGGCCAGGTCCCACACGAGACTTCCCCGGCTGGGCACGAGACCCTCGGGATGCAGTACCGCGAGCGAGCCGAAGATGAACAGGAACATCGTGAAGCTGCCGAGGATCCAGAAGCAGAAGACCTGATCCACCCACACGTACTTCATCCAGTCCCGGAAGCTCCGGCGGTTCTCCTCCGACTCGGGATAGACGTAGCCGGAGTCCATCTCCTTCACTTCGTGTTTGTGCGTCGGGCTCATGAGCGGCGGCATCCGCTGCCCCATGCCGATCTTCTTTTCGCGCAGGTAGTAGGCGTAGTAGAGATTGCCGAGGCCGCCCAATCCCGCGAAAACGACCGCGCCGAAGAACTGGCTGAAAGCGAATGGCGGGCGTGCTTCGCCGTCCACCGGCGGGATCTCAACGGGAAAGTCCGGGAAGCGCCCCACATTCAGTAGACCGCGCCACATGTCACCGAGGAGATCCGCTGATCCGATCTCCCAGACGACGTAGATCAGACCGACCACGATGATGGCGACCAGCCCCATGATGCAGCGTTCGACCGCGGTGTAGATGATCTTGGGTCCGAACAGAATGGCCGCGATCACGGCGAAGACGATGGCGGTCCACACCCACTCGGCCCAAAGCCACTCGGGAAGCCTCGTGTTCTCGATGCCGAAGATCAGGCTCCGGAGGGAGACGCCGGTCTCGCGAGCCCAACCCGGAAGGAACTTCCCGACGACGACGAGAAAGACCCAGAGATAGACGATCAGCTTGACGACCCGGACCATGCCGATCAGGGGGCTTTCGCCAGTGACCACGGTCCATCGTCCGACTTCGACGTTGATCCAGAGTTGGAAGAAGATCCCGATCGCGGCCGCCCAGATGAGCTCTGCTCCAACGATCGATGTGATCCACGGCCACATGATCAGCTCGCCGGAGCCGATCGCGATTCCGGCCATGACGATGCCCGGGCCCATCATCTTCAGAAGCGCGGTCTTGCG
>JAPOVF010000362.1 GCA_026708285.1 Acidobacteriota bacterium
CCTGGTCGTCGACGAGTGCTCGATGGCCGACCTGCAGTTGATGGTCCGCCTGGCGACCGCCCTGCCGGAGGGTTGCCGCCTCATCCTCCTCGGCGACGCGGACCAGTTGGCCTCGGTGGAACCGGGGTCCGTCTTCAGCGATCTCTGCAGAGCGGGCGATGCGGGCGCCCTGGCACACTGCGTGACGACCCTGACGAAGAACTACCGCTTCGAGACGCAGTCGGACATCGGCCGGCTCGCCCGCGCCGTGGTCGGGGGCGACGCCGACCGCGCGCTCGCCGTCCTCCGGGGCGGCGGCGACGCCAGGACCCGGCTCCATCCACTGGAGGGCGAGACCGCCTTCGACGCGTTCGCCCGCGAGAGCGCGGGGAAGTGGACCGCCCACATGACGAAGCTCCAGAAGAACCCCATGGGCGCCGATCCGTTCCCCGCCGAGCGGGTCCTGTGCAGCCACCGGCGAGGCCCCTTCGGCACCGACCGCTTCAACCGCCTAGTCGAGCGCCGTCTGGCCGAAGCAGGGCACCGGACCGGTCACGACGAGTTCTACGTCGGGCGCCCGATCATCGTCAGCCGCAACGACCGGCAGACGAACCTCTCGAACGGCGACACCGGCGTCGTCGTTCCCGGCGACTCGGGCCAACCCCGCGTCTGGTTCCCGGACCTTGACCGCGATGGCGAGCGCTACCTCGTCTCACCCGCGCGCCTGCCGCAGCACGAGAGCTTCTTCGCCCTCACCGTGCATCGGGCCCAGGGCTCGGAGTACGACGACCTCGTGTTCATGCCGGGCGACGCCGCGTCCCGCGTCAACACGAGGGAACTCTTCTACACGGCGGTGACCCGGGCGCGGGAAACCGTGACGGTGATGGCCGGAAGGGACGCCGTCCGCGCGGGCGTCCTGCGGACGACATCGCGCGCGACCGGCCTCCTCGACCGGCTCCGCTAACCAGCGGCGCCGGTCCCGGCAGAACCCGCCTGCGGCGGAGGCCGGCCGGAAGGCCGGCGCACCCGGTGCGACCGGCTCCGCTAACCAGCGGCGCCGGTCCGGCAGAAGCCGCCTGCGGCGGAGGCCGGCCGGAAGGCCGGCGCACCCAGTGCGACCGGCTCCGCTAACGACGAAACCCCGCCGCGGCCGAAGCCGGGGCGGGGTTGTCGATTTCACAAAGCGACTGCGACGGGAGCTACTCGCCGCCGCTGACCGTGCCTTCGCTGCCGTCGCTATCCGCGTCCTGACGCTGCTGCCGGCGGTACCGGCGGAAGATCTCGCCCTGCTCCTCTTCGCTGAGCGAGTCCCAGTCGACCCCGAAACGCTCCTTGATGCTCTTCCTGAAGTTCTCGCGGTTGAACCGCTGCCGACTCAGGAAGCCGGTGTCGGACGGGTTGTAGCCGGGCTCGGCATCGGCATAGGAGACGAAGCCGAACATCATCTCGGCGGTCGTCGGGCCGCCGTAGACGACGGTCGCGGTCGGATCGGGATTCGACGGGTTGTCCGCCGAGTTGTCCCACGCCATCGTCAGCTCGATCTCGGTCCCCGCCGGGATCTTCTTGCCGCCCGCCGGATACTTGTAATGGGTCTGCCAGTTGAAGTCGTACCGGGGCACATCGAGCAGAACCTCTTCGGTGCCGTCCGGGTACTTCGCCAGGTAGTGGGCCGACTTGCCCCGCAGGTGCATGTGCGGCGTGTAGCCGAGCAGCAGCGCGTCGCGCTCGAACTTCGTCGTCGTCCTGGCGACGTAGTTCGACTCGCCGGGCGGAATCTCGAAGTCGAACTTGCCCATCGACTTGCTCTGCATCACATGGTCCGGCTTGTAGTCCTTGGGATAGAACCGCAGCGCCACCGAGGAACGGTCCCAGGTGCCGGTGCCCGGCCCCGGTTCCTTGTGGTAGTGCATGTTCCAGCGGATCGTGGTGCCCGGCTTGACCAGGGTGCCGAAGCCGTCGTGGTGAACCGTCGGGTCGTTGCCCGGAGCGATGCCGCCGAACGGACGCGCGATGATGTGATGCACGACCGGGCCGCCCGGGCGGAACTCGACCGCCTTGATCCAGCGCGGCTCGGGCAGCATCTCCTCCGTGATCACGGTCTCGAAGTTGACGTACTGGTCGCGAACGTCGTCCTCGACGAAGAAGTCCTGGCCCATGTCCATGACCAGGTCCGGCTCGCCGATCGTCCAGCCGTCGCTGCGTTCCCAAACCTTGGCAGGCGGCGCATCGGCCGCGTTGCCCATCGGCGCCCCGCCCTTGGCCCAGGCGATCAGGGTGGCCTTCTGGTCCTCGGTCAGCGAGCGCTCGTTCTCGAACACGCCGTGGTGCTGCGGGGCGGCATGCCACGGCGGCATCAGACCGGATTCGACCTGGCGGGCGATCGAGCGGGCCCAGGGCCGCGTCTCCTGGTAGCTGGTGAACGCCATCGGCGCCACCATGCCGCCCAGGTTCGCGCCGTTCGGGCGGTGACAGACCTGGCACTCCTGCTCCAGGATCGACTGCACTTGGCCGTAGTAGGTCGGCGTAGCTGTCGGAGCGTCGTTGTTGTTGTTCGCCGCCGCGAGCGGAGCGGCGAGCGCGAGGATCATCAGCAAAGCGAGCGCCTGCTTCATGGATCGGGTCTCCTCGGGTCGGGTTCGGTTGGGTACTAGTTGCAACACCGTACCACATGAGGACAGTCGCAACTTTGCTCGAGACCCGAGCGCTCCCGAGAGAATCAGGGCACCCGCCTGCGCCGCCGAAAGCGATCCTCGCGGTGCTCCTCGTTCACCAGGATGAGGCGGAGCGCTTCGACCGCGTTCCAGACGTCCATGTACCGCACGTACAGCGGCGCCAGGCCGAACCGCATCAGGTCCGGTCCGCGGAAGTCGCCGACCACGCCCCGGGCGTAGAGCGCCTGAACCAGCGCGTCGCCCTCCGGGTGGCGCAGTGAAACCTGGGCGCCTCGTTCGCCGGCGTCGGCGGGACTCGCCGGGACGACGCCGAACTCCGCGAGACGCTCGGCGGCGAGCCGAAGGAACAGGTCGCCCAGCGACGCGCTCTTGCCTCGCAACTCGGCCATCTCGACGTCCTCGAAGGTCCGCAAGCCGTCCTCCAGGGCCGCGAGCGAGAGAATGGGAGGGGTTCCGGTCAGGAATCGCCTCATTCCCGGCGCGGGCCGATACTCCGTGTCGAAATCGAACGGACTGGCGTGCCCCATCCAGCCGGTGAGGGGCGACTCGAGGGCATCCTGCAACTCGCGCGCCACGTAGAGGAAGCCAGGAGCGCCCGGACCGCCGTTCAGGTACTTGTAGCCGCAGCCGACCGCGTACTCGACCTCATCGTCGTTGAGCCGCAGATCGACGGCGCCGGCGCTGTGGCTGAGGTCCCACACAAGCGGCACACCGCTCGCGCGTGCCGCGGCGGTCAGCGGGCGCAGGTCGCGCTTCCGTCCCGTACGAAAGTCCACGTGAGAAACGGTCGCCACGGCCACGTCTGACCCCAGCGCCGTCTCGAAGTCCTCGGGCGCGGTCAGGCGAAGCGTCGCCCCCGACCCTTCGAGAAGATGCGCAAGGCCCTGCGCCATGTAGAGATCGGTCGGGAAGTTGCCCTCGTCGGCAAGCACGACGCTGCGGTCCCCCGCCTTCAGCACCAGTGCCCCGAGCAGCTTGAACAGATTGAGCGACACGGAGTCGGCCGCGATCACCTCGTCGGCGCCGGCGCCGACGAGCGGGGCGATGCGTGCCCCGATCCGTTCGGGCAACTCCAACCAATCGCTCCGGTTCCAGGCGGCGACCAGATCCGTTCCCCACTCCCGGCCGATCAGCCGCTCGGTGCGGGCCCGCGTGGTCCGTGGAGGGGGTCCAAGCGAGTGTCCGCCGAGGTAGATCAGTCCTTCCGGAAGATCGAACCGATCACGAAAGCGCGCCAGCGGATCGCGGCGGTCCATCTCCGCCGGGTCGCGCCTGGGGTCCATCGGTGGAAGTATAGGGAGGCGACAGAAGCCGGGGCACTTCTACTCGTTCGCCGGGCAGACTATTCTCCCAAGTGAGAGATGAACGCGCCTTTCGAGCAACAGGCCTTCGACATCCCCGCCTGCTACGTCGACGGCTACAAGGCAGCCCGAGCACAGGATCCGGATCTGGCGGAGCGCTACATCCGCTATACGACCCTGGGCGATCCGCTGGCGGATCGGGCGGTCGAACAACTGGCGGCGATCGTGGAGCCCCAGCACGTTCACCGCACGATCGCCCAGACAGTCGACCACTACCACGATCCGCCGAAGGACACGCCCGAGGCTCTCCGGGAGCTCATCGAGTCCTCAGCCGTCGTCCCCAACTGGTTCGACCCCGAGATCGCCCTGAAGGCCACGAGAGCCTTCCTCCGCAACTCGGACATGGTCCTTGGAGGCCTCGTGGGCGGCGCCATCGTCGAGGGCTTTTCCACCCTGATCAGCAAATCGTTCCGCATCCGCAGCCGGATCATCCTGAACGGCGTCCGCCGGCTCAAGCAGA
>JAPOVF010000098.1 GCA_026708285.1 Acidobacteriota bacterium
TGGCGCTGCTGGCCACGCCTGCTACTGCGCAAGGTGGCGGCGGAACGATGGAGTGTGGCGAAGAAAACGGAGAAGTGGAGTGCGACGACGAGATCACAGTTACGGCGACTCCACCGCCACCGGATCCGCCGCCGCCGGATCCACCGAAGCCGCCACCGCGGGAGCCGGACCCGCCGCCGCCGCCGGAGAACACCTGCCTTACGTGCCATCCGCCGCCGCATCCGGTTGTAATCACCAATCCCGAAGAGGCAAGCAAGTGCTTCCTGCAACTGCAATACCTTGCGGCGGCGGAAAGACAGATAGACGAGCACTGCACTTGGGGTAGCCTGAACCGACGATGTAACGAAGCGAGGGCGATGGAAGAGGCCGCTTGGCAGGAGGTAAGAAAATGCCAACAGGGTTGACGACGAAAGAAGGAGGAACAACCATGAAACTAGGACTTCTCGCTATTCTGCTGTGCGGCGCGCTCGTTGCTCCGCCCGCTCTTCGTTCCGACAGCTCCGAAGATCCCTTTGAGGAGCGACTGGACGAGATAGTGCATGGCGTGGAAGAGGCCAAGGCCAAGCTCCGCGACGCGATAGCCCGGAGAAACGAGACAGGCGACCTGGACGCTTTCGCTGCGGCAAGAGAGGAGTTCGGCGAAACCCTTGATCGACTGACGCCTTCCAAGCTGGATGTGTGGGAAGCCCGCCAGCGACTGGTCGAGCTTGTCTACGACGTCGATGACGAGACGGCGTTCGAGTTGTACATGATCGCCAGGGAGCGTATGCAGGACAATGAGAAGGCGATCGAAGAGCTTGCAGAGCTTCGCGCCCGAATGGACCGAACAGCCCAGAAGCAAGCGGCGGCCGGGATTTCCCTGACGCCCGAATCTCTGCCGCCCGAAGACTGATGGTGAGGCAGCTTGGCCGGGGCCTAGCCCCATCAAGGGCCAGGTCACGGCCGGCTGCCCTAGTCCTAGGTCGTCAGCGTCGCCGGGGTCATCTACATCAACACCCGCACCCCGCAGCAGCTCGAGGCCGACCTCCGAGCGGTCCTCGAACCCACGCTTGGAGCCCTGGACGAAACCCTCGAAGCCGCCACCCGCATCAACTTCTCGTACGTCGCCGAACCTCTCCCGGCCGACGAGGTCATGCGGGTCGAGACGGAGAGCGCCAGCGAGAACGGGAGCGGGAGCTGATGCATGGGCCATGCCGCGGCTGACGCACTGCTCGCCGAGGTCATCAAGGCTCCGCCCCGTGACGGGAGACCACGCTCGCCGAGGTCGAAGCCCTTTACGATGAGCTCATCGCCGCTCACCAGGCGCTCCAGGAGGCCCACACCGACCACTGGGAGAAGCGTTGGGCCGGCGACGCCGTGACGAATCGCCCGGATGGATAAGCAACGCGCGATCGAGGCCATCCAGATGGCCCAACGTGACGTGGACACCCCGTCCAGCTTCTTTGTCGCGGGCGACATGACGCCGGAGGCGATCTCCGGCAGGCTGGACAAAGCGCGGATCGACGCCGAGATACAGAGGATGTTCGTCGAAGACGGACTCGCTATCGCCAGGGAGAAGCTCCAGGCGCTGCGTAGCAGCCCAGCTGGCGCCGATCCCGTCGAATGAGACTCGACGCTCGGAGTCGCCCGCTTGCGGGCCGGCTAGAGGCGCGAAGTCTTTCGGCGCCGTTGCGGTGGTTGGTGATCGGTCGTCCTGACGCGCTGGGTCGTCACTACGAAGCGGAGGCTTCGACGCGCCGTGAGGCGGAACGCCTGGCGGCGGCCTGGTCGGGAGTGATCGTGGATCGTCGTCCGCGGCTGCGTTGGAGTTGGGGTGAGCGCGGTCCGTAAGCGCTCGGCGCGGAATTGTCGCTTGCAAGTTCCGAACCGAACTGGAAGAACCGCACCCTCTTCCCGCACGGTAACAGTGTACGCCACAGTAGGCTTTCCCCCTGAAGAGAGTGAGGGGCAGGCTAGGTGCTCGATCGTAGGCGGCGCTCCGACCGCGACGTGGAACCTGGGCGGCCGACTCCTCTCGATAATCGGCAGCTAGTATGTTGCACCGCAACAGCGGAGAACCAACATGGAACACCAGACCATCGATGGCGAGTGGGAGCCGGTCATGGACGTCGGCGACGGCGGGACTGCGCGCCGTGCGGAGGTCCTGCCAGCGGCCGTCGGGACTCAGCCCGAGCTCGACCTGTCCGGCCTCGACTACGGCCGGCTCCGGGCGCTAGAGGAGGCCGGCAGGGAGACCGACCTGGCCGCCCTCGCCCCGAACACGCGCCGCTCCTACCGGGCGGCGCTTCGAGGCATCGACGGATGGCTCGCCGAGGTCGGTGCTCTGGTGGCCGGATTAGGTACCGGGCCGGCCTGGGCAGACAACAGCCCGCGGGCGGTCGCGCTCGCCCTCGGCGAGCCGGCACAGGCCGACGCCGCGCTCGCCCTCTACGTCCAGGCGCGGGCCGAGGCCGGCGACCTGCCGCAGTCGCTGCGGCCGGCCCTAGCGGCGCTCCGTCGCGTCGCCTCGGAGCGAGGCCGGCGTCTGCCGCTGCCGCGTGCGCGGGACCGGCTGCGGGCGCTCGGCCGACCTGACCGCATGGACGACGACACGCGGGTGGACCTTTTGGCTGCCCGCGAGCAGCCGGACCGCCTCGGCCGCTGGCGCCGCTCGGGCCGGGCCGCAGCGCTCGGGCCGGAGGGGGCGCGGACGATCCTCGGTCGGTTGCGCGCCACGGCCGAGCGCGAGCGCAGAGGCCGCATCCGCCGCGGCGAAGCCGACAAGCCGCCGCGCGGACGCGAGCTGCGGGCGCTGCGGGATGCGGCGCTGATCCGGCTCGGCCTAGTCGCCGGCCTCCGCATTTCGGAACTGTGGGCGCTCAAGGCGGAGGACCTGGCCGAGACACCGTGCGGGTGGCAGATCAGGGTCCGCAGGTCGAAGACCAGCCCGGAACCGGCGCAGGTCGCGCTGGACGCCGCGACCGCCGCGACGGTCAAGGCCTGGACCGACGCCGCGGGAATCGCCTCCGGCCCGCTCTGGCGGCCCGTGGGGCGCGCGCGCGCCGCCGCCGCCGGCGACGGACCGGCGCCGGGCGTCATGGCGGCGAAGCTCGACCGCGGGCGGGCGCTGTCCCGGCGGGCGATCCTCGACGCGCTCAAGGCGCGCGCGGCGGAGTGCCGCGGCCTGCCGGGAGTGCCGGCCACGGTCAGCGGCCACTCGCTCCGCCGCGGCGCGGTGCAGCACGGCCTGGACGATCCGGCCGTCGCGGACGACGCCGTAAGACGGCACGTCCGACACGCCTCGCCGGCGACCACCGCCCGCTACTCGGAACGGGCCGCGACCTGGGAGGTGGCGGAGTCGATCGGCGCGGCCCTGGAGGCCGGGGCGTGACCTGGCTGGTGGGCGCGCCGCTTGCCTGGCCGACAGTCGCGGTCGAGTGCGTGCCCGGTCTGCCTCGCCGCCGCGATCGCCGCCGCCGTCATCGTCGGCGAGTGGCTCGATGGCGACTGAGCGTGCCACGGCCCACCGCACCGCCGAGACCGGCTACGTGCCCATGACCGTGGACCGGGCGGCGTGGTGTTCCGAGCTGGACGTGGCGAGCCAGGGTTTCCAGCAAGGCGGAAGCGCTGGATAGATGCATCAACGATGCGGTTGCCCTGTTTCCTTGCGACGTGCCACGAGATCGGGACCCTCCATCGGGTCTTGGAAGACAGTGGGCTGACTCCTTTGAAGCTGTACCCCGAACCCGACGCAGGAACCCGTCTCGGTGCCGATCGACCTGTGATCCACCATGCAGAAGCTGCCGCAGGGTAGCCCGAGAGAGTTCCGGCGAATTTGCGAGCTTGACGGTTGAAAGGCCGGCGACCACTAAGTTAAGAGGGTCTTGACCGCCAACATGAGGACGGCGGGTTAGCCCCGCGAGCGGCTGTTCGTGCTACTCGGAATGTAACCACCGTGGGCTTCGACCGGACGTGGCGACGAGGCCAGGGGTTGGCGGCTGATTAACGAAGGCCGGGGGATTATCCCCCGGCGACCACTTTCCACCTCGCATCCGCGCCACGCAGACACGGTACCGCTCAACGAAGGCCGGAGCATAGACCCCGGCGACAGCTGATGGGGTGAGTGAGCCAAATCGGCCCAGTGGACCGCTCAACGAAGGCCGGAGCATAGACCCCGGCGACAGTTCGCGCACAACCGACGTCGGGTCGAGGATCTTGTTCGCTCAACGAAGGCCGGAGCATAGACCCCGGCGACAGACGGCGTCGGCGTCGGTCAGGCCGAGCCCGCGCCACGCTCAACGAAGGCCGGAGCATAGACCCCGGCGACAGCCGACGATCCGGACCAGCGCGAGCTCGTCTGGAACTGCGCTCAACGAAGGCCGGAGCATAGACCCCGGCGACAGTCGCGGAGCCGCGGATGATGCTGGTGTCAATGGCAACCGAAAACTGCACACTTCTGGCAACTGAAAACTGCACACTTGT
>JAPOVF010000142.1 GCA_026708285.1 Acidobacteriota bacterium
TCGACCACAACGCGACCACCCCGCTCGATCCGCGGGTGGCCGACGCGATGGCGCCGTGGCTCGGGGGGCGGCACGGCAACCCGTCGTCGGTTCATTCCTTCGGGCGGACGGCGCGTGCCGCGGTGGAGCTGGCGCGGGAGCAGGTCGCGGGGTTCGTGGGCGGGCAGTCGCCGGAGGTTGTCTTCACCGCGTCGGGGACGGAGGCGAACAACGCGGTTCTGCTGTCGGCGTTCGCCGGCGAGGGCGGCGGCCACCTGGTGATCTCGGAGCTGGAGCACCCGTCGATTCAGGCCGCGGCGGACCGGCTGGAGGGCCTGGGCGTCGCGGTGACGCGGCTCCGCCCGGGCGTGGACGGGGTCGTCTCCGCGGATTCGCTCGTGGCGGCGCTCCGGCCGGACACGCGGCTGGTGTGCCTCTTGCTGGCGAACAACGAACTGGGGACGGTGCAGCCGGTGGCGGAGGCGGCGGCAGCGTGCCGGGAACGGGGCGTGCCGCTCCTCTGCGACGCGGTCCAGGCGGCGGGCAAGCTGGCCATCGATGCCGGAGCCCTGGGGGCGGACTACATCGTCGTCGCGGCGCACAAGTTCAACGGGCCGGTGGGCGCGGCGGCGCTCTGGATCCGCGAGGGCGCCGGCTTCGAGCCGCTGATCCTCGGCGGCGGGCAGGAACGCCGGCGGCGGGCCGGCACGGAAAACGTCGCGGCACTGGTCGGTTTCGGCGCCTGCGCGGCGCTGGCGTCAGAGGAGCTTGACGAGCGCATCGAGCGCCTGGGCGAACTGCGCGACGGGCTGGAGGCGGGCCTTTCCGGGTTCCCGGACGCCCGCCTGCACTGCGCGTCGTCGCCGCGTCTGCCCCATGTGACCCATGTCGCCTTTCCCGGTCTGATCGGCGAGGAGCTCGTCGTCCGGCTCGACCTGGCCGGCTTTGCGGTTTCGACCGGCGCCGCGTGCGCTTCGGGCGTCGTCGAGCCGAGCAGGACGCTGCTGGCGATGGGCGTTCCGGCGGCCGAGGCGCTGGCGTCGATCCGGATGAGTCTGGGCACGACGAACGACGAGGCGGAGATCGCGCGGTTTCTGCCGGTGCTGGCGGCCGAAGTGGAGGCGCTGCGGTCCCTCTCCGCGGAGCCGGCGGCGCGGGCGGTGGCCGGATGACCGCCGTGGCCCAGACGGCGGCACGGACCGGCAGACGTGTCGTGCCCGCGCCCCTGACCGCGGTGGCGATGAGCGGCGGGCTCGATTCCTCGGTGGCGGCGCTGCTCCTCGAACGGCAGGGGACGCCGGTGGTCGGCCTGTCGATGCTGCTCTGGGATCGCTCGCAGCAGGTCCGGCACGGCCGCTGCTGCGGTTCGCTCGACCTCGGCGACGCGCGCCGGGTGGCGGAGCAGCTCGGCCTGCCGCACTACACGCTGAGGATGGACGGGGAGTTTCGCCGGCACGTGGTCGATCCCTTCGTCGACGGTTACGTCGACGGCCGCACGCCGAGCCCGTGCATCTCCTGCAACACGGAGATCAAGTTCGAGGCCTTCTGGGAGCGGGCGCGCCGGCTGGGCGCCGGTCGAATCGCCACCGGCCACTACGCGCGCATCCGGCGCGGACCGGGCGGGCGCTACGAGTTGCACCGGGCGGTCGACGAGTCGAAGGACCAGAGCTACTTCCTGTTCGAGCTGAACCAGGAGCAACTGGCGCGCGCCCTCTTCCCGCTCGGCGAACTGACCAAGACGGAGGTGCGCGAGCTGGCCCGCGAGGCTGGTCTGGCGGTGGCGGAGAAGGGCGAGAGCATGGAGATCTGCTTCGTCGACCGCGGCGTGCGGGAGTTCATCGAGAGCGAACGGCCCGACCTGCCGCGGCGCCCGGCACAGGTCAGCGCGAGCGACGGCGAGGAACTGGGCGCCGCCGCGCCCTACTACCGCTACACGGTGGGGCAGAGGCGGGGCCTGGGCGTTGCCGCCGGCCGCCGGCTGTACGTGCTCGACGTGCAGCCGGAAGACAACCGGATCGTCGTCGGCGGCCGCGACGAACTGCTGGCGCCGGGTTTGGTCGGCCGCGGCCTGCACTGGATCAGCGGCGCCGCCGACCCGGCGGTCGAGGTCGACGTGCGGATCCGCTCGCGCCACCCCGGCGTCGCGGCGACGGTCGAAGGCAGGCCGGCGGCGGACGGCGGCTCCGGCGCCTGCGCGGTTCGCTTCAGCGAACCGCAGGCCGGCGTCGCACCCGGCCAGGCGGCGGTGTTCTATCGGGGCACCGAGGTCCTCGGCGGCTGCTGGATCGAGCGGGCTCTTTAGCCCGCGGGCTCCAGCTCCACCACCAGATCGGACCACACCCAGCCAGGCTGCGCGGGTTCGTTGTCGTAGTCGCCCCGGAAGCCGAAGCCGACCGCCACCTTCTGGCCGGCGTTGAACGGGATCTGGTCGATGTTCGGTTTGCCGATGGCGCGCATCACTTCGGCGCCGCTCGAGTCGGCCAGCGCGAGGACGATCCGGCCGCCGGCGGCGTCGAAGTCGAAGCGGACGTCATAGGTCTCGCCGGCCTGCATCAGGTAGCGCTCGACCACCCGTTGCTTGCTCGTGTGCTTGACGCCCCAGTCGCTGCGGTAGAAGACCTGCGGCGGACCGCCCGGCCCCCTCGCGACACCGAAACCGAACAGGTCGACGTGCCGGTCGCGGGCGAACCAGAACAGGTTCTGATTGCGGGACGGGACGCGGTTCCAGCCGCCGTGATGCACCCGGAACCGGAAGACGACCCGCCGGTAGATCCCGGGCGGCGTGTCGAGCCGGGTTTCGAAGTCCGGGCGCTCCTCGGTCGCGCGGTGGAACGCGCCGGCCAGCCCGAGACGGACAATGCCGTCGTCGCGAACGGAGAGTTCCGGGCCGGCCGGGACGCCGGGCTCGGGCGCTTTCGGCGGATCGGTCGATTCGCTCACGTCCGGCCTCAGGGCTGCCGTGTTGGCCGCCCACTGGGCGCGCCGGCAGAGGTCGATGAAGGCGTCGCGCTCGTCGCAGTCCGGCAGGCTGCCGGCGACCTCGACGACGGTCGCCGTCATCGTCTCGGCGATGCGCCGCTGGAGTTCGAGACTGCCGGCGCTGGGCTCCGGGTGTCTGAAGGCCTCGACGATCTGGTCCCTTTTCATGTCCGCTCCCTCGCTCTCCGTCTTCGGAGGGCAAGACCTGGTGGGTCTCGTCGAGGGGCAGCTAGCGGCCCGGATCTCGCCCGGTTCGCGAGTCTACATCGGCGAGCTTCGCGGACCGCGGCTTCTTGCACTACACTCGCGCCCCAAGCGCTCAACCCGGACTGCACCGGATTCAAGAGAAAGGAATGTACTCATGAAGCGACTCTCCCTGGTCGCGGCGTTCGCATTGGCACTGGCGTTCGTCGGCCCCGCGCTTGTTGCCCAGGACTACCTGCAGAACGCGCAGTTCCGGCTCGTGTGGAAGGACGAGTCGCTGGAGCGATTCGCGAAGCCGGCCGCCTGGTCTTCGGACAAGGGCATCCTGTACTGGGTTGAAGACCCGGCGGAGCCCGAGGCGTTGGTCAAGGTTCGCGAGCAGGACGGCTTCTGGAGGTTGGAGCTGGCGGTGACGACGGACCGCCAGGGGGTTCTGTACATCGTGCACAACGACACGGAGGCACTGTGGGCTGTCCGAACCGGTCCAGCCCGAGATGTCGTTCCCCGCTACGACGGGGACTATCCCGACTACGCGGTGACCTGCATGATCGCGCGCGGGGCGCGTCGCAACACCTGGCGCTGCTACTGGGGAACGACGCTGATGCTCAAGGACGCCTGGGATCTGGACGGGAACATCCCGGCCAAGTACTTCGAGCCCTGGCCCCGCTGCCAGGGGCTGTTCGAGAGTCTGGTGGTACTGGCGCCACCCCACGTTCCCACCTTTGGAGGGCGGCCGGCTTCTCAGTGTCTGTCCGCCAGCGCCACGGTGGCCCCGCCGGCAGACTGGATCGAGCCGGAGTTGTAGCGCGACTGGCCGTCAGGGGCGCCGGTCGTAGCCGCCGACCACCACGGTCACCTCGCCGCGCAGGCCGGGCCGTTCTCCGATCTCGCCGGCGAGTTTCCCGAGCGGACCGCGCAGCACCTCCTCGTGGAGCTTGGTCAGCTCGCGGGTGAGCGCCGCCTCGCGGTCGGGGCCGAGAGCCTCGGCTGCGTCGGCGAGCGAGGCGGCGGCGCGCCGCGGCGACTCGAAGAACACGAGCGTGTGCGGGAGCGTGGCGTGGGAGGCGAAGAAGCGTCGCCGCCGGCCCTTCTTTCGCGGCGGGAAGCCGAGGAACGTGAACGGGTAGGGCGGCAGCCCGGAGACCACGAGCGCGACCAGGATGGCGGAGGGACCGGGCACCGCCTCGACCGCGAGGCCCTGCCGCACGGCGGCCCGCACCAGGCGGTAGCCGGGGTCGGAGACGAGCGGGGTGCCCGCGTCCGAGACCAGGGTCACCGCGCCGCCTTCCTCGA
>JAPOVF010000333.1 GCA_026708285.1 Acidobacteriota bacterium
CGGTCGTCATGCCGGACCAGCTCAAGAAGCACCGCCGCACGATCGTCTCCTCCTCGGGTCTGATCGTCGAAGGCGTGCTGCAGAAGAAGGACGGCTCGCTATCCGTCAAGGCGGACAGGTTCTGGCCCATCGACCGGCTGGAGCGGATTCCCAGCCACGACTTCCGGTAGAAACCGAGCGCGAGCACTGCAGCCCGGCGGCTCTACTGACCCCGGACGGGAATCCCCTGCCGGTACTGCTCGAGCCTGCGATTCAGGAGCTCGAGCAGCCGCTCCCGGCCGGGCGAGTCGTCCGGCGAGTTGCCGACGCTCTCAAGCGCCTTCTCCACCGTACGTGCCGCCGCTTCGAAATCGCCGGTCTCGGCCTGGGCAGCTGCCAGGGTTTCGAGCAAGGCAGGCTCGGCCCCGCCCGAGACCGCGTTCAGCTCGAGCGCGACGACCAGGGCGAGCTGACCATCCCGGCGGCCCGCATCGCGATGTGTAGCCAGGGTCCAGGCGATCTCGTTTCCTCGCGCCAGCAGGCGCTCGTCCTCGACATAGGCGCGGCGCAGTTGCTCCGCTCCCTCAAGGGCGGACTCGGGGCCTCTCTGGAGAAGCACCAATCCCAGTTCGTGGCGGCCGGCGGCGTTGTCCGGGGCGTGCTCCAGTAGCGCCCTGTACCGCTCCACTGCCAGGTCCAGTCGGCCAGAACCGGCCGCTACCTGGGCCGCGCCGTAGAGAGCGTCGGCGTCCCGGGGCTCGACTTCGAGGATGGCCCGGTAGTGAGCCTCAGCAGGCTCCAGGTAGCCGCTACGGACCGCCGCGACCGCCAGGATCCGGTGGGCCTCGACGTGGCGTGGATCACGGTCGACGATGGCGGCGAACTGCTCCATCGCTTCCGTCAGCCGGTCCAGCTTGCCGAGCAACTGACCGTAGAGGTATCTGAGATCCACGTCGTCGGGGCTCCGCTCGACCGCGCGACGGAGCTCTGTCGCCGCATCCTCGGTTCGGCCCTCGCCGTCGAGGAGTTCGGCCAGGCGCACTCTGGCGGCGACGTTTCCCGGATCCGCGTCGAGCACAGCCTCGACTTCGGCCCGCACCTGGCCCACATCGCCGGCGTCGACCAGGGCGTTCTGGTAGGTCATTCGTGCACCTGGATCATCCGGTTCGAGATCCAGGGCGGCGCGAGCGTGGCGGGCTGCGGTGCGGTGGTTCCCACGCCGGTTCTCGATCGTCGCAAGGCGCTGGAGCGACTTGAACAGTCGGTCCTTCGCGCCCCGACGCTCGAACTCGGCCGAGCCGGTGGCGTCCCCCGCACCGCTGTCGAGCCAGGCCCGCTCGACGTCGACCGATCGGCCCAGGAGGGCGACGGACTCCTCGGGAAAACCCTCTTCATACCAGCGCGCGTAGCTTGCGAGCGACACCTCGTCCGGCGGGTCGGTGAACCAACGGCCGGCAAACGGCACCGCCTGCGCGCGCAACTCGGAACGCGAAGCACCAAGTAGTGCGAGATCCGCCAAGAGGTCAGCGGCCATCACCCCGCCGCGATAGAGGGCCGCGACCCGTCCCTCGCCGTCGATCAGCATGGAGAACGGCAGCGAAAGGGGAAAGCGCCGGTCGAACAGGGACCTCTTGATGATCTCGACCTTGTCGAGCGTCTCCTCCGTCGCCATCCCGTGCAGGAACGGAAACGCGATCTCGTCCATGAACTTCCGCGCCGCCTCTTCGGTCGTCGTCGCAACCTCGCCCATGCCGTCCGTCGACAGGGCCGCGATCTCAAGCCCGGCGGCTCTCAGCGCCGCTTCCTCTGCCGTCAGATCGCTCAACTCCGAGCGGCAGGGAACGCACCAGCTCGCCCAGATGTTGAGCAACACCGGCCGACCTCGGCCGGCGGCTACAGCCGCAGGTTCGGCGGCGCCGAACGGTCGCAGCGTGAACGAGGGGGCCGGCGGACGCGGAGTCAGGACGACCCGCGAACCCGTGGTCGGGGCAGGGACTAGTTGCTCGCGAGGTTCGAGAGCCGCCGGGCGCTGCCACGCCGGCTCCGGCTCGGCCAGGCCGCCCCCCTGGACGAGCCGGTAGCGGCCGCCGGCCTCAACACCGCTCAACGTCTCGCGACCCCCACCCGGCCAATGGACGGTCACTGTCCCGGTGGGTTCGCCGTCGCCGAGGCCGAAGTGCAACCAGCGGCTGGACTGGGAGAGGAAGCCCTCGCCAGCGCGCACCGAGCGCCGCAACACGCCGTTCGTCGTCGCCAGTTCGACCCGGGCTCCCACTGCGTCGCGGTTCGTGCCGGCGCCGTTTCCTTCGAGGCGCAGAGCGACAAACCGGCCCGCCGTCGCGAGCTCGTTGCGCATCAACCGCAACCGGGGCGCGGTCCGGTTGCTGATCGCAACATCCAGGTCGCCGTCGCCCTCCAGGTCGAGGAAGGCGAGGCCGCGGCCGTCGTCCGGGAAGTCCAGGCCGCTGACCGCCGAGGCGTTGGCGAAGGAAACGCCAGCTTCGCCGGGGTTCAGGCTGGCTCCCAGGTTCAGAAAGGCGCAGTTCCTCTCGTTGCCGCTGAAGGACAGCCCCTCGTCCAGCCGTTCGTGAAGCGCCCGCAGGGAGTCGAGATAAGGCTCCAGCGACCGATCATCGGGGCTGCTCGGCGCGCGCGGCACGACCTGCCGCCAGAAGAAGCTTCACAGGTCGTCCGGGAGCGTCTGGGTCAGGTTGCCGTTGGCAACGACCAGGTCCTCCCAGCCGTCGTTGTTGATGTCCGCGAACACCGAGGACCAGGACCAGCGCCCCATCGTGACGTTCGCCTCGACGCTCCGATCGACGAAGCCGCCACCGGAAGCGCCAGCGAACAGGGAGTTGCCCCGCGCCATTCTCTGCACCTGGGCCAGCGGACCTGCGCGCTGGCGGTCGCGCTCGAACTTCCGCTGGTAGGTGATCCGGTTGCCGGCGGCCGAGAACATGTTGCCGACGTAGACGTCCATCAAGCCGTCGCGGTTGTAGTCGGCCCAGCTCACAGACATGCCGGACGAGATGTCCTCGACGCCGGCCTCCGCCGTGATGTCGACGAACCGGCCGTCGTCGTTGCGGTACAGGTTGTTGCGGCCGTAGTCGTTCGCCACGTAGAGGTCCGCGTCGCCGTCGCCGTCGATGTCCTCCCACGACGCGGCCAGGCTGAAGCGACGGTTGTTCGCCTCGAGCCCCGCCTCGGCGGTCGCATCGACGAAGCGGAAGCCGCCGTCGTTGCGCAGCAACACGTTGCGGCCGCCGTTGTTGGCATCGTGGTAGGGCACCGGGCTGGCCACGCCGCGCTCGTCGTAGGCGCGCCGATAGCCGCAGACGTAGAGATCGAGGTCGCCGTCGTTGTCGTAGTCCGCGGCCGACAGCGAGTTGCTGTCGGGGATGTCGCCGGCGATGTGGCGGACGCGGGTAAAGCGGCCGCGGCCGTCGTTCTCCAGCACCAGCACTGCCGGCCGGCTGGACAGAACGAGATCCGGGTCGCCGTCATTGTCGAGGTCGACGAACAGCCCGGCCAGGGCCCGCTCCAGGAAGTCGACCGCCGCTTCCGCCGAGTGGTCGTCGAACGTGCCTTCCCGGTTCTGCACGTAGAGCCGGTTCGGCAGGCCGCCCTGCTCGGGCAGGAACAGATCGTCCAGGCCGTCGCCGTTCACGTCGGCGACCGACACGCCCTGCCAGCCCGTCTTGTTGTAGCCCGACGCCTTGGTGATCCGGTTGAGCCAGGCGTCCGGGGGCTGGAGCAGTTGCTCCCGGTAGCTCGGGTTGTGACCGACCGCGGCCTCCGTGACGTCGACGAAGAGAGGGCCGCGGGGAGCCATCGTCTCCTCGTAGTCGGCGACCTCGACCCGCAGCAGCAAGGGAGTGCCGCCCGCCGGCAACCTCCAGACGGTCGACCAGACGGCATTCACCTGCCGGCTGCCGGCTGTCCCCGCCGCCGACGCCTCGAAGTAGGCCAGCGTGGTGAACCCGTCCGACCCGGCATCGATCGAGTAGAGCTTGAAGTCCGCGCGCAGAGACCCACCCCCCGCCAACCGCTCGGCCAGGGCTCCCAGCGCCCCTGAAAAGCCCTCGACGCCCCGGTAGGCGACACCCGCGCCACCCGTACTCCCGCTGTCGACCGCGAAGGCCGGTCCCCGATACCGCGCGATCACTTCGTCGGGGACGAACCCCGCCGACTCGAACGCCTGATCGACGACCGAGCTGACGTCGCCGGAGCGCGCCCGAGCGCTCTCGTCTCCAGCCACCTCGACCAGCAACGCAGCGACACGCTTGAGCTGCGCCTCAGCCTGTTCGCTGAGCGCCTCGGTGTCCCAACCGTCGCCCCGCGGATCGACCGCGGCAGCGAAGTTCTCGGGCTCGAACGCAGGAGTGACGGTCGCCTCCTGCGTCGCGGACGCGCGACTCTGCGCCAGGGCTGCCGCCG
>JAPOVF010000282.1:0-731 GCA_026708285.1 Acidobacteriota bacterium
ATCTGCTCGGCCATGCGGCGCTGCCGTTCGATCTCCTTGACGTCGTCGTTCCAGGTCATCGGTTGCTCCGGTACGGATGGGCGGGATTCTCTCATTCTGTGGTGTCTGTCGGTACGTCTAACGCGGGTGTTGATTTTTCAGCACCCGTCGACTATGGTGTCTTCAGGACGTCGAAATGGAGTCTTCAAGACAGTGCCTCGGATGGGCGACGCGATGGTGAACGAGCTGCCCCAACTCAGCAGACGAGAGCGTGAGGTGATGGACATCGTCCATGAGTCCGGAGCCGCCACCGCGGTGCAGATCCGCGAACGCATGGCCGAACCGCCCACCTACTCGGCTGTGCGTTCGGTGCTGCGTATCCTCGTCAACAAGGGGCACCTGGTGAGTGAGCAGGACGGCGCCCGCTACCTGTACTCGCCCACGGTCCCGGCTGCTCGCGCGCGCCGGTCGGCGATGCGGCACATCTTGAGGACGTTCTTCGGCGGCTCGGTGGAGGGTGCGGTCGCTACGCTCCTGGAGCTTGATGAGACGAAACTCACCCCGGAGGAGCGAGCGCGCATTCAGACGCTCATCGACGAGGCGTCGAGGGAGGGCCGGTGACCGATCTCGTACTCACTCCTGAAGCTTCGAAGCTGCTCGAACTGGCGGGCCGCGCGACCATCGTCTTCTGCGTCGCGCGGGCCTTGGCGTGGCCCCCCCCACGGGGGGCCGCGTGCAGCGCCCTCCCCCGG
>JAPOVF010000282.1:741-4380 GCA_026708285.1 Acidobacteriota bacterium
TCGCGCTGGTCTTTGCGTGGCTCCTCCGAAGGGGGGCCGCGATAGCACGTCATCACCTGTGGACGCTGACATTCCTGCTTCTGCTCGCGCTGCCGGTTCTGACCTTGCTTGGGCCGTCCTGGGATTTACCGCTGCTTCCATCTCCTGACCGGGTGGCAAGCGTGCCTGTCGCGGAAGCAGCGTTCGACGCAGGTCCCTTCGATCCTGGCGGGCCGGTTGGGGCCTCCGGTTTGCCGTCCCAAGTTGCCTATGTTGTCGCTCATACCGCTCCCGGGATCTCTCGCCTGCCGCTTCTGATCTGGGCGATCGGCTGCGTGGGGGCTCTCGGCTCCCTCGGGGTTGGGATCCTGAGGTTTCGGAAGCTCCTTCGCTCCGCGCGGCCGGTGGCCGATCCAAGCTGGCATCGTCAGTTGGGAGCAGTTCAGAAGGAGTTGGGTCTCCACGCCGACGTGCGGCTCCGTCTAGGCGGAGAAGTCGTTACGCCGATGACCGGCGGCCTCTGCAGCCCCGTCATTCTGCTGCCGGCTTCAGCGTCCGGCTGGTCGACCGCTCGGCGCACTGTCGTCCTCACGCACGAACTGATCCACGTACGCAGACGCGACGCGCTGCGCCAGCTCCTGGGTCGTGTCGTGCTGGCGCTCTATTGGTTCCATCCGTTGAGTTGGATCGCGTCGCGTCTAGCGGCAGCGAGCCGCGAGCAGGCTTGCGACGAAGACGTTCTGGCGGTCGGCCAGCGTCCGTCGGAGTACGCGAGGCATCTCGTTTCCCTGGCGGCGAGCATGAACCGGAGAGAGACGGTTCTGTCGCTGCCGGTCGTTCATCCGTCGCAGTTCGAGAAGGGGATCATGGCCATTGTCAGGCGCGATCGACCGCGCCGTCGAGGGCTCGTGAGCGCGCTTGCCCTGAGTGTCGTCGGCGTTGTGGGAGTAACGGTCGCGGTCGCGAATCCGGTCCCAGCTACGAACGCTCCCGCGACGCTCCACCAGAAGACCGAAGTTGAGGCGGTCCGACCCACTCACGCGCTGGACTGGGAGTTGCTCGGACCTGGGCTGGCCGTGTTGGAGCGGGCACTGAATGATGTTGTGAGTAGACAGATTACCTCGCAGCGTGACGAAGCAGTCAGCGTACGTCGGCTAGTGGCGAGTTCCGGTGCCCGCGTATCCGGTTTCAGAGCCGCGGTGAGCGCAAGGCTCAACACAAACCAGTTCCGGAGGCGCTGGAAGAACACACTTGTTGATGGCACCCGATTCCGTGTCTCCTTTGCAGCGCGTCAGGGGAACCGCTGAGTTCGGGGCGTTACGTGACCTTCGAAACCGGCATAGTTGTCTTGACGGAGAGTTGAGGCACCGAACTTGAGGACCCAGAAGGAGCAGCGAATGCGAATCTCACGAGCGGTGGTCTACTGGCTGCCGATAGTGGTCGCGATGTGCGGCGCATCAGCGCTTTGCGCGCAGCCACCCTCGGCAGAGACGATGGCTGGGCGCTGGGTCGGTGGACTTGAGGCGGGAGACCAATTCGCTTTCTACTCGGCCAAGATCGAGTTGGGAGCGCGGCCACCGGGCGTCGGCACGATGCCTGCCCGTATGCTCTCCGGGCCTCTTCAATCTGTAGATGTGGACGGTTCATCAGTCCGTATCGAGGGGCCGGGATCTCTGATGCTCTTGGGAACTCTAGCGGGCGACATGCTCACCGGGACGTTTGAGGCACAGGGAGGCCGCGCTAGCGGTGGTTTCCAACTGATCCGTGTCGCGGACCTGGAGTCCGCGACATCGGCTCGCTACCATGGCGCGTACCGGTTCGCCGACGGCCGGATGCTGTTGATCGACGGGGCGCTTGGGTCGCCGGACCTGATGGTGACGGACCCCGTGTCAGGGAGAGTGCGCATGGCGTTTCCGAAGTCCACGTCCACGTTCTTTGCCGGCCCGGCACTCCGAGTCCCGTTTCCAACGGACTTCACATTGACCTTCGAGTTCCGCGGGACGGAAGAGGAACGTCTCGTCCGCACGTCGAGAACAGGAGTAACTGAGGAAGCGATCCGCGTGCCTTTGAAGCAGGAGCAGATCAGCTTCCGGAATGGTGATGTCACGCTAGCTGGATCCCTCTTGCTTCCGCCGTCACCCGGGCCACATCCGGCTCTCGTGTTCACCCATGGCGGCGGTGCTGCGGTTCGGGAGTGGTTCTGGGGGCTGGGGTACCTACTGGCGACGCGGGGCTTCGCCGTTCTGGCGTTCGACAAGCGCGGAGCTGGTGCCTCGTCTGGAAGCTGGCGCGACGCTAGCTTTGAGGAGCTTGCCGATGACGCGGTTGCAGCTGGACGCGTGCTTCAGTCGCGGCCAGAGATCGATTCCGGGCGGATTGGATTCTGGGGCTTGAGTCAGGGCGCGTGGATCGCGCCGCTAGCCGCGGTCCGCATGACAAGCGCGGCGTTTGTCGTGACATTGTCCGGCGGCGGCTTGACTCCCGAACGAGGCGAGTTGCTGGACAGCGAGTGGGAGCTCCGGCGGGCTGGCTTTCCTGATCAACTAGTTGAGGAAGCAATCGAATTCCAGCTAGCGAAGAACCGCTTCATGCGAACGGGATCCGAAAGCGACTGGGAGGAGTACGCCGTACTGCGAGCGCGTGCGGCTGAGCTGCGGCCTCCATGGTACCTATGGCCGGGTACCGACCTCAGTGGGCCCGACACGGCCGACAGCATCGGGTGGACGCAGTATCGACGCTCCTACTTCTACGACCCAGTGCCGACGCTCCGCTTGCTGAAGGTGCCGGTGCTTGTTGTCTTCGGTGAACTCGATACACCCGAGGGTGTCGCAGAAAACGTGGCCTCCATTGCTGCAGCGTTGGCGGCGGGTGGCAATCAGGACTTCAGCATTCGGACGTTTCCGAATGGTCGACACAACCTCATGGACATGAGCGGCGCGGCGCCGAACGACTACGCTCGGTTGCAGCGATTCGTCCCAAGGCTGTTCGAGGGTATGGTCAACTGGTTGGAAGAACGAGCGGCACCCTAGGTGATCCGTAGTCGGATCTCGATCCGCACTCACTTCGAGAACGACTCGCGAACCGTGCCTTAGGTGCGAGCCGGCTGGTAGCCTGCTCGCACCATGACAAGACACGGTGCTGGTCCAGTTCTCGCCCTCCTGGCGATCGCCCTCCTCGCGGCTTGCGGTGCTGATGCCGAGCCAGCAGAGCCCGCCGATCTCGCGATCGTCGGCGCCCGGCTGATCGACGGCACGGGCGGAGACCCTGTCGCCGACTCGATCATCCTGATCGATGACGGCCGCGTCCGGGCGGCCGGCCCGAGCGACGCCGTCGAGGTGCCGGAGGACACGGAAGTCGTTGACGCCGCCGGTAAGACGGTTGTTCCCGGACTCGTTGACCTGCACGCGCACTACGGCGGTCCCCTGGAGGCCACCGAGCAGGCACTCCGGTCGCAGCTCTACTACGGTGTGACGACCACCCGGAGCGTCGGCGCCGACGACCCGGACAAGGTGGGCCTGATGCTCGAGGCGAACGCCGGACGGCCGGACCTGCCACGGGCATTCACTGCCGGCCTGGGCTTCTCCTACCCGGGCGGCTTCAACTCGGGCTTCACGAACACGCCGACGACGGAGGAAGAGGCGCGGGCGATGGTGCGCGAGC
>JAPOVF010000156.1 GCA_026708285.1 Acidobacteriota bacterium
CTGGTCGCCCTCGTCCTCCAGGGAATCGAGGGGCCGATCGAAGTCCACGGCGAAATCTGGGACGACCTGATGCCCGGCTTCGCCGCCGACCCCCGGCTCCCCGACACGGCCATCGCCGCCCTCCTCACCTACGTCCGCCGAAGCTGGGGCAACACCGCTGATCCCGTCTCGCCCGAACTCGTCACCAGTGTCCGCCAGCGAACAAGCGACCGCGTAGACCCCTGGACTGCTCGGGAACTCGCATCAGCGTTCCCGTAGGGCTCTCCGCCCACCGACGGCGTTCAGTCCGCAGCGGCGTCCGGCCTACGTAGCTGCTTCGGCGACGGCCTCAGGATCGGCGTCGTGCCTGTGGAGGTCCAGCAGGAGATAGAGCGCCGGGATCACGATCAGAGTCAGCAGCGTCGAGGTCAGCAATCCGCCGACCACGGTCAAGGCCATCGGCGTTCTGAGTTCCGCACCCTCCCCCAGTCCCAGCGCCATCGGCAGCAGACCCAGCACCGTGGTCGATGTCGTCATCAGGATCGGCCGCAGGCGAACCAGGCAGGCCTCGCGCAAGGCCTCCACCTTGGCCTTGCCGGCGCGCCGCAGGCGATTCGTGTAGTCGATGAGGATGATCGCGTTGTTCACCACGATTCCGGCCAGCAGGATGCCGCCGATCAGGACGACGATGCTCACCGGCGTCCGCGTCAGGTAGAGGATGCCGATCGCGCCGATGATCGAGAACGGCACCGCGAACAGGATGACGAAGGGGTGTAGCAGGGATTCGAACTGCGACGCCATGACCAGGTAGACCATGAACACGGCGAGCAGGATCGCGAGCCTCATGCTGTCGAAGGAGCGTTCCATCTCCTGGCGCTGGCCGCCGATCGAGTAGTCGAAGCCGACCGGGAACGGGGTCGAGTCGAGGATCGCCTGGATGTCGTCGGAGACGCTGCCCAGGTCGCGGCCGACGATGTTCGCCTCGATCTGCGCCACCCGCGTGCCGTCGCTGCGGCGGATCTCCGCGGGTCCCTCCGTCTCGATCACGTCCGCCACGGCGGACAACGGCAGCGGTGTGGCACCGCTCTGACGGATGTTCAGGTTGCGCAGATCGCGAACCGAGTCGCGGTAGCCCTCATCGGTCCGCAATCTCACCTCGATGTTCCGGTCCTCGCGCACGATGTCCGTCGCGATGTCGCCCTGCACCTTGGAGCGGATCACGGCGCCAAGCTGGGCGACCGTGTAGTTCAGCGTCGACAGGCGCTCCCGGTCGAAGATGATCTGCAGCTCCGGGTTGCCGCCTTCCGTCGAAGACTTCACGTCTACCAGGCCCTCGACTTCGCGCATTCGGGAGACCACCTGATCCGCCAGCCTCTTCAACAGCGCCAGGTTGTGGCCACGGATCTGCACCTCGACCGGGCTCCGGAAACTGAAGTAGGTCGGACGGCCGAACCGGTACTTCATCGTATCGTCCATGACCGCCGACCCAGGCCCGACTCCGGCGCCGGCCGGAGCTGAGGCGGCCCCCGCGACCGCCGGCCCCTGGGCCGCGAAGGACGCGTTCTCCGCGTCGATCTCGTCCCTGATCCGGCTCATGATCAGCTCCTCGCGCTCCACGTCGATCGGCGGATGCAATCGCACGTTGACCTGACCGATGTTCTCTCGTCGCTCGCCGGCGGCGCCACCCTGTTCGTTCGACGTGCCCACCACCGTGTACACCGACTGCACCTCGTCCTTCAGTTGTTCCCGCACGAACCGCTCAACGGTCCTCAGGCGTCGATCCGTCACCTCCAGACGGCTGCCCGGCGCCAGTTCGGCGTCGACGTAGAACTCGCCCTGAATCAACTCCGGGACGAGTTCGCTGCCCAGCGAGCCGATGAGCTGGACGCTCCCCGCCAGGAGTACGACGGCCACCAGGACGACCAGTACGGGGTGTCGAAGGGCTCCTTCGAGAATCCGGGCATAGACAGCGGTAACGCCCCGAAGCAACGCGTCGAACGCCGCAAGCACGGGGCGCAACAACACCGACATCACGGCCGCTACACCGCGGAAGATGGTCTTGACCGCCAGCGCGATGCCGACACCGATCGCGTTGAAGAAAGCCGAAAGGGCGCGAGTCACGGGGTTGGAACGCCCGACGTTCTGGACGGCCTCGACCGGCTCCCCGGCAGCGAAGAACCTCCGGGAGGCGAGCATCGGGATCACGGTGAGCGCAACCCCCAACGACACCAGCAGGGAAAACGTGACGGTCAGGGCCTGGTCGCCGAACATCTGGCCGGCGACGCCCTCGACGAACACGATCGGCACGAACACGCAGACGGTCGTGATCGTGCTCGCGATCACTGCCCGGCCGACCTCGGAGGCGCCCGCCCGGGCAGCCTCGACGACGCCCAGCCCCTGGTCGCGGCGGCGCTGGATCGCTTCCAGGACGACGATCGAGTTGTCCAGCAGGAGTCCAATTCCCAGGGTGATGCCGCCGAGCGACATGATGTTGAGCGACACGCCGGCGACGTACATCAGGAAGAAGGTCGCCACGACCGAGACCGGGATCGAGATCCCGATGATCGCCGTCTTCGGCGCGCTCCGCAGGAACAGGAAGAGGACGACGATCGCCAGCGAGCCGCCGATGAGGGCCGTCTCGATGACGGCCGATACGGAGTCCCGGATGTAGCGCGACTGGTCGGTCAGCACGCTCAGTTCGAGCTGGGGATCGATCGCCCTGAGCTCCTCCTCCAGCTCCTCCACCCGCTCGAGCACGGCGGAAGCGACGGTCACCGTGTTCGTACCGCCCTCCTTGTAGACCGCGATCTCCACGGCCTCCTTGTCGTCGATCCGGGTGATCACCTCGCGTTCCCTGGCGCCCTGGTAGACGCGGGCGATGTCCTCGAGACGGACGATCGCGCCCTGGGCCCGGTCGATCACGATCTCCCGTATCTCTTCCGGACGCAGCAGCTCGTTGATCGTCCGCACCAGGTAGTCGGTCTGGCCGTCGCGCAGCCGGCCCCCGGTCAGATTCACGTTCTCCTGCCCCAGGCGGGTCATCACCTGGTTCATCGTCAACCCGAGACTGGTCAGGCGCCGCTCGTCGATCTCGACCTGGATCTCCTCCTCCAGGCCGCCGCTGACGACGACCGCCGCCACTCCTTCGAGGCGCTCGAGCTTCCGTTTCAGATCCTCCTCGGCCAGCAGGCGCAGTGCCATCAGGTCGCTGCCGCCGGCGGCGAGTCCCATCCGCAGGATCGGATCGAGCGAGGGGTCGTAGCGCAGCAGCACCGGCCGTTCGGCCTGGATCGGCAAGCGCACCTGGTCCAGTCGCTCGCGCACGTCGAGCGACGCGAAGTCCATGTTCGTGCCCCAGGAGAACTCCAGGGTGACCTCGCTGATGTCCGCTCGGGAGCTGGAGATGACCCGGTTGACACCGTTGACCACACCGACCGCGTCCTCCACCGGCCGCGTGATCAGGGTCTCCATCTCGACCGGTGCCGCGCCCTCGTACCCCGTCTGAACGGTGAGAGACGGGTACGTGATGTCCGGCAGCAGATCGACCGCCAGGTCGCGGAAGGCGACGCCGCCGAAGACCACCGCCGCCAGTGCGAAGATGAACACCGTGACCGGTCGCCGGGTGGCGAAGGAAACAACCCGCACTTCGTGATTACCTGGTCAGGAGCCGCGAATCCCGATCAACCCGGCGGTCCACCCTGCTGCCGGCCAGGCCGTCCACCGGGCGGTCTTCCCGGCGGCCCCTCGCCGCTTCGGATGCGCTCGATCATCTGGTCGATCTGCTCGTCGCTCATGCCCCGTTCCTTCATGCGCGCGCGCATCATTTCGAGCCGTTCCGGGGTCATTTGACTCGGATCGAAGCCGCCCGGTGGGCCGCCACGGAAGCCTCCGGGACCTCCCTGGCCCGGCGGGCCGGATCCGGGCCCGCCGGGTCGGCGCGGCTGCGGCGCGGCCTGGTCGGCCGCTGGCGCTCCGCCGGCAGCCGGTGCCGCATGACCTGCCGCGATCCTGGTCGGGCTCCCGGCGCCCGTCGCCGGAGCCGAAGTGAACATCGTGGGCGCCGCAGCCGGCCCCTCTCGCTCATCTATCGAAATCGGCGTCTGGTCGGAGAGGCCGTCCTGACCGATGATCACGACGTCCTCACCCTCACGGAGGCCGGCAAGCACCTCCAGGCTGTCGCTCTCTTCGTAGCCGAGTTCAAGTTCACGGCGCTGGGCGATCGCGCCACCTTCCCCGTCGTCCACCGCTACGTACACGGTGTCGGACGTGCTCTCCAGGACCAGGGCCTTCTTCGGCACGACGAGCGCGTTCTCGTGAACGTCGGTCTCGACGAACACGCTGGCGAACATGCCGGGCCGCAGGCGGCCCTGGGCCTGCA
>JAPOVF010000374.1 GCA_026708285.1 Acidobacteriota bacterium
GACTTCGCCGGGGGCGTCGAGTGTGCGGACGGGCGATGGCGCAGCCGTGGGCGAAGTGCTGGCGTCGATCGTTGGCGGCTCGTACTCCGCCACTTGCTGCACGAACGGTTCGACCCGGATTGGCAACTCCGTCTGGCCCGCCAGGGCGAGAGGGACCACCAGCAACCCGAGCAGTGAGGCTGCACGCAGGTTCACGTCGGGAAGACTAGCTTGCGTCCGTCGGTTCCGGCCTCAGGCGCGCACGGTCCGTACTCCGTACAGGGGGAAGTGGGCATTGCGAGTGACGACCGTGAGTCTCTCGGCCTGAGCCTGGGCGATCAGGAACCGGTCGAACGGGTCCTTGTGGTGTCGTGGCAGACGCGCTGCCAGCTCCGCGTGGTGGAACGTCAGCGGCAGATGGGCGAAGCCCTTCTCGTCGACCATTGCCGCGAGGTTGTCCGGCGCTTCCATCTTCCCCTTGAGTCGCTTGACGGTGATTTCCCAGGCTGTGACCGCGCTGACGAAGATCTCGTTGCGCGGATCTTCGATGGCGTTGCGCGATGCCACCCGCAGCCTGCCGGTTTCGGACAAGCACCACAGGAAGGCGTGCGTATCGAGCAGCAGCCGCTCCACCGTCAGGTTTCGTCGGGGAAGATCTTCGAGTTCATGAGCTCTTCGAAGAGTTCCTCGTCAGGTTCATCGAAGTCTGGCGCCATCCAGATCTGTCCTTCCAGACCTCCCAGCTTGCGGGGCTCCAGTTTCTTCTCGCGGTAGGGCTCGAGCCGCAGGTACGGCTCTCCCGCCTTGGCGATGACGACCTCCTCGCCTTCCCAAGCCAGCCTGCCCAGGCGCGAGAGTTGAGACTTCGCTTCGTGCATGTTCACCTTCATCCGTTTCTCCCCTCCAGAGTCCGGCCTAGCTAAGTCTGGCTAAGTCCTGTTCTCCCGTCAAGCAGCAAGGGCAGAGTGCATGGCAAAGTCGCCGCCGTGACGTACGCGTATCTCCGAACCCTCCGCGCCGGCGAGATCGAGGTTCTGCTCGACCTGCTGGACGGCTGGCCGTTTCCGGACGGCCAGCGGGGGCGGGACTTCTTCCGGCGCTACATCGAGCTCGATCCCGCGTTCGAACCGCGGAACGTCTGGGTGGCGGCGCTGGGCGGCGAGCTGGTTTCGTGCGTTCAGATCTTCCCGCGCCGGGTCCGGATCAGCGGTCGGGTGCTGCCCATGGGCGGCATCGGCAGTGTCTTCACCCGGCCCGACTCGCGGCGACGGGGAGTAGCAGGCGCTCTGCTCGAGCGGGCGATCGAAGCGATGCGGGAGAGAGGGATGGTGCTCTCGTACCTCCTGGCCGAGCGACTTCGGTGGTACGGGCAGTACGGATACCGGCCCTGGTCGCGCGGCTGGCGCACGCTGCACTGGCCCGGGGTTGGGGAGTTGCTGGAGGGCGGCGTCCGTCGCTACGACCCGGCGGCCGACACGGGCGAGCTGGAGCGTCTCTGGAGCGTCTACTCCGACGGTGCGGCCGGCGCGCCCCTGGACGGCATCGTCGACCGTGCCTCCGCGGAGGACTGGCAGGGTAGCTTCCGGCTTGCCGGCACGCCGGAGGAGGACATCTGGATCGCGGACGGCGGAACTCACAGGGCGGCCTACCTGCGGGTCGCCGACTTCAATGGACGGCTGCGGGTGGTGGAGTGGGGCCGGGAGGGCGCCGCCGCCGCCGCCTTGTGCGAGTTGCTGGCCGCTGCCATGACCGGACGCGGTGTGGGAGCGATCCGGATGCCGCTGACTCGCGACGAGGCTCTGGAGGGCCTGCTGGCGGATGCCGGCGCTCGCATCGACAGCCAGCCGGCATGGAACGAAGTGCCGCCAGACGCGAGGCCTCCCGCCACTTGGATGGTCCGTAGCCTGGACGACGCTGCACTGGCCTTTCACCTCGGCGTAGCCAACGAAGACGACATCCTGGCCCGTTGCCTGCCGCCCGAGCGCTTCGCCTTCTGGGAGGCGGATCGGTTCTAGCGGGCGCTAGGCGCGCTCCACGGAATAGACGAGGTCGACCGTCCCCGTCTCCTTGTAGACGTCCTGTGCTACGAGTTCGAGCTTGATCCGCGGCGCCGGCTCGGCGATCAGCGGAACTCCACCGCCGAGAATCGTTGGAATCACCGCGACCTCCACCGTGTCGACGAGGCCCGCCTCGGCGAGGCTGCGGAACAGCGACCCGCCGCCGAACAGCCAGATGTCCTTCTTGCCGTCCTCTTCGCGGAGGGACTGGACGACCTTCCTCCAGTCGTCGCCGACGATCGTGAGGTTCCTGTAGTCGCTCTGCTTCAGGGTCCGCGAGAACACGTAGGTGCGGGCGCCGGGCATCGAGCCCTGGTCCTGGCCGCCGGTGCTCTCGAAGGTCTTCCGGCCGATCAGGTAGGTGTCGAACTCGCCGTACAGTTCGGCGAAGTCGTAGTCGGGATCGATGACGATCCAGTCCGCATCGCCGTTGGGCCCGGCGATGTAGCCGTCCAGACTCATGGCGACGCAGTAGCGAACTCTCCTCATGGCTCTTCGTTCCTTCCCGCGAGTGTCCTCACGCCAGCGGTTCGACGCGCAGGACAGCGCAGAGCCTAGTCTGTAGCCGTCCGGGGCTACACTCCGAACCGTGCAGGTTCTCGACCCCTCCTGGGAAGGCTCCCCGCCGCGGCTCTCGCCGGCACCCCGGTTGATCGCGCTGGCTGGGATCGACGTGGCCCTGCTCTCGAACGGCAAGGCTGGCGTGGCTCCGCTTTTCGATCACGTGGAGGCGCTGCTACGGGAGCGCTGGAGTGTGGCCACGGTCGAGCGCGCGACGAAGGGGAACTACAGCGCTCCGGCCGAGCCGGAACTCGTGCGCCGTCTGGCAAGGCGCCGCCTGGTCATCACCGGCGTCGGCGACTGAGGGAGCTGCTCGTCGTGCAGTCTGCACGACTCCGTGACGTTCGAGCGCGAAGGTGTGCCGGCGGTCGGTGTGATGACGTCGGCGTTCGTCGACGGCGCCGAGCTGATGGCGCAGGCCTGCGGTGCGCCGGGCTACCCGTTCGCTGTGATCGAGCATCCGATCAGCAGCGCGACCGATGCGGAGCTGCTGGAACGGGCGCGCGAGATCATTCGTCAGGCTGAAGGGCTGCTTCTTTCCGCTGCGCCACAGGACGCGCCGTGATGAGCCCGCGACAACGGACAGGCGCCGTGGCCGCAGCGCTTGCCGCAATGCTCACGGCACCGGCGGCAGCCGAGAATGGCGTCGTGCTGGCCGAGTTCATCTTCAACGACGCGCCGCATCCGGAATGCCACGCCTCGACGATCGCCGAGACGGCTTCCGGCGCCCTGGTCGCTGCCTGGTTCGGCGGGACCGCCGAGCGGAACGCGGACGTCGGCATCTGGTTCAGCCGGCTCGGCACAGGCGGCTGGACGGTTCCCGTCGAAGTGGCGAACGGCGTTCAGCGGGACGGCGTTCGCTACCCGACCTGGAACCCGGTTCTCTACCAGTCGCCCCGGGACGGCGCACCCCTGCTTCTCTTCTACAAGGTCGGCCCGAGTCCGCCGGAGTGGTGGGGGATGGTCATGGAGTCGGAGGACGACGGCCGCGCCTGCCGGACGGCATCCTGGGTCCCATCAAGAACAAGCCGATCACCCTGGCCGACGGCTCGCTGCTGGCGGGTTCGAGTATCGAGGATGCGCCGGACCCTCCAGCCTGGCGGGCTCACTTCGAGCGGTCGACCGACCTCGGACGGAACTGGACCCGTACGGACCGGTTGGCCGGCAAGACGGCGACCGGCGAGGACTTCTGGATCATCCAGCCGACGATCTTCACCCTCGGTGGCGGCGAGCTCCTGGCGATGTTCCGCTCCAAGCAGAGCCGCATCGCCGCTTCCCGTTCCGCTGACGACGGTAGGACGTGGGGGCCGATCTATGCCACCGGTCTGCTCAACCCCGACGCCGGTGTCGACGGTCTGACCCTGGCGGACGGCCGGCATTTGCTGGTCTACAACCACAAGGTGCGGAGGAACGGCGCCTGGGCCGGTTCGCGCTCGCGCCTGAACGTCGCTCTGTCGGACGACGGCGAGACCTGGGACGCCTCGCTGATGCTCGAGGACCAGGACGGCGAGTACTCCTATCCAGCGGTGATCCAGACTGGCGACGGCCGAGTCCATGTGACCTACACGCACCGGCGCACTCGCATCCGGCACTTCGTGCTCGATCCCGCGGCGCTTCCTAGGTACCCCATGCCGGGCATCGAGTGGCCGAGCGAAGCGCCGGTCCTGTCTCCCGAGTGACGGCCGGCCTAGACCTCTTCGTATTCGCCGCCTACGTTCTGGCGGTCATCGCCCTCGGGATCTCGCTTGCCCGGCGG
>JAPOVF010000292.1 GCA_026708285.1 Acidobacteriota bacterium
TTCCGTCCCTGTCGGTGACCACCGCTTCGACGTTCACGACCCGAACGTCGATCACTTCGGAGAACACGTCGAGCGCGGGTGTCTCCTGTCCGGCGGCCGGGAGTGCGGCGAGGACCAGGGCGGCCAGGAGTGCGGATGGGAATCTCATGGACTCTCCTCAGGCGTACCGTTCAGCGTCCATTGACTCTATCTTCGGGGTCGACCGTCCCCTCCGTGGACAGGATCGTGCCGGTCAACGGGTCGTAGACCGCCGCGACGTAGCGGTGACTGCGCCTGCGGAGGCGAAGGTCCGTTTCGTAGATGAACGTCTCGCCGGGCGCCGGCGCTTCCGGTCTCAGCACCGGGATCTTCCGAACCGGCAGCGGCGACAGGCGGCCGCGTTCGCTGAGCGTGGTGACCCGAAGCTCGACTTCGTTCATCCACCGGCCATCCATCGGCAACAACTCCAGGTCGTCGAGAGGGATCTCGACCGTCATCGGCACGGCGACTCTCAGGAAGCCGGCCTTTCGCGGCGTACCGAAGCGTACTTCGAGGGAGCCCTTGCCGGGGGATCCGCCGAAGAGCAGCGAACCTTCCAGGAGCATGGAGAGTTCGGTGCCCCTGGACATGTCCAGGTAGTGCTTCCGCGCCCGGATGCGGAGGCCTCTGTGGCCGGCGAGGCGCACCTTGATGCGGTGGAGCTCGTCGGCCTCCGCCCGAGGGGGCTCGAAGCCGAGCCAGTAGTACGAGCGGGTGTCGTCCGCGGTCTCGCTGAGGGCTCTGTCGCGGTAGGAGTTGAGCATTGCCTTGCCGCCCGTCTGCGAGGCGAGGAAGACGAGGACATCGTGCTCTCGCGTCTCCGTGTACCACAGCCCGTAGGAGATCTGATCCGACCTGGACAGATAGGGACCAGGATAGGTGACGATGTTGCTGCCACGTGAGTCGCCGGTGGAGAAGTACTGGTGGCCGCCCGGTCTGGACGAGCCCAGGTCTAGGCCAATGAACTCCCGGGTCCTGGGGCTGGGTCTGAGCCCGGGAAGGTCGATCGGGTAGAGGCTGTAGCCGACTCTGTTGGCTGCATGAACGAGAGGGCCGTACAGGCTTTGCATGCTCGCCTGGGTGGTCCGAAAGCTGTTCGGCGCACTCCAGTCCTGCGCCAGGAGCAGCATCACCTTGCGGCCCGGAGCATCGGCGAAACTGCGAATCGTTGCCGCCGCTGCCATCACGGTCCGGCGGGTCGGCTGGGACCCGCTGCCCAGGTCGAGTTGTCTCGCACGGCCGTGTGCCTTGCGCTGGCGCGCCTGAACGAGTGCCCGGTTGATCCTCGGGCGAGAGTTCGTCCAGTCCGCGAGCAGGGACACGTCGCGGCCGTCGAAGGCGACGATGGCGACGCGATCCGCTGGGTTCAGGACCGTCAGTTCCCCTTCGAGCCGGCTCAGCACCCGATCGCGCTGGTGTCCCTGGGCGTGCAGATCGTCGATGAAGATGAGGTAGTTCGTGCCCACCGGCTCGTCCGCGGCCAGGGCCGTCGCGGCCGGGACCTGATCGTCGATCGAGCTTCGTGCGTAGCCCTCGTCGACCTCCGTGAAGTAGGCGATCGGTAGCGGTTTCCGGTCCACCAGGAGTTCGAAGTCGGAGGCCTCGAGACCCCGGATACGGTTGCCCTTCCTGTCGGTGACGACGACCTCGAGGTTGACGACGCGGACGTCCATGACGTCGGAGAACAGGTCGGGTAGGGATTCGTCCTGAGCCGCGATCGGGAACGCGATCAGCAGAAGGGCGGCGAAGTGAATGTTGTAGAAGTTCACTTGACGTCTCCTACCGTCGTGACCGTTCCGCTGTCAGGCCCCACCGTCCCCGTCGCCGACAGGATCGCGCCGGAAAGAGGGTCGTACACCGCGGCGACATAGCGGTGTGGGCGCTTTCGCATCACGAGTTCCGTTTCGTAGATGAAGGTGTCTCCGGGCGACGGCGCCTTCGAGCCGTGGATCGGGAACCTGTCAATCGGCGTCTCCGAGTGGTCGCCGTACTCGTCGATCACGGTCACCCGGAACTCCAGCTCGTTCATCCACTGGTCGCCGGCGGGCAGCATTGTCACGTCCTTGAGCGGGATCCGAACCTCCATCGGTACGGCGATCTTCCGGATCCCGGCCTTTTCTGGCGAGCCGAAGTGGACTTCGAGGGCGACGCCGCCGGGGGCGCCGCCGAACAGCAGTGCCCCCTCGACGAGCATCGTCACCTCGGTGCTCTTCGACATGTCCATGTAGCTCCGGCGGGACCGAACCCGGAGCCAGGGCCGGTCGATGACTCGCACCAGGATGTCGTGTAGCGCGTCGTCCTGGGCTCGTGGCGGCTCGAAGCCGAGCCAGTAGTAGGAGCGCGTGTCTTCCGCCGTCTCGGCAAGCGCCTTGTTGCTGAAGAAGTTGATCATCGGCAGCCCGCCGGTCTCGTCGGCCAGGTGACGAAGAACATCGTGCCATCGCCGCGAGTCCTCCGGTGTATTGGGTCGCCCTCCCCATGGTGCGGCGAGTCCCGTCAGTCCGAACTCCGCTTGGTTGGCTCTCCCGTCGTTCGAACGGGCGGGTCCGGCCCCGCCCATGTCAATCGGGTAGAGGCTGTAGCCGACCAGGTTCGCGGCGTGAACCAGGGGCCCGTACAGGTCATTCAGACTGGCGTCCCTGACTCCGAGCAACCAGAGCAACCGAGGGTTCCATAGATCGACCTGCGTGTCCCATCCCGCCGCCAGAATGAGCATCACCTTGCGGCCGGGAGCAACGGCAAAGCTGCGTAGCGTGCCGGCCGCGGCTAGCACGGATCGCCGGGTCTGAAACCCGAGACCGAACTTGTTCTGCATGCCGAGCGCTTTCCGATCCCGTGCTCGTGACAACGCGTCCTCGATGTCGTCTCGGGAGCTCGTCCAGTCTGCGATCCGCGTGAGACTGCGACCGTCGAACGCCACTAGCGCGACCCGGTCGGTCGGTCCCAGGTCGTCGAGATCCTCCTCGATGTTCTGCAGGATCCGGTTTCTGCTTTGGCGGATCGCCGACAGTTCGTCGATGAAGATGAGGTAGTTCGTGGCGACCGGACCGTCGGGCGCCACCGTGGGCGCTTCGCCGACCAGGTTGCCGAAGGAGGTTGTTGCACGGCCGTCGTCGATCTCCGTGAAGTACTCGACCGGCACCGGTTCCCCGTCGACCAGGAGCTCGAAGTCCGAGGCCTCCAGACCGCCGATGCGGTTGCCCTTCCGGTCGGTGACGACGACTTCGAGGTTCACCACCCGGACGTCGATGACGTCCGAGAACAGGTCCGGCAGCGCCTCTTCCTGTCCCCAAAGGGGGACGCTCGCGACAAGCAGGGTGACGGCCGCAGTCCAACCGAGCTTCAATAGGACCCTCCTACCTTGATGTTCGAGATCAGGGCAGCCAGATGGCCTGCAACGTCTGTGCCGGGTCGTCGACCTTCAGGCAGGGGCCTCCACGCGAATCTGGGCCGCGAACGGAGCGAAGTCACGGACGTTCCAGGTGAGGATCGTCTCGGCATGGACTTTGAGCGCCGCATGGGCGATTAGCGCGTCGTACATTCTGCCGCCGCTGGCACCGAGACGGGTGGCTTCCCTGATGGCGCCCCAGGTCTCCGCTCCAGTCAGATGGACGACCGGCGTCGAACGCCAGTTGGCCTCGATCACAGCGAGAGCATCTGCGGCTCGCAGTCGATGTGGCGCCGGCAGTCGCGTCAGCACCGAAAAGGTCTCGGCGAGCGAGTGAGCCGCCAGGACGAGTTCTTCGCCCCGGTTCGCCCTCCGGTCGATTTCCGCTCGCGTGCGGTCGTGGTGCTCGTGCCAGGAGCTGACGGTCGCGACCAGACAGGTCGTATCGCAGAGGTACCGGCTCAACCGCCCGGTTTCTCCCGATCCTGACGGGTGCGGACTTCGCTGATCACTGCCGCCACGTCGGAGGAGGTCAGGGGAGGCGGCGTGCTTCCTCTGGGAACGGCGACGATCACCGAACCGCGGCGCTCAAGCTGCACGTTGAGGGGTGCCGGCTCGATCTGGACGCAGCCGCCGCTGAGCCGAAAGCGGACTTGCGTCCCCGGATGTAGCTGTGCCGCATCGCGGATTGCCTTGGGTACGACCAGCCGACCCGCCTTGTCGATCATTGTCATGGCAGAAGGAATACCATTTGATATGGCATCAGTCAAACCACTCAAGTTACCGAAGAGCCTCGGTTGAAGAGCTGCCTGGACGGGAGTCGGCTCAGCGACCGAGTTGAGCCAGTCGCCGCCGGAGCACGGCGACATCGGGGCTCTCGGTTTCCTCGGCGAGGTCGAGCGCCTTCTCGAACTGGACGGCGGCGGCGTCCTGGAGT
>JAPOVF010000354.1 GCA_026708285.1 Acidobacteriota bacterium
GAGGTCAGCAGAAGCACCAGCGTGCGCTGCTCCCGCTCGGCGGCGAAGGAGCGCATCGTCACGAACACCGCCGCCGCCATGGTCACGCCGAAGTTCGCGTAGAAGAACAGGCTCAGGACTTCGCTCGAAGGGCGCTGGCTGCCCAGGGTGTAGGCGTTGAAGAAGAGACCGTCCAGCATCAGGACCAGGGCCAGGATGGCCCAGCCGTAGAGGCCCGCGAAGGCGGCTCGCAGCTCGCGCCGGGCGATCAGGAGGACGGTGCTCACGATCCGTTCCCGTCGCTCGCGGACTCCGGCACGCCATCGCCCGAGACCAGATCGAGGAAAACCCTCTCGAGGTCCGAGCGGACCGGCTCTACCCGTCGCACACCGAGATCCGAAGCCACCAGAGCGGCCACGACGGTTTCTCTCGCTGCCTCCGCCAGCTCGACGGTGATCACCGAGACACCGCCGCCGAGATCCTCCGACGCCACCCGCGTCGCACCCGCGGGAAGGCTCCGGGCGGCGTCAGCCGGCGCGCCCCTCAGTTCGACTTCGATCCGTTCGCGACCGGCCAGCGCGCCCAGCTCGTCCTGGGTTCCATGCACGACCAGAGCGCCCTCGTGGAGAACGAGGATCGAATCGCAGGTCTCGTGGATCTCGCGCAGGTGATGCGACGAGGTGAACACCGTCCGATCGCCGCCGAGCGAACGGACCAGCTCCCTCATGCCGACGATCTCGGCCGGGTCGAGCGATGACACCGGTTCGTCGAGCAGGACGACCTCCGGCTCGTGCAGAATCGCCTGCGCGATGCCGACCCGCTTGCGGAAGCCCATCGACAGCTCGCCGATCACCCGGTCCAGCTGATGCTCGACGTGGACCCGTTCGGCGACCGCGACGACTCGCCCGCGGAGCAGCCGCCCCGGCACGCCGTTCAGAGCCCCCACGAAGTGAAGGTAGTCGCGAACGCGCATCTCCCGGTAAAGCGGCGGTTCCTCCGGGAGGTAGCCGACGAGGCTTCGCATCGCCCGGGAATCGACGCCAAGCTCCACGCCTCCGATCTGGACGCTGCCGGCGCTGGGCAGCAGCTCCCCGGAAAGGATACGGAGCAGGGTCGATTTGCCGGCGCCGTTCAAGCCCAGAACGCCGACGACATCGCCGGCGCCGCACTCGAATCCGACGTTCGAAAGGGCCGACACCGCGCAGTAGCTCTTGCTCAGTCGATCTGTACGGACGTTTCCCACGAACTTCAGAAGCCTGTCGACTCACCCCCTGAATGAGCGCGCACGGAGACGGATCTTGACTTACGGAGGAGCTGCGGGCAAGCGTCCCAGGGCGCCGCCGGTACACTCCCGCACCGTGACGAAGCGTCTCACGTTCGGACCGGCCCGCAGCGCTGCCGAGCTGGAGGCGCAGGCCTACAACGAGGCCTTGGCGTTCAACACGCCCTACGATTCCTGCGTGGCGTGGCTGCACGCGAACCGGAAACACGCACGCCTCGTCCGTAGCGGCGGCCACGTGGTCGGCGGTCTGGTCCAGTACGAGATGGGCCAGTTCCTGGGCGGCCGTTCGGTCCAGAACATCGGCATCGCCGGTGTCGCCGTCGACCCGACCGCCCGTGGCCGGGGCGCGGCCAGGGCGCTGATCGGGGCAACCCTGAACGAACTCCACCGGGAAGGCGTTGCCGTCTCCACGCTGTACCCCACCACCTTCACCCTCTACGAGCGCGCCGGCTATGCCGCCGCCGGACACCGTTACCGCTTCCGGCTGCCGCTCGCCGAGCTGGGTCGCGTCCTGGCCGACGGGACCCTTCGTCGCCTCGACCCCGAGCGCGACGCGAAGGTCGTGGAACGGCTGTATCGCAGGATCGCGAAGGATCGGTCCGGCTGGCTCGACCGCAACCACTTCATCTGGGAGCGCGTCTACCAGGATCCGGGCGGCGCAGCCGTCCACGGCTACGTCGTCCCCGGCAGGGACGGCGGCGTCGACGGCTATGTCATCTACACCCAGGACGCGGTTGGGCACTATCCGGGTGCGGCGGGGCGCTACCCGTACCGCCTCAAGGTGCGCGACGTACAGGCTAGGGACGGCGCCGCGGCGCGCAGAATCCTGGCGTTCTTCTCGGCCTGCCGTACGCTGGCCCTGGATGTGACCTGGCACGGCGCCCTGGACGATCACCTGCTGCTCCAGGTACACGAGATCGGCACCGAGATCTCGCTGGCCGAGACCTGGATGCTGCGCATCGTCGACGTGCAGGCAGCGCTCGGCCAGCGGGGCTATCCACCCCGCACGAGCGCTCGTCTCGATTTCGAGGTCACCGACGACGTGGTCGCCGGCAACCGGGGTCGCTGGGTTCTCGAAGTCGATCGCCGGGCCGGAAAGGCGAAGCGCACCACCCGGAAGGCCGGGCGCAACACCCTGCGCCTGGACATCCGGGCGCTAGCCTCCCTGTACACGGGCCACCTGAGCGCCCGCCGCCTGGCCGACCTCGACCTGATCGAGGGCTCGTCCACCTCCCTGAACCTGGCGGAACGACTCTTCGCCGGCCCGCCGCCGTCCATGCCGGACTACTTCTGAAGCACCCGGACCGTCGACAACGGCTTTCCCCGCCATCCAACCCCAACGGAGTCTCGTCAAGATGAAACGAACACGGCACACCCGCATCGCCTTCGCTCTGGCCCTTGCCTGCGCCATGACCGGCCTTGCGGCCGCGGTCCCTGGCCAGGAATCTCCGCCCGCCGAGGCACCCCGGCTCGACACTTCCCAGATCGAGGCCTTCATGGGCGAGTGGGTGCTGGAGGTCCTCACGCAGCAGGGCTCGCTCAACAGCCTGATCACGTTCTCCGACGACGACGGCAAGGCGAGCGCCGACTTCTACCTGGCGCGTCTGGCCGACGTCGTGATCGAGAACATCAGCCGCACGGAAACGGGCGTACTGCTGAAGTGGAACCTGGACTTCGGCGGCCAGCTCGTGCCGGTCGAGATGGACCTCGCGCGGGAAGGCGACGGTCTGGCCGGGAAACTGGAAGCCGGGTTCTTCAACGCCGATGTCAAGGGAGTAACGAAGGAAGCGGCCGAGGCGGCCGGGATCATCGTCGAGCGACAACCTGTCGGAGACGACGACGATCTGGCCCTTTCCCGGGTCGAGGTCGAAGGGCAGGCGATCCGGCTCCGCGTCGATCGCCTGCAGGCTCCCGGCCCCGACTACGACAAGCTCGAGTCTCTCGCAGACGGCGAAGTCCTGGGACCGATCTACGGCAAGCCGTTCAAGTTCTGGACCGACGCTGACCTGGCGTTCGAGGACGTTGAGGTCGCCGCCCACAACCACGGTCCGACCTACCCCGGCGTCTACAGCCTCTGGCTCAAGCGCGAGGAGGACGGCTGGAAGCTCGTGTTCAACCACCTGGCCGACGTCTGGGGCACGATGCACATGGCCGAACACGACGCCGGCGAAACGCCCCTGGCCTTCCGCACCCTCGCTGAACCTGCGGAGCACACGGAGGGTGTGCTGGAGATAGACGGCGCAGCCGGCATGCTGACGATCCGCTGGGGCACGATGGAGTGGTCGGCGCCGTTCCAGATCGCCGAGTGACCCACCGCCCAACGTGCGCATCGCCCGGTTTCTCTGAAGACGGTTAGCGCCCGCGTTGGATCGCACCGCCTTCACCGCCTCGGGAACCGCCGGCGGCCTGGTCAGCAACGGCATTTCCTTCTTTCTCCTCATCTACTACAGCCAGGTGATCGGCCTGGACCCGGCGCTGGCGGGTTCCGCCCTTCTGCTCGCGCTGGTCGTCGATGCCGTGTCCGATCCCCTGGTGGGGCGCTGGTCCGACCGGCTACGGAGCCGCCTGGGGCGGCGCCATCCCTTTCTCTACGGCGCGGTGCTCCCCATCCCGGTCTGCTACTACCTGCTCTGGGCGCCTCCCGACTTGGGTCAAACGGCCATGTTCCTGTGGCTCGCCGGCTTCACCGTCGCGCTGCGGCTGGCGCTGACGATGCACACCGTCCCCTTCAACGCGCTGCTGCCGGAGCTCGCACCGGGCTACGAGGATCGTACGCGCCTGATGAACTACTCCTATGCCGGCGGCTGGTTCTTCGGCACCCTGATGGCGGTTTCGATGTACGTCTGGTGGCTGGCCGATACCCCGGACTATCCCGACGGCGCGGGCATCCTGCGACGCGCCGGCTACGAGCAGGCCGGCCTGGTCACCGCCTGCGCGCTCTGCCTCTGCCTCGCGCTGGCCGCGGCCGCCACCCATCGGCACATTCCCACCCTCGCTCCACCACCGCCCGGAGCAGCCTCGGCCCGGCGGGTCCTCGGTGAAAGCCTGGCGACCCTGCGGGACGGCAGTCTGGCCGCGATTGTCGCCTCGACCGCGCTGACCGCCGCGGCCAGCGGCACGGCGACGGCGATGTGGGCCTACATGCAACCCTGGTTCTGGGGCTTCGACAGCACACAGACAAGTACCATCCTGGCGGCTCAACTGGCGTCGCCGCTCCTGGCGATCCTGCTTCTGCCGGCCGCCAGCCGCGGCCGCGACAAGAAGGCGGTGCTGATCCGACTCTCGATCCTGTCGCTCCTGGCCGGCAGTGGCCCGGTCATCCTCGCCCTGCTCGGCGCGTTTCCGCCGGTTAACCACCCGGCACTCTTTCCGCTGATGGTCGCGATCGGCGTCGTCCAGGTGGCTCTGATCGTCATGACGAGCACCGTAGGCGCCTCCATGGTGGCGGACATCGTCGACGCCCGGGCTGTGGCCACCGGCCGGCGGGAAGAGGGACTCGTGTCCTCCGTTCTCTCCTTCACGGGCAAGGTGGCAACTGGCCTGGGAATCTGGATCGGGGGCCTCCTGCTCACCGCGATCAACTTCCCGACCGACGCGGACGTCTCCGCGATCGACCAGGACATGGTCGACCGCCTGGGATGGCTCTATGGCCCGGTGCTTGCCTTTCTCTACGTCACCGCCATCTACGCTCTCCGCTACTACCGGCTGAGTCGCCACCGCCACCAGGAGAACCTCGCCATGCTCGCTGGGGGAGAGGATCAGGGTTGATTGAGCGAAATCAGAATCATGTGAAACGATACTTGCATCGTACGAGACATCTATGTATCATTTCTCCAGTTCACGGATCGAGCCGGAGAAACGCACATCATGCCGTCCGAATCACTCCACAACCGAAGTCGACGACGGGCACACCCCTGGCTTGCCCTCCCGGTGCTGGTGATCGCGGCGGCCGCAGCCCCGGCGGCGGACTTCATCGCCTTCGAATCCGGCCCCGTGCGGCCGCTGGCCCTGTCCCCCGACGGCAGCATGCTCTTCGTCACGAACACGCCGGACAATCATCTCGAGGTCTTCAACATCAACAGCCCCGGCACGCTCGTCCACCTGGCGTCGGTTCCCGTGGGGATGGAGCCGGTCGCCGTCGCCGCGCGCAGCGCCTCGGAGGTCTGGGTGGTGAACCACCTCTCGGACTCCGTCAGCATCGTGGACATCGGGCCCCTGCTGGCCGCCGATTCGACGACCAGCGGTGCGGCCTTCGTCAACCGCACGCTGCTGGTCGGCGACGAGCCCCGGGACATCGTCTTCGCCAGAGACCGGGCCTTCGTCACGACCGCGCATCGAGGCCAGCACCGAACCCATCCGTCGATCGCGGCCGTCCCCGGGGCCGGAAGCCCTCAACTCCATACCGCGGGCGTTGGCCGGGCGGACGTCTGGGTCTTTGACGCGAAGGATCCCGGCGCCGGCGTTGGCGGCACTCCGCTCAGGATCGTCGAACTGTTCGGCGATACGCCCAGGGCGCTGGCGGTGAGCCCGGACGGCTCCACGGTGTACGCGGCAGTCTTCCACTCGGGAAACCAGACGACCGTGATCCACGAGGGAGTGATGTGCCGTGGCTTCGAGGACACGCCGCGCGGCTTCTTCGTCGGCGCCACCTGGGACCGCAGGCGCGGCGATCAACCCTGCGTTGCGGGCAACCTGCCGGCACTGCATGCGACCGCCTCCCCCAACGGCCCGGCGGACAAGACCCTGCCCATGGGACGGCCCCTGCCCAGTACCGGCGCGGATGGCGAGCACGCGCCCTTCACCGCGATGATCGTGAAGTGGGACGAGGAGTCCGGTGAGTGGCGCGACTCCCGCGGCCTGAACTACTCGAACGGCATCCGTTTCTTCCTGCCCGACAGGGACGTCTTTGCCATCGATGCCGCCACCCTCGCCGAGAAGGACCACTTCGCCCACGTCGGCACGACCCTGTTCAACATGGCGACGAACCCGAAGAGCGGACGCATCTACGTAGCCAACACGGACGCCCGGAACCATGTGCGTTTCGAAGGGCCGGGAATCCGCGGCGGCTCGACCGTTCAGGGGAACATCGCTCGCGCCCAGATCACGGTCATCGACCCGGAAACGGGTACCGTCCGCAAGCGGCACCTGAACCGCCAAATCGACTACTCCGTCCTGAAGTCGATGGCCGCGGTCCGCCGGCACAGTCTCTCCACTCCTCTGGAGCTCCGGGTCAGCTCCGACGGGACGACGCTCTACGTCGCGGCCCTGGGCTCGGACAGGATCGGCGTGTTCGACACCGCCGATCTCGAGGACGACGCGCTCTGGGACGGCAACGGAAGGGAGTTCGACCCGACCTCCCTGAGCGCGGACTATCTGGAGGTGACGGGCGGTCCCGCCGGACTCCTGCTCGACGAAGCGCACAACCGCCCGAACGGGCAGCTCTACGTCTTCGCCCACTTCGAGCGCAGCGTCAAGGTCGTCGACGCGGTGACCGGCGACATCCGGCAGACGGCTTCCGTCCACAACCCCGAACCGCCCGCAATCGTGCGCGGACGCCGCGTGCTCTACGACGCGAACCGGACCTCGTCCAACGGCGAATCCTCCTGCGCGACCTGCCATGTGTTCGGCGATTCGGATCACCTGAGCTGGAACCTGAGCAATCCGGACGACGGCAACACCGCCAACCCGCAGCCCTTCCCGACCTTCTCCGACTTCTGGCTGTCCTGCGACATCTTCGGGCACTACCCGGGCTGCGAGGCGGTGCCGTACGTGAACGGCAACGGCGACCAGCTCGTCTTTTCGCCGATGAAGGGTCCCATGTTCACGCAGACGATGCGGGGCATGTCGACCCATGGCCACATGCACTGGCGCGGCGACCGGGCCACCGGCTACTTCGGAAGCGACGATCAGGGGACGCTGGACGAGAAGTTCTCGTTCAAGAACTTCATCGTCGCCTTCGAAAGCCTGCTCGGACTGGACGTCGTGTTGACCGACTCCGCCGCGGCCGCCAAACCCGCCGACGTCATCCAGCTCGAGCGCGATGTGGACGAGTTCGCCGACTTCATGCTGGCTGTCCAGTTGCCGCCCAACCCGATCAAGCCGCTCGACAACGCCCACAGTCCGTCCGCCCGGATCGGAGACGCCTTCTTCGACGGGCCGCGCCGCGCCGACGGCGTCGACGCCGCCTACGACCTGGCCAACAACCGGAACGGTGCGGCCGTCGACGGGCGGAACTGCGCCGGCTGCCACCGGCACGATCCATCCAGGGGCTTCTTCGGCACGGCGGGCGATGCGTCGCACGGCGGCGAGGTGCTGATTCTCAAGGTGCCGCACCTGCGGAACCTCTACCAGAAAGTCGGGATGTTCGGCCTTCCGAACCGGGAGTACTTCCTGCCCTCGACGACCGACGCCCACCAGGGCGACCAGATCCGCGGCTTCGGATTTCTCCACGATGGGGCGACCGACAAGCTCTTCAACTTCCTGCAGGGCGCCGTCTTCGACGACGGCACGACCACCTGCGACGATCTCGGCCTGCCGAGTGCCCGCGGTTGGCGCGACGTGTTCGGCTGCGGCTTCAGCGACGGCATGGACATCGGCATCCCGGACGACGAAGTGCGCCAGGGCCTCGTCGACTACCTGATGGAGTTCGACACCGACCTGGCGCCGATCGTCGGACAGCAGGTCACCCTCAGCGCCGCGAACGGGCCGGTGGCCAACCCGCGCGTCAATCTGCTGGCGCATCGCGCCCGGGTCTCCTTCCAGTCGGCCGTCCTGGGCGGCTCGGTCACGGAGTGCGACCTGATCGCCAAGGGAACCGTGGCGGGGAAACCCCGCGGATGGGTTCGCCTTCCGAGCGGCGACTTCATCGACGACCTGGGCGAGAGCTGGACGCCGTCGCGGCTGCGAACGCTCGCCACGGCCGGAAGTCCCGTCACCTACACCTGCACACCGCCCGGCTCGGGCAGACGGATGGGGATCGACCGGGATCGCGACACCATCCTCGACGGCCTGGACAACTGCCCCGCCGCTTCCAACCTTAGCCAGGCCGACGCGGACGGCAACGGAGTCGGCGATGCCTGCGAGCCGACCCCATCGAGGTGAACCGCATGAGACCAGCACTGAATCCGAGTCCGCGTCCAACCGCCCGCGACGCGATCATCGACGCGGCAATCCGCCTCTGGTCGCGCAACCCCGGAGCGACCTTCAGTGAGGTCGCCCTCCACGCCGGAGTCGGGCGCGCGACGCTCCACCGGCACTTCAGGAACCGCGACGACCTGCTCACGGTGTTGGCCGAGATCTGCATCGAGGAGACGAACGAAGCAGTGGCCACGGCCATCGACCGGAGCGCGAGCGCCAGCCGGCAACTGCAACGCATGTTCGAGGCGGTCATTCCCCTGGGGGACCGCTACAGCTTTCTCTATCGCGCGGAAATCGGTGACGAACACACGACCGCCGAGTACCGCCGCCAGCTCGACCGGGTCGGAACGCTGGTCGGCGAGCTCAAGGCCGAGGGCGCCGTCGCGGCCGATGTACCGACCGCCTGGGTGGTCGCGCAGATCGACCAACTCATCTGGACCGCCTGGAACGAAGTCGCCTCGGGCCGCGTCGCCGCGGCGGACGCGGCGTACCTGGCCACCAGAACCCTGCTGCACGGACTCGGAAAGGAGGAGCAGCCGTGAGTACACCCTTCGACCATCCCCGTCAACTCCTTCCGCCCGAGGCCTACTTCGACGCCGAGTGGCTGGACCGTGAAGTCGACGGCCTGTTCGACCGGTCCTGGGTCTGGGCCGCGACCGAGGAGGACCTCAAGGAACCCGGAGACTTCCGTACCTGCCGTGTGATGAACCACTCCCTGTTCGTGCTCCGGGACGAGGCCGGGGAGCTTCAGGCCTTCCACAACGTATGCCGCCACCGCGGCTGCGAGATCGTCGAAGGCAGCGGCAACCTGGGCAGCACGATCCGCTGCCCGTACCACCGCTGGACCTACGAGACGAACGGCGCCCTGCACGGCGTGCCCAACGAAGCGGAGTGTTTCGGCGCCGTACCCCGCGAGAACCTCTCGCTCCATCGAGCCGCGGTCGGCGCCCACCGCGGCATGGTCTACGTGAATCCGGATCCGGAACCGCCCGAGCCATTCGACCGGTGGATCGCCGGACTCGACGAGCACGCCTGGCCGCATGACCTGGGCGACGGCACGCTGAGCTACGCCGGCGACGTGCGCTACGAGATGCACTGCAACTGGAAGGTCTTCTACGAGAACGCGATCGACGGCTACCACCTCGGCTACCTGCACAACAAGACCCTGGGCGCCGCCTACCCGGACCGGAACGTCTGGCATCCGGTGGGCCGCCACACCGTTTGGTACTCCACCGAACGGGAAGGCGATCCGCAGTCAACCACCGTGCTGTCGGCGGAGATGGCGGACGCCGCCGGCGCCACCCGCCTGCCGGGTCACGAGGAGAGCTTCTATCCCGGCGTGGTCATGCTCTTCCCGCTGACCATCCTGTCGCCGAGCCCCTGGGGCTTCCACGTCTCGTTGCTGGAACCGAAGTCTCCCGACCTCACCATGATGTGGACACAGAGTTGGACGACGTACGGATCGGCCTCCCGCGCCGACGCGGGCAAGGCGCCCACGCTGATCAGCCTGGCCAACCAGGAAGGACACCCGATGGAGTCCGGCAACTTCCAGCTCGAGGACATGTGGATCTGCGAGATGATCCAGCGCAACCTGCGCTCCCCGAAGTTCAGGGTCGGGCCCATGGCCGCCGGCTTCGGGGCCGAATCGCCGATCATGCACTTCCAGCAGAGCGTGCTGGACTACCTGAACGGCGATTCCGGCGGGAGCGGGAGCTGATGGAGTTCGTCATCCTCGCCATCCCCTACATGCGGCGCCTGGGCGAACAGGTGGGCCGCGCAGGATCGGACCCGAACCGGTTCCAGGCGCTGATGGCGAATCTCCGGACGCAGATGACGTTCGCCGAGTCGGTCGGCTACACCGGCTTCTGCATGACCGAGCAGCACCTGCAGGTGGAAGGGATCGAAACGACGACGAATCCGCTCTTCTGGGACTACTTCGTCGCCCAGCACACCGAGCGGATGCGCGTCGGCCAGCTCGGCATGAACCTGACCGCCGTGAATCCCATTCAGTTGGCCGAAAACCTGGCGATGCTCGACCACTTCACCGGCGGCCGCATGTTCGCCGGCTTCACGAGGGGCAACACGCCCCGCTGGACCGGCACGTTCGGCCAGCACATCGGGATCACGGCGACGCACTCCGACAAGTCGGAAGTGGACAGACGCAACCGCCGCGCGTTCGAGGAGAACTGGCGACTCGTGAAGGCGCTCTGGACCCAGGAGGTGGTGAGCATCTCGGGCGAGTTCTGGCAGGCGCCGCCGGCGATGGACTGGACGTTCGCACCGACGAGCGAATGGTCGCCCGGGTCGATCACCAGTGACGGCACGCTGAAGGAGATCGGGATCGTTCCCCGCCCGCTGCAGAACGACCCGCATCCGCCGGTCTACGCGCCGTTCAGCTACAGCATGGGGACCGCGAAGTTCTGGGCCCGCGAGGGCGGCAAGATGATGGGCATGTTCAACGAGTCGAAGGAGGAGTTCATCCCGCTGACCCTGGACATCTGCCTGGAGGAAGCGCTCCAACACGGCCGGATCATCGGTCCCAACGACATGCTGGCCCTGGGCGGGCACCTGATCATGGGACGAAACCCGGCCGAGACGAAGAAGCTCTTCGACGGCTTCGAGTGGTTGTTCAACTTCGCCTACAACGCCCCTCCCTACCACGTACCGATGGGCCGGCTGTGGATGGGATCGCGCCAGCAGGTGCTCGACCACGTGGGGCGGCTCAGCGAGACGTTCGGCATCGACGAGTTCTTCCTCTGGCACCACGTCGGCTGGTTCGAACAGGACGAGGAGATGGCGATGCTCCACGAGTTCGCGGAGGGCGTCATCGGCCCCCTTTCCTCGTGAACCGCCGCGGCGGTCAAAGCTCGGCCGAGACCGGCGAACCGTCGTTCAGGCTGTCGCTCGGATAGACCACGACCTGCTCACCCGGTTCAAGGCCGCCAAGAACCTGGGCTTCCCGCGCGTTTCGTTCGCCGACTTCGATCTCCCGTAGGGCCGCGCGGCCTCCCGCGACCGCGAACACCGCCCAGTTCTCGTCGCGCCGGAACAACGCCCCGGTCGGTGCCTTCAGTTCGTCCTCGCTCTCCCAGACGACAACCCGGGTTTCGACCCGGAATCCGTCGCCCAGGCCGGCCCAGACCGCAGGCGGATCGACGATGTCGATGACCACGTTCACCCGTTGCTCTTCCACCCCGAGCGCCGAGATCTTCGTAAAGCCCGACGGTTCCACCCGCCGCAGCCGGCCCTGCAACGGACGGTCGCCGCCCCATCGATCGATCAGCACGCGCTGGCCCGAGCGCATGCGGACCGCGTCCTTCGACAGATAGTCCGTGACGACCTCGATCTTGCCCGGATCGCCTACTTCGAGCAGGGCTTCACCGGCCGGCACCACGGACTCGCTCTCCCGCACGCGACGGAGCACGACGCCCGAAACGGGCGACACGATCCGGATCGCCGTACCGTTCACATCCTCGGCGCTCTCGGCGCTGAACCGCAGCAGTCGGACCCGCGCCGCCTGCAACTCGCTGCGGGCCGTGCGCACCGCGTAGTCGGCTGCCTCGACGGCTTCCTGCCGGGTGTCGAGGTCGAGCTGGGCGCTTTCCATCGTCTCGACCGAGACGATTCCCTCCTGACTCAGCCGCAGGTAGCGTCCCGCCTCGGAACGCGAGTAGACGAGTTCGGCCGCCGCCCGCTCGTAGTGCGCTTCGGCCTGGCCCAGCGCGGCGGTCGCGGTCTGGACCGCCGCCTCCGCCTCGGCCCGGCTGCGGGCGTCGAGAAGCACCGGCGCGGACGGCAGGAAGATCGCGAGCACCGTCTCGCCGGCGACCACCGCATCGCCGGGTTCGAGTTCGATTCGAAGCACGCGGCCGGCGAGCGGCGCCGAGATGACGAACCGGTCCCGGACCCTGGTCTCGCCCTCCTCGTCGATCGTGACTTCCAGCGGTCCTCGCATGACCTCGGCCAGTTCCGCCGGCACCGGCTGCGGTCGTGTGCCGAGAACAACGGCGGCCGCGACCACGACCAGCCCCACTCCCCACAACACCCAGCGTCGAGTCTTCATCGTTTCCTTCCCTGCTACTCGCGGGTCTTGAGCACCGCGACGAGATCGAGATCGTGGAGCTTACGACGCACCGTCCAGGCCGAGACGGCCATCGACCCGAGAACGGTCGCCGCGGAGACCAGGAACGTGTTCGGGTCGACCACCACCGGCAACCGGAACAGCTCGCTCTCGAAAGCGCTCATCACGCCGGCGATCATGCCGTAGCCGAGGAGCAGACCGAGTGGAATCGAGGCCACGGTGAGGATCCCGAGCTCGCCCAGCAGGATCGAGGAGACCTCGCCGCGGGTGAAGCCGATGACCCGCAGGCTGGCGAGTTCACGGCTGGTCTCGGACAGCGAGATCCGCGCCGTGTTGTAGATGACGCCGAAGGCGATGATCACCGCGAAGAGCAGGTTGACGCTCATCATCATCGACATGTTGTCGAGCATGTAGGTCTGGATGTTCTCGAGCGCGGCGCTGCGCAACGTGACGCCCGCCACCGCCGGCATCGCCTTCAGCAGGCCGAACAGCCGTTCCTCGGCCAGCGCGTCGATCTTGAGCATCGCGCCGCTGATCGTGTCGTCGCGCCGCACCAGCCGCCGGAGCGACTCCTGCTCCATGTACGCCGTCACGCCGAGCAGGTCATCGACGGTGTCGGTCAGCACGACCTCGCGCACCGGCCTGCCGTCTTCCATGATCTCGACCATCAGCGTGTCGCCCGGCTCGACCTGCAACTGCTCCGCCAGCAGCGTGGACAGGACGAGACCCGGCCGGTCGAGCCGGATGGCGCGATAGTCCACATCGACCACGCGCTGCAACCTGGCATCGGGCGCCAGCGCCTGGATCGCCGTCTGCTTCTGCAGGTGACCGTTCCGCAGCCGCGCCGCGACGCCGTTCGTCGGTTCCACCTGCAGCACGCCGGAGAGAGCCGCGAGTTCGTGCATCGCGCTTCGTTCGACCGGTTCGAAGAAGCTCACCGACAGGTCCTGGCGCTGGATGATGTTGAACTGCACTTCGAGCAGTTCGTCCATCGAGTCCATCATCGCCGAGCCCACGACCATGATCGCGCCGGCGAAGGCAATGCCCACGATCGACAGGCCCGCGCGCACCGGGCGTCGCGACAGGTTGCGGAGCACCATCCTCGCGGGCTGCGACAACCATCGCCGGGCGCCCAGCCGTTCGAACAGGGAGACCCGGAAGGTCTCGGGCGCCGCCGGGCGCATCGCTTCGGCGGGCGGCAGCGAGACGACGCTGCGCACCGCGCCCAGGGCACCCACCGTCGCGGCGACGAGGCTCACTCCGACGGCGATCAGGATGCTCGACGCCGACACGTCGTAGATCAGGAGCGGGAAGCGGAAGTACTCCATGTAGAGGCCGAGCATCGCTTCGGCCAGCAACAGGCCGGCGCCGATCCCGAGCAGGGCGCCGAGGGCCACCACTACGACGGCCCACTGCACGTAGTGGACGCCGAGCCGGAGGTTCGAGTAGCCGAGAGCCTTGAGCGCGGCGATCTGTTCGCGCTGCACCGCGACCGTTCGCCGCAGGACCACGTTGAGCAGGAACGTGGCCACGGCGATGAAGATCAACGGCACCAGGAGTCCCATGTTCTCGAGCTGCGTCAACTCGTTCTGGAGGTACCAGTTCGAGGTCTGGTCCGCACGCGGAATCGCGCCCAGACCGCCGTAGGTATCGAGAATCGCGTCGAGTTCGACGATCGCCGCGCGCTCGAGGCTGGGCGAAGGGTCGGCCAGCGTCAGGGCGACGTCGTTGAACCCGCCCTCCATTTCGAACGCGGTGGCCAGGTGCCGCCGGGTCATCCACAGGAAGCCGAAATGCTTCGGATCCGGGACCAGTTCTCCCGGACCGATGCCGTAGACGAACTCGGGGCTGAGTGCTATGCCGACGATCTCCAGCGGCTGCCGCCGACCGTTGATGACCGCGAACAGGCGATCACCCAGGTCGAGGCCGTGGGCTTCGGCGAAGCGCTCGCCGACCAGGGCCTCCTCCGCCCGGTCCGGATCCAGGAACCGCCCGCGGCGCAGCGCGACGTCGTTGAGTGCCGGCCGGCCACGGTCCGGCAGGGAGATCAGGCGTCCATTGATGGGATCGGTGACTCCGGGCACGTCCAGCGAGACGCTCACGACCACCCGGGTCTGGACCTGCCTGACTCCCGGGATCGCCGCGATGCGCTCTTCGACCCAGTTGGGGACGCGCTTGGCGCCGGCGAACACGTCGGCGAAGGCGTAGCGGGTGTAGTAGGCGTCGCGGGTGGTCAGGAGCGAGCCGAACACTCCCTGCGCCATGACCAGCAGCGCGATCCCCGACGAGACGACCAGGGCGATCGCCAGCACCTGGGACCGCACGTTCCACAGGTCGCGCAGGAGCTTGCGGTCGAGGGCTCTCATCGTCCTACCACTCGATCGTGGCAGCCGGCTGCTTCGTCGCGTTGCGGACGTCGCTCGTGATCTGGCCGTCTGCCAGCGAGATTACCCGATCCGCCATCCCCGAGATCGCCGCGTTGTGGGTGATCACCGCGGTCGTCGTGCCGAGTTCCGAGTTCACCCTCTCGAGCGCCCCCAGAACCGCGATACCGGTGCTGATGTCCAGCGCTCCCGTCGGTTCGTCGCAGAGCAGCACGTCCGGCCGCTTGGCGATGGCCCGGGCGATCGCCACGCGCTGCTGCTCGCCGCCCGACATCTGCGACGGGAAGTGGTCGAGGCGGTACTTCAGGCCGACCAGCGCCAGGGCCTCCTCGGGAGCGATCGGATCGCCGGCGATCTCGGTCACGAGCGCGACGTTCTCGCGCGCGGTGAGCGAGGGAATCAGGTTGTAGAACTGGAACACGAAGCCAACGTGGCGGCGCCGGTAGCGGGTCAGGGCCCGTTCTCCGGCCTCGCTCAGATCCCCCTCACGGTAGGTCACCCGGCCGGCGGTCGGCCGGTCGAGCCCGCCGAGGATGTTCAGAAGGGTTGACTTGCCGCTTCCCGACGGTCCGAGCAGGACCGTGAACTCGCCTTCGTGGAGTTCCAGGTCGACGCCGCGCAACGCATAGACCTCGACTTCGCCCATCACGTAGACCTTCGTCACGCCCTTCATGGCGAAGACCGGGGCGGGATGCGCCGGTTCGCCCGCTGCTTCTGTCGCGATGTCGGCGTGCATGCGGAGCGAGCGACGCTACGAAGTCGGATAGTCGATATCGGGCGGAGCGGCCGACAACTCGACGATCATCTCCGTGTACTCGCCCGGTTCGGTGTCCACGCGAATCATGCCGCCGTGCTCGCGCACGATGTCGGCCGAGAGGGCAAGCCCCAGACCCGTGCCCTGATCCGTCGGCTTGGTGGTAAAGAAGGGATTGAAGATCTTGTCCACCACGTCGCGGGGTATGCCGTTGCCGTTGTCGCGGACCCGGACCTCCACGCCGTCGTCCATCTTGCGCGTCGTCACCGTCAGGGTCGGCTCGTAGGACGCGTCGTCCGAGTTCTGCCGTCTCTCGTTCGTCGCGTAGCAGGCGTTGCTGACCAGGTTGAGGAAGACGCGGCCCACGTCCTGCGACACGACCTCCAGGGTGCCGAGCTCCGGGTCGAAGTCCTTCTCGATCGTCAGGTTGAAGTTCGGGTCGGTGGCGCGCGCGCTGTGGTAGGCCAGCCCGATGTGTTCGTCCACCAGGCGGTTGATGTCGGCCTGCTCCCGCCCGGCGGCGCCGCGACCCATCTTCAGCATGTCGTTGACGATCCGGTTCGCCCGCTCGCCGTGGCTCAGGATCAGCTTCAGGTTGCCGCTCAGATCCCCGAAGATCTCCGCGATCTCCTCCCGCTGATCCTCGTCGAGGCTGCCGTCCTCGTTCTCCTTCATGATCTCCTCGACCTCCTCGAGGAGCTCGCCCGAGACCTCGGAGAAGTTCTTCACGAAGTTCAGGGGATTCTTGATCTCATGGGCGACGCCGGCGGTCAACTCGCCGAGCGCCGCGAGCTTCTCGCGCATCACGATCTGGTCCTGCGCCTTCTGCAGATCCGCCAGCACGACCTCCAGCTCGTCGTTCTTCTCCTTGAGTTCGTCGGCGAGCTTCTCGACCAGGTTGAGGCGCTGCACCTCCAGCGCGTGCCGGCGGAAGACCTCCAGCGCGGCCGCCATGTCCGCAACCTCATCCGCGCCCCCGATGCCGATCTCGGCCTCCAGGTTGCCGCCGGCCATCTCCCGCATGCTGCTGGACAGAGCCTCGAAGCGGCGTACCAACAGACGCCCCACGAAGAGCCAGGCGATGAACACCGCGCCGGCAATGCTGACGACGTTGAGACCGATCAGCAGGGCGCGGCCGGTGCGGATCGCCTGGGACGCGGCCACGGTCGCCACGTCCGACCGGGACCGCGACGCGGCAACGAGACTCTCTACATCGTCGCTCAGCCTCGCCGCCAGATCGCGGTTCTGGTCCAGCAGTTCCTGCTGCCGGTCGAGGGCGTTCACCTCGCGGCGTCTCAGATCGAATGAGTCCCGGCTCTTGGCGAGGGTTTCTCCGAACAGGGCTTTCAACCGACCGGAGGTGGCGGTCTCATCGATCGCACTGAGAGCACGCTCAATACTCGTTGCGGACGACTCGTACCGTTCTTCGACCGGCTCGATGTCGGGCCGGTCGGTCAGCACCGCGAGGCTCTTCAGAAGCTGATCGACGATCGTGATGTCCTGCTGGAGCCCGACGAGCACACGGTAGCGGTCGATCTCCGGCTCGGAGAAGTGGATGTCGCGGGGCGCCGGCGGCTCGTCGAACGAGCGAAAGCCGGTCATCGCGTAGAACAACTGATCGTCGAGAGCGGGCAGCAGGAGCGCCGCGATCTGACTCTGGAGTCCGTCCAGTTCCGACCGGAGCGCCTCGCTCGCTGAGCTCAGCTCGAATCCCTCGGAAACCGATTCCTGGATCGCCGTGATGTTCCCGATCAGCTCTTCGCCTCGCGCCTGGATGTTCCCGATCTCCGCTTCGCCGCCGATGGGTTCCTCAGAGCCCGCTTCCCGCGTCATCAGTTCCACGAGCGCGGACTCGAAGGAGCGCTGGGCGGGTTCAATCTCGTCTACGGCCCGCTCCAACTCGTCCTGGTCGGCGGCCGCGGTCAGCCTGGGGCCCGCAGCGACCAGCGTGCCGCTGCCCTGGGCCACGCCGAACGCGGCCGCGAGCTCGGGCACCGTTCCCTGGTTGACCCGGCTCTGGGAGTCGCCGACCTGCGCGAACGCGAACAATGCGACCAGACTGGCGGCGAGCGTCAGCGCCGCCGCGCCGCCGATGCCAACGTAGAGCTGCGTGGCGATTCTGAACCGGGCCTCGGCCAGTTTTCGGAACCAGTCGATCACTGCGTCACGGCACCTTCAAGCCGGGTCGCCGGCCGATACCGGCCGCGTTCGTCGATCACGGTCAGGAACACGGCGTCCGAACCCTGGTTGTCCTCGTCACCGAACACGAGCCGGAAGCCGTCCAGATCGATGGAGCCCGCGACCTTCAAGGTCTGGATGAAGAGGTCGCGGTCAACGTTCGGACCGCACCGTTCGAGCGCTTCGATCACCAGGCGTCCGGCCAGGTATCCCTCGAACGAGACGAAGCCGGGTTCGGCGCCGGCCGTATGAGCGCGCAGCGCTCGACGGTAGGCGGCGGCGACTCTCGAGTTCCGGGCGGTCGGAAAGGGGACGACCTGGGTGACGTAGACGCCGGCGCCTCGTGGCCCCAGTTCCTCCGCCAAAGCATTACTGCCCACGAAAGAGAGCGTCATGAACACCGGATCGAGGCCAATGTGCCGCGTCCAGGCGATCAGGCTGGCGACGGGCTGGTAGGCGCCAACGATGATCACGGCCTCCGGCTCTCCAACCTCGATATCGACGATCGCCGTCTTGACGGCGGTCGTGTTGCGCGGGTAGACGCCGATCGCGACCGCCTCCATCCCACGCTTGTCGAACGCCGCGCGAACCCCCGCCAGGCCGGCGCGTCCGAAGGAGTCGTTCTGGATGACGACCGCGATCCGCTCGACGCCGAGATCCCTGGTCAGGCGCTCCACCATCTCCTCCGTCTCCTGGGCGTAGGAGGCCCTCAGGTTGATCACGTGGGGCTCCTGACGGAGAAAGCCCGCGCCGGTGAAGGGAGCGATGTAAGGCACGCCCGCCTCGTCCGCCACAGGGACCGCGGAGCGCGACGTCGGCGTACCGACACCGCCAACCAGGGCGAACACGTTCTCCTCCTCGATCAGCAGCCGCGTGTTCTCGATCGCCGCCTCAGGCTCATAGCCGTCGTCGAGCGAGTGCAGCTCCAGCCGGCGGCCGTGGACGCCGCCGGCATCGTTCGCCTCCTTGAACGCCGCCTCGATGCCCAGCCGCATGCCCCTGCCGAGTTCTGCCGCCGGGCCGCTGAACGCCGCGGACTGACCAAACAGCACCCGTTCGGCCGATACGCCGGGTACCTCCGGTTGCGCGGCGGTCCGGACCGGCGCAAGAACCATCGTCGCGGCCCAGGCGGCCGCGGTCAGGGCCACCCGTGCAGCACGTGAGCGCATCGCCTCAAGCAGCCCGATCCGAGCTCAACTCCGGCGCTTGACCATCGTCACGTGGTTCCGGCCGTCCTCGCGCCGGTAGGACGCCTCGTCCATCAGCACCTTGACGAAGTGAACGCCCAGGCCACCGATCTGTCGATCCTCGAGCGCGGCATCGATATCCGGCTCGGGCGCGTCGTGGAAGGGATCGAACGGCTTGCCGCTGTCGCGCACCTCGACCCGGACCTCCTCGTCCGTCGAGATGACCTCGACTTCGATCTCGCTGGTCCCTTCCTCGCCGCCGCCGTGGCGAACCACGTTCGTCGCCACTTCCTCGAGCGCCAGAACGACGGCGTAGGAGACATCCGGCGCCCAGTCCTCCTCCTGACCGAGCGCCTCCACGGCTTCCGAGACGCCCGGAAGCTCCTCGATCCGGTTGGGGACACGCAGTGTGCGGGTGGCGCTCACTCGTCAGCAACACGCAGGGTCATGCAGGTCAGGTCGTCGAACTGCGGCGCCTCACCGGCGAAGTCGCGCACCGCCTGCAGGATCATCTCGGCGGCCTCCCGGGCACTCCGGGGCTCGCCGTCCGCGAACAGCGCCTGGACCGCCTCCAGGCCGAACTCCTCATCCTCGATGTTGATCGCCTCCGTCACGCCATCGGTGAAGAACACGACCAGGTCCCCGGGCCTGAGTTGAACGCTGGCCTGGCCGAACTCGAACTCCGGGATCGCGCCCAGGGCGATGCCGCCAGTCAGTGCGAGTTCCTCGGAACTGCCGTCGGCGTGAACCACCAGCGGAGGGTTGTGGCCGCCGTTGGAGAACGTCAGCACCTTCGTCGCGGGGTCGTACACGCCGTAGAAGACCGTCACGAACATCGAAGCGTCGTTCGCCTCGTTCAGCAGATCGTTCACTTCCGACAGGACCGCGCCCGGATCGCCGACTCCGACGGCCGAGCCCTTGAGCAGGGTACGGCTCGACATCATGAACAGCGCCGCGGGGACGCCCTTGTCCGAGACATCGGCGACGGCGAGCCCGAGGCGGCCCTCTTCGAGCCGGATCACGTCGAAGAAGTCGCCGCCGACGTTGCGCGCGGCCTCCATGCAACCGAACACCTCGCAGCCCTCGGCGTGGGGGAACTTGTCCGGCAGGATCGACTGCTGGATCTTGGTCGCCACGTCCAGCTCGTTCTGGAGCGCCACCAGCTTGTCTCTCGACGCCAGCGCGGCGCGCCACTCGTCCAGGTGCTTCAGCGTGCGATCGATCGTGACCTGGAGATCCGCGAAGTCGATCGGCTTCGTGACGAAGTCGAAGGCACCGCGGTTCATCGCCGTGCGGATGTTCTCCATGTCGCCGTACGCCGAGACGATGACGGAGCGGATGTCCGCGTTCACCTCGGGGATCTGCTGCAACAGGGTCAGACCGTCCATCTTCGGCATGTTGATGTCGGAGAGGACGATGTCGATGTCCCTGTTCTGGGCGAGCTTCTCGAGCGCCTCGATGCCGTTGCCGGCGAACTCGAAGCCGTAGCGACCCGAGCGGATGTGACGGCGCATGCGCTGCCGGACAAGCCGTTCGAGGTCCGGCTCGTCGTCCACGACCAGGATCCGGTAGTCGGGATTGGCCCTGCGCGCGGCTCGGGCACTCGCTCTGTCGGACATCAAGCGACGCCGGGGCGACCTACTTTCCGGCAGCGGCCAGGGCGTCAGCCTGGTTGTCGTAGATCTGGATGATGCGGTTGAAGCCGCTGATCTCGAAGACCGACTGAACAGGATCGGAGAGCGAGCACAGGGAGATGCTCACGTTGCGCTGGCCCAGGGTCTTGGCCACCAGGAGGACAACCCTCAAGCCGGCACTGCTGATGTATGCGAGCTGAGCGAGGTCCATCACCACGGCCCCGACGTCATCGCCGATGGCAGCCTGCAACTGGCGCTCGAAGTCCTGGGAATTCGAGCTGTCGACGCGGCCTTCGACCTTCGCCAAGAGAACTCCGTCGTGATGCTCAGCCTGGACGTTCATCCTCTCTGCCTCCTGTTCCTTCCGCTCACTTTTTCCTCTAACTCCCGAGGATCGACTGCTTTCACTATCACATCCACCTCGATCTTGGCATCCCCGGTACCCTGGAACACGCCGCTGATCGGCGAGACGTCGGCGTAGTCCCGTCCCGCCGCCACACGAATGTGGCGCTCATCACTGAAGGTCGCATTCGTGGGGTCGAACCCGACCCAGCCGGCCCCGGGCAACCGGCACTCCACCCAGGCATGACTACCGGACGCCACCGTCTGCTCGCCGGGGACGCCGGTCGTGTGCAGGTACCCGGATACGTAGCGGGATGGCACTCCCCAGGAGCGGGCGATGGCAATCATGACGTGCGCGTAGTCTTGGCAGACGCCCCGACCGGACTCCAGGACGTGCTCGATCGGAGAATCGGCCGACGTGCTGCCCGGTTGGTAGGCGAAACTGCGGTGGAGCCTATCCGATAGTCCAACCAGACTCGCCATCGGATCGTCTCCCGGGTGGAGATTGTGGCATCCGGCGAAGTCCTCGAGAGCTCGCGACGGCCTCGCGAGCCGGCTCGGTCGAAGCAGGTGCCAGTGTTCCGGAGCCTCGCGCAGAGACCGGATCTCTTCCCAACCGCAGGCCGCCGCAGGCAAAGGTCCGGGGTTCCGCTCGACCTCGAGGCGCGAGATGATCATCAGTTCCGGGTGTCGCCGGTGGACGTTGAGGACGTGGCGGCGGTTTCCGAAACCGTCCTGCTCGGGGCTCAGTGACGCGGCGGGTCGGGTTTCGATCTCGAACTCCAGCACCCGCTGGCCATCCGTGGGGACCGGTTCCAGGCAGAGGGTCAGCACGCAACCGCGCACCTGCTCCGGATACACGTAGCGCGTCCTGTGCTCGATCTCGTAGCGCATCCTGCCCCATCAACGCAGCGGCGAGTCCTCGATGGCGTAGTCGACGAAGGCTCCCAGAACCGCGTCGTGCAGATCACGCGCGCACTGGCCCACCCGCCGTATCAGGTCGTCCCGCTCCTCCGCCTCCGGCCAGTCATAGAGGATGATGGCGCAGGCGCGGCCTGACAGCCGCCGTGCCGCCGCGTCGGCCTCGACGCCGGGACCCGTCTCGATGGCGTCGAGTTCCCCCGCTGCCGCCCGCAGCGAGGAGAGCAGCGAAGCAGGAAGCAACGGGTCGGCGACCAGCAGATCGAGAACGCGGTCGGGCTGAATCTCGATTCCGTGGATCCGGCTGTAGGCCTCGGCCGCGCGATGCGCGCGCAGCATGCTCGGCCAACCCAGATTGGGGATCCGCGTTCGCCGGCTCAGATCCGTCTGAGCGAGGATCAGCGACACGACAAGCTGGATGCGTTCGATGGCGCGGCCGAGGCGCATGAAGCGCCATGCCGGACCGCGATACATCGTTGCGTCGGCAACGCCGATGAAGTTGTGGATCTCATTGCAGGTGCGGGAGTAGAAGGCCTCCGGCGTCCTCCAGATGTCCACGGCTTCCAGGTCCCGCATCCAGAGATATGCCCGGTTGAGACAAGTCCACATCTCGGCGCTGATGCAGTGGCGCATTTGGCGCGCGTTCTCCCGGCCCCGCTCCAGGCTGCTCCAGACCGACTCGGGATTCGTCCGGTCGAAGGTCAGATCGTCCGCCAGCGTGAAGGAGTCCGCGAGGGCGAATTCGTCAGCTTCCGGCAGCCATTCCTCGCCCGGCGGCGGAAGCCGCTTCATCGCGCGGTAGATGCGCCTCCAGCCGAAGTGGATCTCTCCCACCGGCCGGTCGACGAGCGCCTGCACGTGCAGTTCCAGGAGGTGGCTCAGGTACTGCGCGCGGGTCAGGTACCTCCCCATCCAGTAGACGCCCTGGGCACTGCGGGAGAGCACGACCTAGGAGCCCTCGAGATCCACGACCCAAAGATCCTTGCCGCCGCCGCCCTGGCTCGAGTTCACCACCAGGCTGCCGCGGCGCAGCGCCACGCGGCAAAAGGCGCCCGGGACGATCCGGGTCTCGACACCCGTCAGCACGAACGGACGCAGGTCGACATGGCGCGGCTCCGCGCGGCCTTCTACCAGACATGGAGACCGCGACAGCGGCAGCGTCGGCTGCGAGATGTAGTCAGCCGGATCGGCTCGGAGCTTCTCCGCAAAGGCGTCGCGCTCCTCCGCCGTCGAGTGGGGACCGACCAGCATGCCGTAGCCGCCCGACTCCCCGACCCGCTTTGTGACCAGATGCTCGAGGTTGTCGAGCGTGTACTCGAGGTCTTCCGGACGCCTGCAGAGGCGCGTTTCGACGTTCAGAAGCAACGGCTCCTCGCTCAGGTAGTACCGCACCATGTCGGGCACGTAGGCGTAGACGCTCTTGTCGTCGGCGACGCCGGTGCCCGGTGCGTTGGCCAGGGTCACGTGGCCCCGTCTGAATGCGTTGATCAGCCCCGGCACGCCCAGCAGCGAGTCCTCGCGAAACGTGAGCGGATCGAGAAAGTCGTCGTCGACCCGGCGATAGATCACATCGACCCGCCGTAGGCCCGAGGTGGTGCGCATGTAGACGAAGCCGTCATTGACCAGCAGGTCCTGCCCCTCCACGAGTTCCGCACCGATCTCCTGCGCCAGGAACATGTGTTCGTAGAACGCCGAGTTGTAAGTACCGGGAGTGAGTAGCGCCAAACTGGGGTCCTTCCGGCCGTCCGGCGCCAACTCGCCCAGGGTCCGCCGCAGCTGGCTGCCGTAGTGTTCGATCTCCTGCACCCGGCAGGTGCGGTAGAGCCGACGCAACCCGGCCTTGACCGCCTTGCGGTTGGCGATCATGTACGAGACGCCCGACGGCACCCGAAGGTTGTCCTCGAGCACCATGAAGCCATCGTGGGTACGAACGATGTCCGTTCCGCAGACGGCCACCCACACGTTGTTCGGCACCCTGACGCCGCGCAGTTCAGGCCGGTACTGCGGACAATCGAGAATCACGTCGGCCGGGATCACGCCATCCTTGACGATGCGGCACTCCCCGTAGACGTCCCCGAGAAAGAGATTGAGCGCCTTGATGCGCTGTACCAGACCGGCCTCGAGCTGGCGCCACTCCGCGAGCCTGAGCAGGCGCGGGACGCAGTCGATCGGGATGATCCGCTCCTCGGCCTCCTCCTCGCCGTAGACGGTGAAGGTGATTCCCTCTTGCGAGAAGGAGCGGGTCACCCGCTCCTGGATCGTCTCGAACTCTTCCCGGGGAGTGTTCCGGAGCGCCTCATAGACCGCCCGGCAGTGCTCGCGCGGCTCGCCGTCCGCGACGAACATCTCGTCGTAAATCGCCAGATCCAAGTCGTAGAATCCGAAGTCCACGCACTAACCCCCGACCGATGCCTCGTTCACGCAGCCGCCCGTCACCGGGACGCGTCCGAGCGGTTCCATCTTCCCCGATGTTACTTGGGCGGGGTTCCTGATTCGTCTCGAGGGAGCGGTTCGCTTGGACGCTCCCGGCGTCTGCCCCGTATGATCCTGTAAGCCGCCGGTGACCCGCCGGCACTTCGCCACGGCCGGACCTCGACCTCTCCCAAGGAACACGAAGATGACTGGAGCGCGCTCCCACTCCCGCGAACGCGGATTCACCCTGATCGAACTGCTGATCGTCGTGGCGATCATCGGCATCATCTCCGCCCTGCTGGTGCCGAACCTGATGACCGGACTCCAGAACGCGAACCAGACGCGGACCCAGGCCGACATGAAGAGTGTCGGCACCGCCTGGATGCAGTGGCTCACCGACCAGGTCAGCGCCGCCGCCGCCGGGTCCAGCACGACCGCGACGTTCACCTGGAGCGAGTTCACCCACGCCGACTTCTCCCACGCCGATCTGTCGGCCCTGCTGAGGCCGTCCAACACCTTCTTCTACCTGCAGGACGTGCCCGAACGCGACGGCTGGAACAACCCCTACCGTTTCGGTTTCGCGGGCTCCGACAAGCTGCTCGGTACGCAGGTCATCGGCATCTGGAGCGGTGGGCGCGACGGCTCGGCCACCGCCCAACCCGAGTCGAGCTACGAGATCGGCGCCTTCCCGGGCACCGACTTCAACCAGGACCTCGTGTGGGCCGATGGCTACTGGGTGCGCTGGCCCGGCAGTGCGGCGGAGGCCGCCGCGGAGGAAGGCGGCAACTAACGCCGCATCCGGACCCGTCCGGACCGCCGGCGGTCAGATCTGCGAGAAGGCGGTCGGCCGCAGGAACACGCTCTCGATCCCCGAGACCGTGCCCTTGTACATCTCCATGTCGCGCATCCGGATCCACTCCGGATGCTCGAGGAACGCCGTCCAGTGCGCGCGGTGCGATTCCATGTCCGGCGCCGACAGGATGTAGACGAGGGCCGGCACGTTCGCCCCGATCAGCAGTTCGCCGTACAGGAGAGGCGCCATGTCGACGTCCCGCATGATGTCGATTTCGCCGTTGTCGAACATGTGGACCTTGCGGCGCGCCGTGTCCTCGTTGTGGCTCTCGTACAGGCGGAGTTCGAAGATCCGGTCTTCGCCAGCCGCTGTCTGCGGCGGTAGCTCCATCATCGGCATGCCCTTGAAGGCGTGCAGGAACCAGCTCTCGACCCGTTCGTAGATCGGTTCCCGGGTCGGCGTGGCGTACATCGGCGCCGCGGCCTCCAGGTAGGCCGCGTCGGCTTCCAGAGTGGACTTCATGCCCGTGAAGTCGTCAACGTCGGGAAAGGCGATGATCGCCCACACGGACATCGCGTCCACGGGATCGAGGGCCTCCTCGTCCGCCGAGGGCGGTTCGACGCCAAACACGCCGACGCGGTCGATGCCTGCACGGTTCAACGCCGGCACCAGGGCGTTCTCCAGATAGGCGAGGACGGTCTGCCGGCTGTCTTCGTCCGAGAGCCGGTAACGGCGGATCTCGTAGTACTCGCGGGCGGGTCCACTCTGCTCCTCGACCTCTTCGCCGGCCGACTCCGGCACTTCGGCCGGCGCGCAGGCGACGATCAGGCCAAGAGCCACGGCGGGCGCAAGGAGCCTGGGCCAGGAACGATTGGTTGGCTGGATGAGCATCGTTCGACGTACCTCCATCACTCCCTGGCCAGCAGCCAGGCGCGCATCGTGCTCGAGACGAGATCCGCAGCCTCCAACTGGACCCAGTGGCCCACCGACGGCACCGTGACCAGGGTGTAGTCGCGGTCGATCCAGTCCCAGGTGTTCTTCAGCCCGTCCTTGTCCACCGCCGTGTCCTTCAGGCCGTGGAACTGGAGCACCGGCATCCGCAGGTTCGGCATCTCGCCGCCGCCGGCAACCTGGCCGTAGTTCGCCCGGTAGTAGTTCAGCATGCCGTCCCAGTAGGACCGCGCGAAGGCCTCCCGATAGTGGCCGGCCACCTTCTCGCCCTCGCTGGCGTAGCGGTTCAGAAGGCCTTCCGGCACCGGGCTGCCGTCCGGCTTCGACGTCGCGAAGTTCCGCGCATACTGCGTGTTCTGCCGCTGCGCTTCGGTTGCGTTCGCAATCACGTTCGCGTAGCCCTTGGGATGCGTCAGGTTGAGGATCACGAGGCGCTCGATCTTCTCCGGGTGCGTCATCGCGAAGCGCCAGGCGATCGCGCCGCCCCAGTCGTGGCCCACCAGGGTGATGGGCGCTCCGAGATCCTCGATCACGGCCGCGACGTCACCCAGGATCAACGGCATCCGGTAGTCCTCGACCCGTTTCGGCTGACCGCTCCGGTTGTATCCGCGCAGATCCATCGCCGCCGTCCGGAACTCACCCTCGAGGGCCGCCATCTGGTGTCGCCAGGAGTACCAGAGGTCCGGGAAGCCGTGAAGGAACAGGACCGGCTTGCCTTCTCCCAGGGTGACGTAGTGGATGTCGATCTCGCCGCTCTTCACCGTATGGTGCTCGACACGGTCCCACACGTCGGCGTTCGAATCGTCGCCGGCAGCGGCAAGCGGAACCAGCACGAGGGCGAGCAGGAGCGCCGCGCACCGGGGCGCTCGGCCTGGAGCCTTGATCAGAGTCACTTCGGTTCTCCCTGAGGTTGAGGTCGGCGATCGTAGCAGCGGGGCGACGGCGGGTCCGTTACGGCACCCGCGGTTCCTCGGAGGGGGGATCTTCGAAGCGCTTGTAGTTCCTTCCGTAGTCGGGCCGGGTTCGCTTGTGGCACACGACGCACGACATGTAGACCTGCTCGTTCAGGGCGATCAGCGCTTCCAGGTCCTGGTCGAGAGCCGCCTCGTAGGCGGCCGCTCCTGCGTCGAACATCAACCGGGCGTCCCGCATCCACTGATCGCGGTCGCCCACCACGCGGCTCGGCATCATGATCAGGTTGGCCGACTCGGCCAGGAGCAGCGCCTGCGCCTGCAGCTCGTTCCACTCGACCTCGTTGGTCGGGGCCCGACTCTCGACGTACAGAATCGCGTCCGAAGCCGGGTACATGAGCTTGATCATCAGCTCGCTCATCGTGCCGATCGGCAGCGGCTCGGGAACGGCGGCCTCGTCTTCGGCTCTGGCAGTCCCGCCAGCGAGGCCCGCAATGACCACGGCGATTGCGATCTTTCCCGGCATGAGGTCTCCCCCCTCTCGGGGCTATCATGGCATGATCCCGCTGGCCCAGGTAACGACCCGGAGATCGAACCCCAGTCATGAAGCAAAGCATCCTCTGTACCGCCGCCTGCTTCCTCGCCCTGGTCGCCTGCGCCGAACAGGACGGGCCACTCCGCCCCGGCGCCAACGACCACAAGACCCTGCAGGAGGCCCTGCTCGTCGCCGAGCCTGGGGCCGTCATCGAACTCGGCACAGGCCGCTTCGAACTCGACGCGACCCTCTCCCTCGACGTCGAGGGCGTGACGCTTCGCGGCCAGGGCATGGACGACACGATCCTGGACTTCGCCAGCCAGGCGCCGGGCACCGGCGGCGAGGGGATTCTGGTCACGGCCGATGACTTCACGGTCGAACGTCTCGCCGTCGAGAACACGCGCGGCGACGGCATCAAGGTCGAGGGCACGACCGGCGCGGCGTTTCGCAGCGTACGGGTCGAATGGACCAACGGCCCGGACACGAACAACGGCGCGTACGGTCTCTATCCGGTCCAGGTGACGAACGTCCTGATCGAGGACAGCCGGGTACGCGGCGCCTCGGACGCGGGCATCTACGTCGGTCAGTCCGCCAACGTGGTCGTGCGGCGGAACGAGGTGTGGGAGAACGTCGCCGGGATCGAGATCGAGAACACGACCGGCGCCGACGTCTACGAGAACCGGGCCCACGGCAACACCGGCGGCCTGCTCGTCTTCTCCCTGCCGGAGCTTCCGGTCAAGGACGGCCGGGACGCGCGCGTGTACGACAACGAGATCGAGGACAACAATCTGCCCAACTTCGGCAAGGAGGGAGCGATCGTCTCCACGATTCCCGCCGGTTCGGGGGTCATCGTCATGGCCAGCGACAACGTCGAACTCTTCGGAAACCGGATCCGGAACAACCAGAACTCGAACCTGGCGGTGATCTCGTACCTCTCGACCGGGCGCGCCTACAACGATCCCGGCTACGACCCGTACACCGAAGGCATCTACATCCACGACAACGAGTTCGTCGGCGGCGGCGACGGCCCGAACGGAGCCTTCGCGGACGCGTTCGTCGAACTGGCCGGCGGCACCTTCCCGGACATCGTCTGGGACGGCGTGGTCAATCCGGGCCGGCTCGTCGATGGCGCGGTGCCGGATGAACTACGCCTCTACATCGAAGACAACGGGGACGCGGACTTCGTCAACCTCGACCTCGGGGCCGTGTTCGCGGGCGGCCAGCCGGACGTCAGCACCGATCTGGCGGCCCACCAGGGCGCGCTGCCGGCGGTGCCGCAGCCGGTCGACCTGGGGGCGGCGACCGGTGGCGCTGTGTAACCGCGGGTCTTCTGGCCCGCGGAAGACAACGCGCCGGCCGTCAGGCCGGCTCCGCTCTGGCGGCCGACTCGCGATCGCCGCGCTCGCCCTGACGGGCTGCGCGACAGGCGACGGCGGTTCAGGCGACGGACCGTTCGCCCGCTACCCGGAGACGCTCTCGGCCTGGGAGCTGTTCGTCGGCGAGCCGGCTGACCACGTCCCAGCCGCCGGCGTCGAGCCCTACGACCTGAACACCCCGCTCTTCTCCGACTACGCGCTGAAGCTCCGCTTCATCCGGTTCCCCACCGCGCCGGACGGCACCCTTCAGCCCGCTACGTACCGTGATCCGGAGCCGTTCGCGTTCCCGGTCGGCACGGTGATCGCGAAGACCTTCGCCTACCCGGACGACTTCCGGTCCCCGGACCCGGAACTGCGGCTGCTCGAAACGAGGCTTCTCATCCACGAAGAGGACGGCTGGGTCGGACTGCCCTACATCTGGAACGAGGAGCAGACCGAAGCGGAACTGGTGATCGTCGGCGGTCCTCTCGACGTCTCGTGGGTCGACGGCAGCGGCCGGACGGTCGAGCACACCTACCGGGTGCCGAACACGAACCAGTGCAAGACCTGTCACCGCACCGACGGCGAACGGCTGCTGCCCATCGGTCCCCACGCCGCTCAGTTGAACCGCAAGTCCGTCTACGCCGACGGCGGCGAGCCCGGCCGCGCCGAGAATCAGCTAGCCCGCTGGCGGCGCCTCGGCCTGCTCGAGGACGCCCCGCCGCCAGCCGAAGCACCGCGGGCGCCGGTCTGGAACGACGCCACGACCGGCAGCCTCGGCGAGCGCGCCCGCACCTGGCTCGACATCAACTGCGCCCACTGCCACAACCTCACGGGGAGCGGGCGCATTTCAGGACTCGACCTGCGCGCGGCCCACGACGACCGGACCCGGCTCGGCGTTTACAAGCATCCGGTCGCAGCCGGTCAGGGCACCGGCGACCGGCTCTACGGCGTGGTGCCCGGCCGTCCGGACGAGTCGATCCTCGTCTACCGGCTCGAGTCGGTCCATCCCGGCGTGATGATGCCGGAGCTCGGCCGCGGCCTCGTCGATACCGAGGCGGTCGCGCTGATCCGCCAGTGGATCGAAGAGATGGAACCCGGAACCGAAGCCTGACCGCGACGTAGCGGGTCGCCTACTCCGACAGCACCTGCCGGGCACGGTGGAAGACCTCGTCCAGGCCGATCCGGTCCGAACCATAGTCGCCGCGGATACGGCCGCCCTGATCGACGAGGATCAGGCGCGTCGTATGCGCAACATCGACCGCGCCGTCCCACAGGATCAGTGCCTCACCCATCGGTTGTCCGAATCCGCCCTCGACCAGCGACCGCACCTGCTGCTCATCCCCGGTCACGAAACTCCACCGCTCGTCGTCGAGACCGTGATTTTGGGCGTAGTCCCTTAGTCGCTCGGGAGTGTCGTACGCGGGATCGACCGAGAAGCTCACAAGCCTGACACCACGGACGCCCTCCTGCCGGTACCTCAGTTCCAACTCGCGCAGCGACCCGGTCAACCGCGGACAGACGGCCGGGCAGCGGGTGAACAGGAAGGAGGCGACGTAGACGTCGCCCGCGAGGTCGCCGCTGCCGAAGGCCTCGTTGTTCTGGTCCACCAACCGCCACTCGGGCAACTGGCCTGCGACCGGCGGCGGATCCGGCTCGAACCGGAGCAGGGGCCGCAACGCGGGAATCAGCACGACACCGGCGAGGGCGGCCAGAAACCACGGATTCAGGAGCCGGCGGCGGGGTCGAATCCCCTCTCCTTCCGGCCTCTCTGCATCCTCCTCCAACACACCTTGAGATTATCCGGGGTAGGTCCTTTGACCGCCTCGATGGCACGCTGTACACTCCGCGCGATCTCGGAGGCGAGCGGGGCTTCGTACCCTGCTTCGGGGCGCAGGAGTTTTGGCACAGATCTTCCCCAAGTGGACCCTCAAGGTCCCGCTGTACCTGGCGGCCGCGCTGCCTGTCGCCGGAGCCGCGGCGGTTGGCGCCGTCTGGTACTACGGTTCCCCCGAGTACACCGACGTCGGCTACCGGCCGGCGCAGCCGGTCCCCTACAGTCACGCCCTCCATGTCGGCGAACTCGGCCTCGACTGCCGCTACTGCCACGCCTCGGTCGAAGAGTCGGCGGTGTCGAACATCCCACCGACCCAGGTGTGCATGAACTGCCACCATGTCGCGACGCGCGAGAGCGCACTCCTCGAACCGATCCGCAAGAGCGCGGAGCAGGGCCGACCGATGCGTTGGGTGCGGATCCACAACCTGCCGGACTACGCCTTCTTCGATCACAGCGTCCACGTCGGCGCCGGCGTCGGCTGCCGGACCTGTCACGGCCCGGTCCATGAGATGGAGGTCGTGTATCAGGCCGAACCGCTGAGCATGAGCTGGTGCCTCGACTGTCATCGCGACCCGGGGCCCAATCTCCGGCCACTCGACGCCGTCACCGACATGGAGTGGATACCGACCGGCGATCACGCTGCCTTCGCCCAGCAGGCGATCGCGGAACGTGGTCTTGCACCGCCCGAGGACTGCACGGGGTGCCACCGATGAGCGCGGGCAACGGCCACCGGCCGCCCAGGACCTACTGGCGGAGCCTCGAACAGGTCCGGGGCGATTCCCGGGCGACCGAGTTCCTCCACCGCGAGTTCCCACCGGATGCCTCCGAGGCGCCGGCGGAGTTGCTCGAAGACGGAATGAGCCGGCGCACCGTGCTGGCAATGCTGGGCTCAACCGCCTCCCTGGCCGGCCTGACCGGCTGCGAAGTCATCCGCCGTCCGGTGGAACACATCGTTCCCTACGTCGACGCGCCGGAAGGCATGGTTCCCGGCATACCGCTGGCCTACGCCACCACGATGCCGTTCGGCAACCGCGCCCTCGGGCTCGTCGCAGAAAGCCACGATGGCCGTCCGACGAAGGTCGAGGGCAACGAACTCCACCCGTCTTCGGGCGGCGCCTCGAGCGTCTGGGCGCAGTCCTCGATCCTCGACCTCTACGACCCGGACCGCTCGAAGACGGTGCGATTCGGTGACCAGGCGTCCTCCTGGCAGGAGTTCGTTGCCGCCTGGACCGAGGGCGACCTCGCCCCCGCCGCGGACGGTGCCGGATTGGCTGTTCTGGCCGAACCGTCTTCGTCGCCCACCATGTCGCGCCTCAAGTCGGCGCTTCTCGAGCGCTATCCCCAGGCGCGCTGGGTCACCTGGCAACCGGTCAGCGACGAGAACGCCGACCGCGGTGTCGAGTCGGAGGCCGGCGAGCACTACCACGCCCTCTTCCACCTGGAACGGGCACGGGTCCTGCTCTCCCTGGATTCCGACCTGCTGAGTACCGAGGGCGACAGCGTGCGCAACCTGCGGGGCTACTCCAGGGCCCGGCGGGCGGGCGACAACGGCTCGCGGAAGATGCTCCGGCACTACGCCGTCGACGGCGTCCACTCGCTCACGGCGGCCAACGCGGACCACCGGCTGCGGGTGCAGAGCGGTCGCGTCGCGGCCTTCGTCGCCCGACTGGGACACGCCCTCGCGGCGCAGGGCATGGAACTGCCGCTCGTGGGCGGCGCCACGGCCGCGGACATCGACGACGATTGGGTCGAGGCGGTCGCCAGGGACCTGCTCGATCACCGCGGCGCGGGCCTGATCGTCGCGGGCGATCGCCAGCCGGCGGAGGTGCACGCGGCGGTCTACGCACTGAACTCGGCACTGGGCAACGCCGGCGCGACTGTGACCTACCACAAGACGCCGGACACCGGCACTTCGAGCGCCGCCGACCTGGCCGCGCTGGTCGCGGCGATGAACGAAGGCGCCGTCGACCGGCTGCTGGTTCTGGGAGCGAACCCGGCCTACAGCGCGCCCGCCGACCTCGGTTTCGCCGCCGCCCTCGAGCACACCGGAAGCAGCGGCGCGGTCATCCATGTCGGCACCTATCGCGACGAAACCAGCCGGTTCGCGCGCTGGCACATCCCTCTGGCCCACTACCTGGAGAGCTGGGGAGACGCGCGCACCACGGACGGCACGGCCAGCGTGGTGCAACCCCTGATCGAGCCGCTCTGGGGAGCCAGGAGCGCCCTCGAGGTTCTCGCTCTGGCCGCCCTGGGCGAGCCACGGGACGGTCGTGACCTGGTCCGCGAGACCTGGTCCGAGCTGCTCGGGCTTCCCCTCGACGACGGCGCCGAGGCGGACGCGCCGGTGCCGGCGGAGGAAGCCGCCGAGAGCGAGCCGGGGGACGGCAGCGAGGAGGCCGAAGCCCCACCCGTCGATCCCATGTCGCTGCCGTTTCCCGTCGCGCTCTCCGAGTTCGAAGTCGCCTGGCGCCGGGTGCTTCACGATGGTGTGCAGGAGGGCAGCGCCCTACCCGCCGCGGAGCTGGCCACGGTCGCGCCGGAGGACTGCGCCGCAGCCGTTCAGGCCGCCGGCGACGCGGCCGGCCCGGGCGCTGCCGGCGAGGAGCTGGAGGTCGTCTTCCGTAGCTCGCCGGCTCTCTACGACGGGCGCTTCGCGAACAACGGGTGGCTCCAGGAACTCCCCGATCCGATCACCAAGCTGACCTGGGACAACGCGGCGCTCGTCAGCCCGGCCACCGCCGACGCGCTCGGGCTGGAGAACGAGGACCTGGTCACCGTCACCTGCGGCGAGCGGGAGCTCGAACTGCCGGTGTGGCAAGTGCCCGGGCAGGCCGACCACACGGTGACGATCGATCTCGGTTACGGCCGCGACTTCGGCGGCCGGATCGCCAGCACCGCCAACGACGAAGACCACACTCCGGGCGCGAACGCGTATCTGCTGCGGACCTCGAACACGCTCCACTTCGGCCGCTGCTCGCTGCGGGCCAGCGGCGGCAGCTACGCCCTGGCACAGACCCAGGACCACCACTCGATGGAAGGCCGGCCGCTGGTCAAGGAAGCGGACCTCGATTACTTCGACGAGCACCCCGACTTCGCCAATGCCCACAGCGAGAAGCCGCACGAGAACTCGATGTGGGAGGAGTGGACCTACGAGGATTCGCCCCAGTGGGGCATGACGATCGACCTGAACGCCTGCGTCGGCTGCAACGCCTGCGTCGTCGCCTGCCAGAGCGAGAACAACGTGCCGATCGTCGGCAAGGAGCAGGTGATCGAGGGCCGGGAGATGCACTGGTTGCGCATCGACCGCTACTTCTCCGACGAGGGAGAATCCGCCGGCATGCTCCGGGAGCTCGTCCGCGACCTCCCTGCCGAGCCGCAGACGAGCTTCCAGCCGGTGCCCTGCATGCAGTGCGAGAACGCACCCTGCGAACAGGTCTGCCCGGTCGCCGCCACGGTGCACGACAGCGAAGGCCTCAACGCAATGGTCTACAACCGCTGCATCGGCACCCGCTACTGCTCGAACAACTGCCCCTACAAGGTCCGGCGCTTCAACTACTTCAACTTCACCAAGGACACACCCGAGGTGATGAAGCTGGGCAAGAACCCGGACGTGACGATCCGCTCGCGGGGCGTCATGGAGAAGTGCACCTACTGCGTGCAGCGGATCAGCCGCGCCAAGGTCGACGCGAAGCAGGACGGGCGGCCCCTCGCCGACGGCGATGTGGTCACGGCCTGTCAGCAGGCGTGTCCTGCCGAGGCGATTCGCTTCGGCGATACCACGGATGCCGCCAGCGGCGTTTCCCAGGCCAAGGCCAGCCCCCGCAACTACAACCTGCTCGACGACCTGCACACGAAGCCGCGCACCACCTATCTGGCGAAGCTCCGGCATCCGAACCGGGAGATCACTCCGGCGCCGCCGCCGGCCGAGGATCACGGCGGCGAGGACAGCGCCGGACACGGCGAGGACGCCCACTGATGCGCCGGCTGCCCGGAACCGCCGCTCTGGCCGCCGTCCTGATCCTGCTCGGCTGCCGCGGCATGTCCTCGCCCTTCCCGCCGATCCACCCGAATCCGAACATGGACTACCAGGAGCGCTACGACCCGCAGGAGTCGAGCAGTTTCTTCTACGACGGGATGGCGATGCGCCAGCCGGTCGCGGGCACCGTGGCGCGGGGACAGCTCAACGTCGATCACCGCCTGCTCTTCGGCCGCGACGACGAGGGCTACTTCCTGGACTCCTCCCCCGTCCCGGCGACCGACGCGGTGCTGGCCAGGGGCAGAGATCGCTACGCCATCTACTGCCAGCCCTGCCACGACGAGCGCGGCACCGGCCAGGGCATCCTGTTCGAGCGGGCGGCCACGCCCACGGCCTCGCTTCACGACGAGCGGATCGCGGCCTACAACGACGGCCGCATGTACGACGTGATCACGAACGGCGTCGGCCTGATGGCGGGCTACCGCTATCCGCTGACCGTCGAGGACCGCTGGGCGGTTGTCGCCTACGTCCGGGAGTTGCAGGAAGAACGTCGGACGTTGCAGGCGGAGCGTGACGCCCGCCAGTAGCGGCGCCGGAGTGAAGAGCCAGTGAGTAGAAACAAGATCCTCTTCGGAATCGGCGTTCTGGCCTTCGTGTCGGTGATCGTCACTGTGCGCCTGGGTGGCTTCCTGGTGGACAACGAGTATCGCCAGCCGGAGCGGCAGGTCGCCGTCGAGGAAGCGACCGGCGAAGCGGAGGCGACACCGCGCCAGCAAGGCATCGCGGACGAGCAGGCCGCCGACGAGGCGGAAGCGAGGGCCAGGCCGTACGTGGAGGCGGAGTACCGCGCGGTCCCCTTCGTCGGCAGCCGGGTGACGGTCTGGGTGCTGGCGCAACTCCACCTGCTGTTCGCGGCCTTCGTGCTCGCCGTGCCCATTTTCGCCTTCATCATCGAGTTCATCGGCTACGTCACCGGCGAAAAGCGTTACGACCGGCTGGCCTACGAGTTCACCAAGCTGCTCTCCGTTTCGTTCTCGATGACCGCCACCTTCGGGGCGTTCCTGACCTTCGCGTTGATCATCCTCTACCCGAAGTTCACGAACTACCTGATGCACATCTTCTCGCCGACGTTCCTGCCGTACGTCCTGCTGTTCTTCCTGGAAGCGCTCTTCCTCTACAGCTACTACTACGGCTGGGGCAAGTTCGGTCCGAAGATGCACCTCTTCCTCGGCTTCATGCTGAACGTGGTCGGCACCGCGATCATGTTCATCGCCAACGCCTGGCTCACCTTCATGATGTCGCCCGGCAAGCGGGAGGACGTCGACGGCGACGGGATCCCGGACTTCGTCTCGGCCGTTTCGGAGAGCGGCGCCCTGCTGAGTCTCCGGGACGCGTTCTTCAACTTCACCTGGATGCCGATCAACATCCACCGGATCATCGCCAACGTCGCCTTCGGCGGCTCGATCGCCGCCGCCTATGCCGCCTTCCGCTACCTCCAGGCCAGGAACGACGAGGACAGGGCCCACTTCGACTGGATGGGCTACGTCGGCAACTTCGTCGCCATCATCGCCTTCCTGCCGCTGCCATTCGCCGGCTACTACCTCGCCGCCGAGATCTACGCCTTCAGCCAGACCCTGGGCGTCCAGATGATGGGCGGCACCTTCTCCTGGCTGTTCGTGCTCCAGGCCGCGCTGATCGGCAACCTGTTCCTGGGGGCGAACTACTACCTGTGGCTCGGCATGGGCCGGATCGAAGGCACCGCCCACTTCCATCGGTTCATCAAGTGGCTGCTCATCGCGATCGCGCTCTGCTTCGCGGTCTGGGCGACCCCCCGCTACGCGATCGCGTCCGTGTCCGAGATCGCCGCGATGGGCGGCAGCAGCCATCCGCAACTCTCCTACCTCGGGCAGATGTCGGCCAAGAACACGGCGGTCAACATCCTGATCCTGTCCACCTACATGAGCTTCCTGCTCTACCGGCGGACCGGCAAGACATCGATCCACCCGCAGAGGCAGCTTCTCGCCCGCACACAAGTGATCATCTTCGCGGCCGCCGCGGCCCTGGTCATCTTCTTCGGTGTCTTCGGCTACCACCAGAGCGTCGACGCGGCGACCCGGATCCGGTTCGCGATACCGCAGGTTTACTCGGTGCTGGCAGCGATGGTCGCGATCACCGTGATCGACCTGCCCCTGTATCGGAACGCCCGCCAGACGGGTGAAACGCAGTGGGGCAGGATGCCCGCGGTCTCGCAGTACGCCCTGATCTTCATCGCGCTCAGCTTCACCTGGCTGATGGGGTTGATGGGCTACGTCCGCTCCGGACTGCGGCAGGAGTGGCACGTCTACGGCGTGGTGCTCGACACCTCCCCCGACGCCTACACGCCGACGCTCGGCTTCGCCACCCAGATCGTCTCGGTCACCGTGCTCATCTTCTTCGGCTTGATCGGCGTCGTCTTCTGGCTCAGCAGTCTGAGCGGCAAGAAGGCATGGGAACCCAAGTCGGCCGTCGAGGCCGACCGGCTCGGGGAGGGACACGCGGCATGAAGCTGTCCGTCCCGATGCCGGTCAAGATGGTCCTGCTGGTGCTCGGCACCACGGCCTTCTACATGTATCTCGGTCAGATCGTGCCCCAGAAGGAGGAGCACCCGCCGCCTCCCGTCCTGATCAGCGATGACATGACGACCGAGGACCTGGTGGAGATCGGCAGGGAGCTGGCCGAAGGCAAGGGGCAGTGCCTGGCCGCCTGCCACAACATCGGTTCCAGCGGGCCGAGCCGGTATCCGGATCTCGGAGGCATCGGGGAGCGTGCCGCGACGACAATCGAAGGACTGTCGGACATCGAGTATCTGGCCCAGTCCTTGTACGAGCCTTCGGCATATGTCGTTCCCGGTTACGAGGACGGCATGCAGCCGATGAACGAGCCGCCGATCAGTCTCTCGGACGACGAGATCAGGGCCGTCGTCGCCTGGCTGCAGAGTCTCGGCAGTACGCCGACCGTCACCCTTGAAACGGAGCTTGGTTACTAGCGCCGGTCTTCGGAACTTCCTGAAGCAATGAGGAACACCCGCCAGCCAACCGCTGTTCTAACGAGTAGCCGCACCCGCGGCAGCGGACAACCTGCCCCCGCACTCTCCCGGAACTGATTCATGTACGGACTCAACCTGGTCGTCGTCCTTCCCCTCGTCGCCGTCGCCGGCGTGCTCGTCTGGCGGCGGGCGAATACGTTGACCTGGCTCCTGTTCAGCCTGATCGGGCTGTGGGCGTTCTTCAAGTTCGGCTTCATCGTGCCGATCCCGCAGTCCGTCGCCACGATCTACCTCGGGATCACCGGCCTCGCGCTCGTCTGCTACGCCTCCTCCAGCCGCGAGCGGTTGGCGGAGACGGTTCAACCGATCGTGCGCCTGATCGTGGAGCCGCGGTACCGCCTCGCCCTGGCCGGACTCCTCATCGCCTTGCCGGCGCTCGCCGCCTACAACGTCTACGCCGACCTGACCGCGCCGCTCGAAGCACCGGGCTTCGGCCGGGAGATCCACCCGCCGCCGCCGACGGAACTCACGGTCCATGACGAGACGCTCGACATGGCGACGGCCGACAACCCCTACCTCCACTACCACGAGGACGATCCCGAGGCCTACGAGCAGCACCTCGAGAACGGCCGCCGCATCTACTACGAGAACTGCTTCTGGTGCCACGGCGACGGCATGGGCGGCGACGGCATGTTCGCCCATGGACTGAATCCGGTACCCAGCAACTTCAACGACGTCGGCACGTTGCCGATCCTGCAGTCCTCCTACGTGCACTGGCGGATCGCCAAGGGCGCACCCGGTCTCCCGGCCGGCGGCACTCCCTGGGACAGCGCGATGCCGGCCTGGGAGAAGTTCCTGACCACCGAGGAGATGTGGGACGTCAACCTGTTCATCTACGACTTCAACGGCTACCAGCCGCGCGCCCTGGGGCAGCACTGATGACCGCCTGCATCAGGAAGGGCATCGCCGCCGCCTTCGCCGCGCTTCTGGTCGCGCCCGCCGCCGCCCAGGTCGACCTCGGCACGGAAGAGCAGCGCGCCGCCGGCAAGGTCGTCTACGACAAGTACTGCGGCCAGTGCCACGGCGACGCCGGCGACGGCTACGGTTACGCCACCCCGCGGGTGCAGCCGAAGCCGCGTGACTTCACGACCGGCAAGTACAAGTTCCGCACGACGCCGAACGGCATGCTGCCCTCGGACGACGACCTGCGCCGGATCATCGAGATCGGAGCCCCCTACACGTCGATGCCGGGCTGGCCGAACCTGACCAGCACCGAGATTCAGAACGTCATCTACTACATCAAGTCCTTCTCGCCCGACTTCGAGAATCCGGACCGCTACGGCGAGCCGATCGACATCCCCCGGCCGCTCGAATCGACGGCGGAGTCGATCGCCCGTGGACGGGTCGTCTACGAGGAGCAGGGCTGCGCCGCCTGCCACGGCGACGTCGGACGCGGCGACGGTCCCTCGGCTCCGACCCTGGTCGACGACGCGGGCGACCACATCCGGGCCGCCGACCTGACCCAGCGCTGGACCTACCGCGGCGGGCCCACCAAGGAAGACATCTACCGCACCTTCTCCACCGGGCTCAACGGCACGCCGATGCCCTCCTACGCGGACTCGCTCGAAGTCGAGGATCGCCAGCACCTGGTGAACTACGTCTACTCCCTTGGAGAAGCCGACGACCCGAACTACGGCACCCTGATCACCGCCGCCTGGACCGAGGAGGCGATCGATCTCCAGGACACCGAAGCGCTCGACACCCTCTTCGAGACCGCGCCGATGACGCGCTTCCCGCTGATCGGCCAGATCACGGAACCGGGACGGAACTTCTATCCCTCCGCGACGTCCATCGAGGCTCAGGCCGTCTACAACCGGGGCGAGATCGCCTTCCGCGTGCGCTGGAACGACCTGCGCGCCGACAACACGGGCAGGAACAACCCGAGCCTGGAAGTGCCGATGTGGGACGAGGACAACGACATCGTGGCAACGGGAGACGAAGGCGACGACGGCGGCTTCTTCGGCGTCGAGGAGGCGCCCGCGGACGATGCCGGCTTCTTCGGCGTCGAGGAAGTGGAACCCCAGGACGACGCCAGCTTCTTCGGCGTCGAGACGGTGGACGACAGCGCCGACGACTTCTTCGGCACGGGCGACGACTTCTTCGGCGCCGGCGAGGCCGCAAGTGACGGCGCCGAGTTCTCGGACGCCGTCGCGCTCCAGTTCCCGGCCTCCCTGGCGCCCGAGGACACTCCCCAGCTCAAGCCGTACTTCCTGTTGGGCGATGCGCAGAACCCCGTCGACCTGTGGTTCGTCAACCTGACCTACGGTGTCGCGGACACCTTCCGGGGCCGCGGCAGCGAGGCGATCGAGCCGACCGAGGCCGACATCGTCGAGGCGGTCACTTCCTACGACCAGGGCGAGTGGACCGTGACCTTCAAGCGGCGCCGGGCGTCCCGCGCCGGCGTCAGCTTCGCCGAACAGCAGTACACCCCGATCGCCTTCAGCGTCTGGGACGGCTTCAACCGCGAACGCGGCAACAAGCGGGCCCTGTCATCCTGGTTCTACGTCTACACCGAGCCCAGCGTGCAGCAGACCGCCACCATTCCGATGCTGCGCGCGGCGCTCATCGTGCTCGCGATCGAACTGCTCATCGTGTTCCTGGTTCGCCGGCGGGCGCGCCAGGGAACGGCCGAGGAAAGCGCCGGCGGCCTGACCGGCACCGAGGCCCCCGCCGTCTGACCTGAGCTTTCTCGATACCGACCGAATCTCTGACCCGACACTCCGTCAACACAAGAGACATCACCATGTACAAGACGATCTACGTCCCCGTCGACAACTCGGACTACTCGAACCAGGCGATCGCTTCGGCGGTCGAGCTGGGCCGCAGGTTCGACTCCACGATGGTCGGCTGCCACGTCTACGCGGCCAGCATGCACGACTACCGGTTCAAGCAGATGGAGTACACCCTGCCGGACGAGTACCTGGAAGAGACAGAACTCGACCGCCAGCGGAAGATCCACGACTCGCTCATCACGATGGGGCTGGAGCTCATCTCCGAGAGCTACCTCGAGCCGATGAAGGCGACTTGCTCTGACGCCGGACTCGAGTTCGAGCCGAAGATGATGGACGGCAAGCACCACGTCGAGATCGTCCGCGACATCCGCGAGTCCGGCTACGACCTGACCGTGCTCGGAGTGATGGGCATCGGCCGCGTCCGCGACACGCAGATCGGCTCGGTGTGCGAGCGGGTCGCTCGCACCGCCGATCGGGACGTGCTGGTCATCAAGCACCTCCCGGCGAAGTCCGGGGCCACGAACGGCAACGGCAACGGACACGGCCAGCAGGCGGAGGCCGACGGCCGCGACACGATCCTGGTCGGCGTCGACGGTTCGCCCCAGTCCTTCGGCGCGCTGATGACCGCGATCGACCTGGCGAAGACCTTCGGCAAGAAGGTCGAGGCGATCTCGGTCTACGACCCGTACCTCCACTACTCGGTGTTCAAGGGCGTGGTCAACGTGCTGACCGAGCGCGCGGCGAAGATCTTCCGCTTCGAGGAGCAGAACCAGCTCCACGAGGAGATCATCGACACCGGCCTGGCGCAGATCTACCAGTCCCACCTGGATGTCGCCGAGACGATGGCGAGGGAAGTCGACGTCGAGCTGACGAAGACCCTGCTCGACGGCAAGGCGTTCCAGAAGGTCCTCGACCACGCCCGCAAGAGCGATCCCTGGATGCTCGTCATCGGCCGCGTCGGTGTTCACAGCGACGAGGGCGAGTCCGGCCTCGGCAGCAACGCCGAGAACCTGCTCCGGACCTGTCCGTGCGACCTGCTCCTCACCACCCGTCTCGAGTACCCGGAACTCGACGTCAAGGCCGAGGAGAGCATTCGCTGGACCCCCGAGGCCGAGGAGCGCTTCACGCGCGTTCCGGAACAGGTGCGCGGCATCGCCCGCACCGCCCTCTACCGCCTGGCGGTCGAACAGGGTCACAGCGTGATCTCGAGCGACGTGCTCGACGAGGCGATGGACCGCTACATGCCGAAGTACACCGCCCGCGAGACGGAAGCTCTGGCCGAGCAGGTCGCCCTGCAGCTCGCACGCAGCCGGCCCACGTTCATCTGCAGGAAGTGCGGCGTCACCTCGGCCGAGCCGGATCCGGTGCGCTGCGGCGTCTGCGGCGGTGACTCCTTCGAGCAGATCACGGAGGAGATGCTCGACCGCATCGCCGAGATGGAGGGGGGGCTCGAGGTCGAGACGACCTACGACGGCCGCAAACTGAAGTGGACCGCCGACGCCCGCCTGGCGCTCAAGACGATCGAGGACGCCTACCGCCGCCGCCGCGCCAAGGCGCGGATCGAGAAGAAGGCGCGGATGAGCAAGCTGCCCACCGTCACCTTCGAGTTCGCCCGCGTGATGATCGAGGATGAGACCGGCGAGCCGGTGACGATCGAGGCCCGCGAGAGGGCGACCGAGGCCAACGGGAGCAGCGGCGGCGAAGCGCCCGCGGACGAGCGCAAGCTGATCGCCCGCGACGGCGACCGCGTGCCGCTCCTCTCGAACCACGAGTGGACTGCCGAAGCCGTCGAGCGCATCCTCCGGGTTCCGGCCGGCTTCATGCGGGACCGCACCCAGGAGCGCGTCGAACTCGTGGCCCGCGAGAAGCACGTCTCCCGGATCGGCATCAAGACGGTCGAAGAGGGCATCGAACTCGGCCGCAAGCTGATGGAGCAGATGATCGCGGCCTACGAGCTCGACAAGAAGGACGAGTCGCCTGGCCAGGAGGTCGCCAAGGCCGAAGCGCAAGCCGCAACCGCGGCCGGCAGGTGCCCCTTCTCCGCTCTCGCCGAAGCCGGCGCAAGCGAAGCGCAGGTCGAGGCGGCGAAGGACGCGAAGGCCGGCACCTACCTGAACGAGGTCGGCCTGATGTCGGCGCTCGACGAGAAGCGCAAGGCCGGCGAACCGGAAGCCTGAGTGCAGTCTCCGCGGCGGTCATGGCGCCGGTGGGCCGTGGCCCGCGGCCTGATTGCAGTAGCGCTCATCGCGGCGACGGCGTGCGGAAGCAACGTTGAAGAAGCCCCGGACGTCGTGCTCGCGCGACACGTCCACACGGACCTCTACGACGCCTACCCGGGCATCCCGTCGCCTGCCGGCGACCGGGTCGTGTTCGCCGACTTTGCCGCGGGCGCCAGATCGCTGACGGTCTACGACGTCGCCACCGGCGTCGGCCGCGTGTTGACGACAACGCCGGCGGAACGGTTCCGGGTGACCTGGTCGCCCGACGGTTCGCGCGTCGTGTACGTCGACCGCCGGCCCGAAAGTCACGGGGTCTGGACGCTGGACCCGACGACCGGCCAGGAGTCGCGCATCGTGGATCCCGGGGACGCGCGCGTCGACCATCCGCGACTGCTGCCCGACGGGACCGTGACCGCGCTTCGACACGACTCCGCCGATGCCGAGGGGGCCGAAGACTCCGCCTGGGTCGCGTATGCGCCTGGCCTCGACCAGGCGACCGTGCTCGTCGAGAGCGCGGAAGGATGGGCCGCGTCCGTTCGATCTCCCGATGGACGCTCGGTCGCGCACCTTCAGGTCGCGGCCGGATACCGCGCGGACCTGGCCGTGACGGAGATCGCGACAGGCGAGACGCGCACGCTCGCCACCGACTTCCGGTTCGGATGGGACAGCCGCGTGGACTGGTCCCCCACCGGAGACGCGCTCTATCTCGCGGCGGCGGGGCCCGACGACTCGCTCCTGGTCGGCTGGCGCGTGCCGCTCGACGGCGGCCCGGCCGAAAGACTGACGCACGACGGCCGCGACGTGCTCGCGGTCACGCCGCTGGCCGACGGTCGCGTCGCTCTCAGCGTGTACCACACCCGCACCGCGGTGGGCCTCGTTCCGGTGACCGGAGGAGAACCTACCGACGTAACGACGGCAGGCGGGACGAGCTCCTTCCTGCCTTCCTGGCGTCCCGACGGAGGGGCGCTCGGTTTCACCACGTTCTCCTGGCGACGCCTCCGCATGCCCATCGACTTCGACCTGGGGGTCCTCGACCTCGACGCGGAGGGCACCCCGACCGGCACGGTTCGGACGCTCCTCTCGGAAGAACACGAGGACTACGGCGCCGCGTGGTCGCCCGACGGCCGGTGGCTCGCCTTCCACGGACACCTGGAGCAGAGCGACGACATATGGCTCGTCCCGGTTGACGGGAGCGAGCGACCCACACGACTCACGCGGTTCGGACCGGGCGCGGACACCGGCGAGCCGGACTGGCGCCCGGACGGGCGGGCGCTCGCCTTCAGCAGCCACGGCCCGCCGTCAGAAGGAAACCCGGGGTCCGTGTACACGGTCGCAGTCGATCCCGCCACGGGGCTCGCCGCCGCCGACCCTTTCCGCGTCCCGCTCGACGGGTTCGATGGCTATGCCATGGGCGCCCGCTTCTCGCCGGACGGCGAGCGGCTGGCCTTCTACGGACGCTCGTTCGAGGACGGACGCGTCACCGTCTACACGGTGCCGGCCGCGGGTGGGACCCCCACGGCCGTTCTCTCCTTCGCCAACGGCGAGCCCTACAGCGCGCCCGAGTGGAGCGCCGACGGCGCGTCGCTCTTCTACTCGCGCAACGACCGCTTCGGGCCCTTCCAGGTGTGGCGGGTGGCTATCGCCACCGGCGCCACGGAACAGGTCACGACCGGCGCGATCGGAGCACTCCAGCCGAGCGTGAGCCCCGACGGACGCACGCTCGCGGTCACGATGCGCGAGGCCGCCATCGAGGTCGTCGTCCTCGCGGCGGGAAGCACAGGCGCCAACCCGGAACCGAACCAGGAGTGAACATGGGCAGACCAAGGGACATCGGCGTCGTCGACCTGTTTCTCGACATCCCGGCCGGCGGCGCCGGCATGGGCATGGAGGCCGTGCGCCGGCTCAGCCGCGACCGCGGAACGGAGGACTTCTCACACCATCCGGCCCAGTACCTGTTCAAGGATGCCGGACGGCGCATGGACAGGGCCTGGACCGCGGCCGACGTCGTCGCGATGATGGACGCGTTCGGCGTCCGGATCGCCCAGATCGGCGTCAGCGCCCAGAACCCGGAACCGGCGCTTGCGGTGTTCGAGGAGTTCCCCGGGCGCTTCTTCGGCGCCGTCGGCGTCGATCCGAACGCCGGCATGGACGGCGTCCGCGCGCTCGAAGCGACCGTCAACCTCCACCCTGCCATCCGGGCCGCTTCCGCCGCGCCGTGCCTGGCCTATCCCCAGGTGCCGATCGACGACAAGCGCTTCTACCCGATCTACGCCAAGTGCATCGAGCTGGACATCCCGATCAACATGCTGGTCGGCGTGCCAGGGCCGCGCGTCCCCTACAAGTGCCAGTATCCGGGTCTGCTGGACGAAGTCGCCTGGTTCTTCCCGGAGCTCCGCGTCGTCATGCGCCACGGCGGTGATCCCTGGACCGACCTTTGCGTCAAGCTGATGCTCAAGTGGCCGAACCTCTACTACTCTCCCTCGGCCTGGGCGCCCAAGCACTACCCCAGGAGCGTGATCGAGTTCGCGAACAAGCGGGGACCGGACAAGTTCATGTACGCGGGCTACTTCCCCGGCCTCTCCTACGAGCGCATCTTCACGGAGATGGACGACCTGCCGCTAAGGGAACACGTCTGGCCGAAGTTCCTGCGCGAGAACGCGACGGCGGTCTTCAAGCTGGACGACCTGCTCGGTTGAGTCACCGCGACCGGAGGATCGGCCCGCTTCGTCCCGTCCGGCCCTGAACTCATGCCGACCCAACCGGGCAGCCCGACCTTCCACGGCTGGAAGATCGTCCTCGTCTCCTTTCTGGCACTCTTCGTATCGGTCGGCTTCGGCTTCTACTCGTTCGGGGCCTTCTTCGTCGCGCTGACCGAGGAGTTCGGCGGCGGCCGTACCGGAGTCGGCGTCGGCCTTGCCCTGTTCGGGATCACGAACGGGCTCGTCGCGCCCTTCCTCGGCAGCGCTCTCGACCGGGGCCACGCGAAGCGGATCATGCTCTGGGGCGCGTGGCTGCTCGCGCTCGGTCTCCTTCTGACCGCCGCGGTGCGGAACCTGATTCAGTTCTACCTGGTCCTCGGCACCCTGCTGTCGCTGGGGGCGGCCCTGATCGGCGGCGTCACCGCCTCGACGCTGGTCGCCAACTGGTACGTCCGCAAGCGCGCGATGGCCCTCGGGATCGCCACGATGGGCATCTCGCTCTCCGGAGTCGTCATGGCGCCCGTCGCCACCCGGCTGATCGCGGTGGTCGGCTGGCGAGGCACGTTCGTGATCTACGGCGCGCTGACCCTGCTCTTCGTCGTCCCGGCCGTTCGGCGCTGGGTCATCGACCGCCCCGAGGACATCGGCCTCCACCCGGACGGCGACGTGACGTCCCCTGTTGCCGGGTGGGCGCCGGCGCCGATCGCGTCCTCGCCGCCCCGCCCCCCGCTCTGGACCGAACCGCTCAGGAGCCGGAACTTCTGGGTCATCGCGCTCGTCGTGTCGATGAACTTCTGCGCCAACTCGGCGATCCTGACCCACATCATCGCGCACGCCAGGGACCTCGGCTTCCCGCCGCTTCCGGCCTCCTACGGTCTGTCGACCATCGCGGCGATGGGCGTTCTCGGCAAGGTCGTCTTCGGCTGGATCGGTGACCGTCTCAGCGGGCGCGGCGCCCTCTGGCTGGCGATCGGTCTTCAGGCGTCAGGTTCGACGGGTCTTCTCCAGGCTGAGAGCTACACGGCGCTTCTGTCGGCCGCCGCCGTGTTCGGACTCGGCATGGGCGGCATGATGCCGCTCTGGGGCACCCTGATCGGCGCCTGCTTCGGCCGCCGTTCCTTTGGCCGCGTGATGGGTCTGATGAGCCCGATCCTGCTCCCGATCCAGATCCTCGGCGTACCCTTCGCCGGGTACGTCTTCGACCGATCGGGGACCTACGACCTCGCCTTCGCCGTGTTCGTCTGCATGTACCTCTCCGCCATGCTGGTCCTCTTCCTGCTGCGCACGCCCGCCCAGGAACCTGCGGAAGCACCGGCGCCGGCGGGCCTGGAGACGGCGGCCAACCCGTAACCGCAGTAGCAGTGTCCGCCTACCGTTTCTGCCGCTCGGACGACGTGCCTCTGATCGTCGAGGCGTACGAGCGCTGCAACGTGGGGCCCGGCGCGGTCCCGTGGCAACTCACGATCGATCACATGAAGCGGCTCTCCCGGGAGATGGACCTCTGGACCAGCAGTTGCATGGTCGCCTTTGCCGGATCCGATCCGATCGGCGTCCTGATCGCGGCGAAGAGGGAGCCAACGGCCAACCTGGTGCTTCACGCAGCCGTCCACCCGGACCACCGCCGGCAGGGCCATGCCCGCCACATGATGACGTCGCTCAGCCAGAAGATGGCGATCCTCGAGCCGACCCGCATGCTGGTCGAGGTTCCGGCGGAGGCCATGGCCGCGCGGGGCTTCCTCGGCGCTTGCGGCTTCGCCAGGGCGGAGCCTCTGACCGACTACCTCCACTCAGGTGAGAGCGCGGCCGCCGCGCCCGTGCTCGACCTGGTCGGAAGCGTCTCGCCCACGGAGATCCTCGCCAGCGCGGAACTCGCCGACGCCTCGGAGCTCAATCGCTGCTGGCAGCGCTCACCGCGGACGATCCGGAACCTGCGCCAGAGCGCCCGGGGCGTCGGCATCGCGACGGACCGCGGGTTCGAGGCCTATCTCCTCTACCGGGACCCCCGCGACTCCGGCGACCCCCTTCCCTTCACTGCGCGGCCGTCCATCCCGGCCGGTCTCCGTTCCGGCCCGGCACCCTGCGAGATCCTCGCGATCGGCGGCCTGAAACCCGTTCCGGCACTCCTCGGGCCGCTCCTCGCCTTTGCCGCCGGAGACTCCGGACGACCGCTCTATCTGCCCCGCGTGCACCCCCGTGAACCGCCGGCGGAACGCCTCGAACAGGTCGGCTTTCAGGCGGCGGGAACAACCCTCCGATACGAAAGCGACGCGGCGCGGTCCTGACTGCTACGCTGCCGGCGATGTCCGTCCATCCCCGCGCTGGAGAAACGGCGATCGGAGCGCGGTCCGAGGTCCAGCCCAAGGCGGAGAAGCTCGAGCTGCTCGAGACGGCCCACGAACTGACCGAGTTCCGGTCCTTCGCCGACCTTGGAGCGTGCTGGGGCGTGGACGGGGCCTACACATTTCACGCAGCCGAACTGTGCGGCAACGAGTTGGAGAGGGCGGTCATCGTCGACGGTCACCTGACGCCTCTGACCCTGGAGCGCGCGAAGGAGGTTCCGAACGTCGAACTCGTCCAGGCCCTGCTCGGATCGGATCAGGCGCTCGATGCCGTCGGCCAGGTCGACGCCCTCATCATGTACGACATCCTGCTGCACCAGGTCAAACCGGACTGGGACGAGTTCCTGCTCAACTGGCTTCCCCACACGGACGCTCTGATCATCTTCAATCAGAACTGGTTGAAGACTCCGCGGACCATCCGCTTCGTCGACCGCGGTCTGGACTGGTACTACCGGAATGTCTATGTCTGGGAAGACGACTGGAACACCCGCGCCAGACTCGAGTCCTGGTTCAAGAAACACCACCAGCGCGACGCGGACGGGCGGCTGGAACGCGACAACCACTGGTACTGGCAGTTCGGCATCCGGCCGCTGGAACTGATCGGCCTGCTGGCAAGGAACGGTTTCGAACTGGTCTACATGAGGAGGCATCGTCACGCATTCGGCCGCAGTCGCCCCTGGATCGTGAACGATGGCCTCATCTTCCAGCGCGCCGCCTACCCGGAACTGGGTGTCGGCGGGCGCCTCCGCGCCGCGGCTCGCTCCCTTGCCAAACGCACCGGGCTTCTCGAACGCCTCCGCCGGCCATGAAGACCTACTTCGACGTCGAGGGGGATGGCGGCTCCGACGTTCTTGGACAGGTCCTGCGGCAGCGGGAGCGCATCGCCCACGCGATGGCCGGCATCGATCACGTCGTCGCCATCGGTTCGGGCAAGGGGGGCGTCGGCAAGAGCACACTCACCATGCAACTCGCCCTGGCGCTCGAGCGCGCGGGTCGCCGCTGCGCCATCCTCGACGCGGACCTGAACGGTCCTTGCCAGGCCCGGCTGGCCGGGCTCGAGAACGTGCCGTTGCTGCCCGGTGATCAGGGCATGGCCCTGCCGCGCACGCGTCGCGGTCTGGGCGTCGTGTCGGTGGGTTCCATGGTGCCCGAAGCGAAGCACCTCGAGTTCGACAGCGTTGCGGAGGGCGACAGCCATGTCTGGCGGGCAACCCGGGAGTTCAACCTGTTCCAGCAGTTGCTGGGCCTCGTGGACTGGGGCCGTCTCGACTTCCTGCTGGTCGATCTGCCGCCCGGCGCCGAGCGCACGCTGCAGTACGCCGAAGTGCTGGGGCCGGCCGCGCGCTTCGTACTGGTCACGATTCCTTCGGCGCTGGCGCACGGGGTGGTCGCCCGATCGGCCGCGGCGCTCGAAGGGACGCCGAACGAGGTCATCGGCTTCATCGAGAACATGAGCGGCTACTACTGCGGGGCGTGCGACGGTGTCAGGCCCCTGTTTGGCGAGGTCGCCGCCGGGGCGCCAGAACTTGGATTCCCATGCCTGGCTAGGGTACCGTTCGACCCGCGGCTGGCATCGGCGTCCGACGCCGGCGAACCGGACCCGCCCCGGGGACCGGTTCTCCGCGCCATCGACGAGGCCGCGGCACGGGTCCTGAGCAGTCTCGCCAGGACGACCTGACTTCCCACCCGGAGACGGAGACCACGGATGAAGTTCCTCTGCGTACCCTGCGACGAGCAGATGAGGCTGAAGCACGCCCTCGGCCCGAACGGAGGGTCCGTGGCCGTGGTCTATGCCTGCCCCGGTTGCTCCTCGGAGATGGCGATGATGATGAACCCCCACGAGACCCAGGTCGTCGGGTCGCTTGGCGTGCGGATCGGCCCCGAAGCCGGTGCCGAAGCGGGAACCGCGACCTCGAAGTGTCCCTTCACCGGCATGCTGACCGACCTCGGCGTGCCGGCCGCCGGAACCGGGAAGGTCGATGGCGACCAGGCCGTGGCCGGCAACGGCGAATCGGCGAGCATCCCGTGGACAGCCGAGGCGCGCGAGCGGATGGCGAACATCCCCGACATCGTACGCACCTCCGCGGTCGCCGGGATCGAGAAGTTCGCACTCGACCACGGCTACGAAGAGGTCGATGCGGCGGTGCTGGAACGGGCCCGCACCTTCTTCGGCATTGCCTGAGCCTTCCGGCGGAACATCGCGCACGAGTCCCTCCCATGACCCTCTCACCCCTCGAGCGGCCACAGCGTGCCGTACCGGCGGCTTTCGCCCGCCCCTACGTCATCTCCTGGAACCTCACCTACCGCTGCAACCTGGCCTGCGAGCACTGCTACCTCGACGCCGGCGGCAAACCGCTGGTCGAAACCCCAAACTTCGCCGATCGCTCGGAACTCTCCACCGACCAGTGCCGGAAGGTGATCGACGACATCTGCGAGTTCGCCCCCGAGGCCCTGGTCATCCTCACCGGCGGCGAGCCGCTGCTGCGGCGCGACATCCTCGACATCGTTCGATACGCCGCGGAGCGCGAGCTGTGGGTCGTCGTCGGCAGCAACGGCGTCCGCATCACGGAGAACCTGGCGCGGATCCTGGCCAACGAAGGCGTGCGCGGTCTCGCCCTGTCCCTCGACGCACTGGACCCGCAAGTCCACGACGGCTTCCGCCGCGTCCGCGGCGCCTGGCAGAACACGGTCGACGGCGCAAAGCACCTGGCTGCCACGGGTCTTCCCTTCATCATCCAGACGACCGCCGGCGCGCACAACCGGGGCGAGCTCGAGGAGATCGCCGACTTCGCCTACACCGAGCTCCAGGCCCGCGTATGGAACCTGTACTTCCTGGTGCCGACGGGACGCGGTCAGTTCGTGTCCGATCTCTCGCCGGCGGACTACGACGGCGTTCTCGCCTCCCTGGAGCAGATTCAGCGCAACTACCGGGGCCGCATGGTGGTCAACGCGAAGTGCGCGCCCCACTACGTCCGTCAACTGCTGGCCGGCGATCCGGAGTCGCCCTTCCTCAAGGCCTTCGACGGCGGCGCAGGCGGTTGCCCCGCGGGCACGCACTACATGGGGATTCGCCCGAACGGTGACGTCACGCCCTGCCCCTACCTGCCCGTGTTCGGCGGCAACCTGAAACGATCCACGCTGTCGGCGGTCTGGAACGACTCCGACCTGTTCCAGGACATCCGGCGCCGCAAGGAGCTCGGCGGTCGCTGCGGTTCCTGCGAACTGCAATCGGTCTGCGGCGGCTGCCGCGCCCGCGCCTATGGCATGACCGGCGACCTGATGGCGGAGGATCCGCTGTGCACCCACGATCCCGGGTCCTTCTCGCAGGAGCAGCTCGCGGCGCTGGGGGACCGCACCGGGCTCGCGTCGCTCTCCCGCTACGGCGAGGACACCTCGCCCGGCATCGCCTGGGAACCAGAGGCCGAGGCACGGATGAAGCGCGTACCCGCCTTCGTCCGGGGCATGGTCGTCCGATCGGTGGAGTCGCACTGTCGCAAGAACGGCATCGGCACGGTGACGGTCGAGGAACTCGAAGCGATCCGCGCCCGGATGCCGACGCCGAAGGTGTTCGGCCGACCGTCCTGACCTCGGGTCGCCCAGTGGCCAGCACCGCGCGCCGACCGCTGCCCCGCTCCTACGCCCACGTTCCGCGCACGATCCTGTGGTTGATCCCCGGCGGGGAGTTGGTGCTCGAGGGGCGCCCGCTGCGCGTCGAGCCCTTCTACCTCAGCAAGTGGCCGATCACGAACGAACAGTTCGAGGCCTCCGACCCGGACCACGAGCGGTCCGTCCTGTCACCGGGCGACCGGGATCTCGCCACGGGAGTGAGCTGGCGGCAGGCCGAGGCCTACTGCCGCTGGTACGCCGAGGTCTCCCGCAAGCCCATGCGGTTGCCGACGAGGGTCGAGTGGCTCTACGCCTGCCTGGGCAGCAGCTTGGCGGACGAGACTTCTCCCTGGAGCGCCACGCGGGATCTGATCGAGCGGCGCTGCTGGCACGCCGGCAACTCCGCCGGCCGCGTGCAGCACCCGGAGCGGCGCGACGCGAACGACTTCGGACTCCACGGCATGTTGGGCAGCCTGTGGGAGTGGGTCGCCGCCGACGAAGGGGACGACGACCGCAGAACGCTCTGCGGCGGCTCCTTCCGGCTCGAAGCCTCTGAACTCCACTGCGACCTGCAGAAGCGCGAGTCGGCCGATTTCGCCGACCACACCGGCTTCCGGGTCGCCCGTTCCTTCCGCCTGCGGAGCCAGGAGGCTGCGCCGCAGAACGCTGCGAAGCGAGTTCAGTGACGCGGCCTCCTGGTGAGGTGGGGGCTGGGGCCAAACACGGAGTCTGCGACGGGTTTGGCGGCTCTAGCGCGCGGGACCCTCCTGCCCGCGGCGCATCAGCGCGTACCGCGGACGACCGGCGTCGGCGGATCCTCGCCGCGGTGAAGCGCCAGGACGTTGTCCACGGCGAGCTGGGCCATAGCCAGCCGGGTCGGGATCGAAGCGCTCGCGATGTGGGGCAGCAGCACGGCGTTGT
>JAPOVF010000104.1 GCA_026708285.1 Acidobacteriota bacterium
CTTCTACCCGCTGGCGATCGGGCTCGCGGGAGTGTTCGTGCTGCTGGTCTTCACGGACTTTCAGGCGCTCGACGGCACCCAGATCAACCAGGTCGCAGCCGAGGTCGGCCGGGAGGACATCACCTTCAGCGAGTTCGAGCGCGCCTACCGGAACGCCGAGAACCGCTACCGGGAGATCTACGGCGACGCGTACACGGCGGACCTCGCCGATCAACTGCAGTTGCCCGTGCAGACGCTCGAAGCCCTGATCAACGATCGCCTCCTCACCCGGGAGGCCGAACGGCTGGGACTGACGGTCAGCGACGACGAGCTGCAGGAGGAGATCCTCTCGATACCCGCCCTGACCGACGCCGCCGGCAACTTCGTCGGCGCCCGCCAGTACCAGGATGCCCTGCGCAGGGCCCGCTACACGGTGGACGAGTTCGAGGCCGAGCTGCGTACGTCCCTCCTGGTGGGCAAGCTGCAGGCGGCGCTGACCGAGGTCGCCCACGTCTCCGACGCCGAAGTCGAACGGCGGGCTCGCGACGCCGCCGAGCGGGCGGCCATCCGCTACATCCAGGTTCCCGCCAGCCGCTATGGCGCGGATGCCGAACCTTCGGCCGAGGAGGCCGCCGCCTTCTTCGACGAGAACAGGGACGACTTCCGGCTGCCGGAGCGCAGACGGGTCGGCTACCTCCTGGTCAACACGAACACGGTCCGGGCCGAACTCGAAGTGACGGACGAAGAGGTCCGGCGGTACTACGACGACAACACGGCGCAGTTCGAAGTGCCGGAACAGGTGAGGGCCAGCCACATCCTCCTGCTCGAGACCGCGAACCGCAGCGGAGAGCAGGCCCGCGCGGAACTGAGCGACCTGCGCAGGCGTATCGAGGCGGGCGAGGACTTCGCCGCGCTGGCCGCCGAACACTCGGACGACGAGGCGAACAGGGCGAACGGCGGCGACCTCGGTTACTTCGGCCGCGGCGCGATGACACAGGCCTTCGAGGAAGCCGCTTTCGGCGCCGGCAGCGGCGAGCTGGTCGGTCCGATCGAGAACCAGCTCGGACCCCGCACCGGACACCACCTGATCCTCGTTCACGACCGCAGGGAAGGTGGGCGGCAGACACTGGAAGAGGTCAGCAACCTGATCCGTGTTCAGCTCCTGGCCAGCAAGGCCGAGGAAGAGGGCCGAAGCCGCATCGACGCTCTCGCCGGGAGGCTGGCGGACCAGCCGTTCGAGGGCGAGACCGAGGCCCGTGAACTGGCCGCCGCCGAGGGCATCAGCTTCGAGGTCACCGAGCCGTTCGCGGAGGATGACGCCGTTCCCGGCGTCGGCCGCAACTTCAACTTCTCCTCGGAAGCGTTCGGCCTGGAATCCGACACGTGGTCGCAACCCGTCCGCATCGCGGCCGGCTGGGCTCTGCTCTCGCTACTGGAGGCCCTGCCGCCGCGGGACGCCGAATTCGCGGAGGTCGAGGTCGACGTACGCGACGCTCTGCGCCGTCGGAAGGAGGGGGAACTGCTGACCGCCGCGCTCACGGAGACGAAGCAGCGGCTGGACGGGGGACTGAGCCTGGACGACGCGGCGAACGAGTTCGACGCGACGGTGGAGGAGAGCGGCAACTTCGGCCTGCGGCAGCCGATCGGAGCGCTGGGCGCCGCGCCGGACCTCTCCCGCGAAGTCTTCACTCTCGCCGCGGGCCAGTTCGGCGGCCCCGTCGACACGCCGTTCGGCGGCGTGCTGTTCGAGGTCACCGAACGGCAGTCCTTCGACCCGCTGCAGTTCGATCCGGAGACGACGCGGAACGAACTCCTGGCTGAACGCACCCTGAGCATGCTGCAATCCGTGCTCGGGCGCCTGCGCGAAGAGCTCGGCGTCAGCTACACGAAGGACTTCATCGAGAACTTCGGTCTCGGAGAGACCGAGGCGGCCGGGACCTGACCGCCGCACGGCCCGCGACTCCCGCTTGATCGGCTACCTGCGCGGGCGTCGTCAGTCCCTGGGGCCCGAACTCCTGGTTCTCGACGTGGGCGGCGTCGGGTACTCCGTGCGCATCCCCCTCTCGACGTACTTCGAGCTGGACAAGCTGGAAGGCGGCGCCGAGTTCGGTCTCCACATCCACACCCACGTACGCGCCGACGCGATCGAACTGTTCGGCTTCTGGACCGAGGCGGAGCGCACCCTGTTCGAGCACTGCCTCGGCGTCAGCGGTGTCGGACCCCGACTGGCCCAGGTCGTTCTCTCCGGCGGTTCGACCGCCGACCTCCTGACGGCCATCGCCGGCGGCAACGTCGCCGCCCTGACCCGGATCCCGGGGATCGGCCGCAAGACCGCCGAGCGAATGGTCCTGGAACTGAAGGAAAAGGCGAAGCTGCTGCTGGCCGAGTCCGGCGCCGAACCGCCGCCGGCCGAGACGGAGCCCGAACTGGAGGACGACCAGGAACAGGTCATCAGCGCCCTGCTCAACCTCGGCTACCGCCCGAACGAAGCCCGGCGCGCGGTCTCCCGCGTCCTCACCGAGCACCGCGACGTCGAGTTCCAGGAACTCCTCCGCCAGAGCCTGCGCCAGCTCTCCCGGCTCTGAACGCACCGGACGCACCCGCCCGTCCTGGGTCCGGAGGGGTCAGCTCCCAGGGTGACGTGAGCGCTTGAGAGGAGATGTGAGGGGATGGCGCTCACTCCGCTTCACTTGCTCCGGTTGGTCGTCGGCTGCGTGGAGGGGCGCCGGCCGTCGCTCGTTCAGAGGCACCTGGGAGCTGACCCCTCCGGCCCCGAGACGGGCTGGACGTCGTTGCCGTGCGGCGAGGCACCGACCTGCAACGCCCGTAGCGGTCTCGTGTGATCCGCATGTAGAGAAGTCCGCCACACCGGGGTCGCTCTCTGGGTGCGCGGACCTTTTGGTCCGCATCCGCCGCAGGCGGAATCCGGGCAGGCGGCCAGTGTCAGGGGCCGCGATAGCATCCGACCATGGCCGGGACCGGCGGCACCGACGGTGAAGAGAGCGTTCTCTCAGCCGTCGGGGACGCGGAGGATCGCCGTCTCGAACCGTCGCTTCGGCCGCAGCGGCTGAGCGAGTATCTGGGCCAGGAGAAGATCGTCGAGCTGCTCGACATCTACATGCAGGCCGCGCGCCGGCGGGGCGAAGCTCTGGATCACGTGCTGCTGTTCGGCCCCCCCGGGCTGGGCAAGACGACCCTCGCGCACATCATCGCCAGGGAGATGGGTTCGGCGCTGCGATCCACTTCCGGTCCGGTCCTGGAGCGGGCGGGCGACCTGGCAGCGATCCTGACCAACCTCGAGCCCGGGGACGTCCTCTTCATCGACGAGATCCACCGTCTCGGTCCGACCGTGGAGGAGATCCTCTACCCTGCGCTGGAGGACTTCCAGCTCGACCTGGTGATCGGCTCCGGACCGATGGCCAGGACGGTGCGCATCGACCTGCCACGCTTCACGCTGGTCGGGGCCACGACCCGCGCCGGCCTGATCACACCGCCGCTGCAGGGGCGCTTCGGCATCGTCCACCGGCTCGACTTCTACGGTCCCGACGTCCTCAGCGTGATCATCCAGCGCTCCGCCGATCTGCTCGAGGTGCCAGTCGATCTGGGCGGCGCCGACGAGATCGCGCGGCGCAGCCGCGGTACGCCCAGGATCGCGAACCGGCTGCTGCGACGGGTGCGCGACTACGCGCAGATCGAAGCGGACGGACGGATCGACCGCGACACCGCAAACGAGGCTCTCCTTCAGCAGGAGGTCGACGAGCAGGGCCTGGACAAGATCGACCGCAGGATCATGAAACTGCTGATCGAACAGTACGGGGGCGGCCCGGCGGGCCTGAAGGCACTCGCGGCGTCGGTCGGTGAAGACGAGGGGACGATCGAGGACTTCTACGAGCCGTACCTGGTCCAGAAGGGATTCCTCCAGCGCACCCGCCGCGGCCGCGTAGCCACCAAGCGAGCTTACGAACACCTGGACCTGCAAGTCCGGGGCACCCTGTTCTGAAACGGGCTGCACCGGATTCCGCCTGCGGCGGATGCGGCAAACGCGGACCAGAAGGTCCGCGCCACGGTCCGCGCACCCAGAGAGCGTCCCCGGTGAGGCGAACTTCTCTACATGCGGATCACATGAGACCGCTGCGGGCGTTGCAGGTCGGTGCCTCGCCTCTCGGCAACGACGTCCCGCCCGTCCTGGGGCCGGAGGGGTCAGCTCCCAGGTGCCTCTGAACGAGCGACGGCCACCGACAGCACAGGATCCGACGCCCAACCGGAGCGAGTGAAGCGGAGTGAGCGCCATCCCCTCACATCTCCTCTCAAGCGCTCACGTCA
>JAPOVF010000319.1 GCA_026708285.1 Acidobacteriota bacterium
TCAGTTCGACGGTCCGGGAGCCCAGCAGCCGCGTGCCGTTCAGCTCCCCGCCGTTGACCAGCATCTGGGCGAACTGCAGGTAGTCTTCGGCCGTCGACCAGAGACCGCCGGCACCCCCGTGCAACGTCGTCGTGGCCAGCCATTCCGGCAGCTCCGGGCGGAGTTCGAGGCCGTCGGGGGTGCGAATGTACAGCGTCACGACGCGCTGCTTCTTGTCCTCCGGCACGTCGAAGGCGGTGTCCTTCATTCCCAGGGGCTCGAAGACCCGCAGCCGCAGGAACTCGTCGAACGTCAGACCCGAGGCGACCTCGACGATGCGCCCCAGCGTGTCGATCCCCGCCAGCCCGCTGTACGCCCAGCGGGTGCCCGGATGGAAGTCGAGGGGGGCCGCTCCGAGCGCAGCCGCCCAGTCCGCGACCGTGCCGGTCGGATCGCGAGGGGCGATGCGCGCCGTCGCCTCGCGTGCCGCGCCGCGGCTGCCCAGACCCGACGTGTGGGTGATCAGGTCGTGCACCGTGACCTCGCGCTTCGCGGGCACCGTGTAGATGTCGCCTTCCTCTCCTGCGGCGTCCGAGCGCGGCATCGCGACCTTCGTGTTCTTGAACTCCGGAATGAAGCGGGACACCGGATCCGACAGACGGACCTTCCCCTCTTCGACGAGGATCAGGATGGCGACGGCGGTTACCGGCTTCGTCATCGAGGCGATCGGGAAGATGGCGTCCTTCCGCATCGGGGCGTTCGTCTCGATGTCCATGAGGCCTCGCGCCTCGAAGTGGGCGACGCGGCCGCGCCGCGCGACGACGGTGACGGCGCCTGAGATCTGCTTCGCGTCGATGGCGCGCTGGATCATCTCGCCGATTCGCTCGAGACGTTCCGCGGACAACCCCACGTCGTCCGGCGCCCCGGCGGGCACCTGGGCTCCGGCCGTCGCGACCGCGAGCAGGAAGACGAGGACGAACGTCGCCAGCCACCGCAGGCAGGCGCCGTCACGGGCACTATTGGCGCGCATCGGCAACTCCTTCACTTAGAGGATCGATCAAACGCGCAGCTTAGCGCCGACCGAGATCCCATTGTGGCTGGCATCGCGCCGGTAGGAGTGTTGGTCTCGCTTGGGATTCGTCGCTCGCGTCCGCGCCTGTGGCGCGGCCGCGATCGCCGAGATCCCGTTGTGGTCGCCATCGCGCCGGACGGCGCGATGGTGTCCCCAACGGGATTCGAACCCGTGTTGCCAGCTTGAAAGGCTGGAGTCCTGACCTGGCTAGACGATGGGGACGCGGATTCGGGCCGTGGCTGCGGTGCCGACCGCTGTCGAGCCGCGGAGTATAACCGTAGCGGCAGGCGCCGCTCGCAGCATTGTGCCCCGGGCATCGGTCTGAACCGTTTCCGGCTCAGGCCACAGCTTCTGTTGACGATCGGCACACAATCGGCGACAATGGGCGCCGATTGATATGGCCCGTTGTCTCTGGGATCCTGCGAAGAACAGACGCCTGATCGCCGAGCGCGGGGTCAGCTTCGAGGAGGTGGCGACGCTGATCGAATCGGGTGCGCTGGTTGACGTCTTCGATCATCCCGACCCGGAGCGGTCCCACCAGCGGATCGCGGTCATCGAGATCGGTGAGTACGCCTGTCTGGTTCCCTACGTCGAGACGGAAACAGGCGACTTCTTCCTCAAGACGATCATCCCGAGCCGGAGAGCGACGAAGAAGTACCTGAGGGAGGGTTGACGAGCTATGGCCGAACGTACGACGAATGTTGATTCAGCAACGCTCAACCCTGAAGAGCGGGAGATCCTGAGAGCCTACGAGGAAGGACGCCTCCGACTAGCTTCGGGCTCGTCCAGGGAAGCCGACAGGCTGGTGTCTGCGGCCCGCGAGACGCTCCGGAAGGACAAAAGGATCAACATCCGCCTGCCGAGCCACGACCTGGTCGAGATCAAGAGGTTGGCGGCTCGCGAGGGAGTTCCGTACCAGACTCTGATCTCCAGCATCCTCCACAAGTACGCCACCGGCGAGCTTGGTTGAGCCGGGAGGACACCCTAGGTCCGCCGGCGTAGCAGTTCGGCCGCATCGGCCGCTCCGCACTCCTCCGCCCACTCCAGGGGCGTAGCGTCGTAGGCGACATCGACGATCGATGGGTCGGCACCGCGGTCGAGCAGCAAGTCGAGACACTTGAGCGCGCTGTGCTGGGCCGCGAGGTGCATGGCGACGGCCTGGACTCCATGGCCTTCGCCTCCGAAGTCGTGCCGTAGGTCGGGGTCGGCGCCGAGGTCAAGCAGACAGGCCGCGGCCTCGACCTTGTCGCTGTAGCAGGCCCAGAGCAGGGGCGTGCCCCGGAACGGGTTGGCGTTCACGTCGGCGCCCAGCTTGACGAGGGCCTCGATGGAACCGCCTTGGTTGTTGCGAGCCGCCCAGGAGAGCGCTTCGTCCAGCACTTCCTGGCGGGAGAGCGTTCGCTCCCAGGACGGGAAGAACGCGGGAGCGTAGAAGTCGAGTCCGTCGTGCGCGGCCGGCGTCAGTTCGCCACCGGGCCCCAGGAACCGGCTGAGGTCGTGCCCGAGAGAGGCGGCCGCGCGCAGGTTGTCGGGGTACACCGGGATCAGCACCTCGCCCATGTACGGTTTGGCGTAGAAGAGCGAGTACGACAGTGCCGATCCGCCGGCCTTGCCGTACGCGTTCGCGTCCACTGGCGCGCCGGCGGCAACGAGACGCCGCACGAGATCGGCGTGCCCCGCCATGCCTGCCGAGTGAAGGGGCGTCCAGCCGTCATTGTCGGCTGTGGCCGGATCGGCTCCAGCAGCGAGGATCAAGTCGATCGCAGCATGTTGCTCCGGTGTTCCCGGCTCAAGGGGAATCGCGATGTCGCAGGTCGCGGCCCGGCATGCCAGGTCGAGGAGGGTGCGGCCGCCGGCATCTTTCGCGGCGAGGACGTCCGGCGACCGGGTGATGATGCGTTCCAGACGCTTGAGGTTGCCCTTGCGGGCGGCCGTGGTGGCTCTGCGGAGTTCCCTCGTCGCCGGCATGGGGCCAACATACTAGAGGGCTCGTTGCGATACCTCAGAACCAGAATCGCGCCGACAGCGTGATGTCCCTCCCGGGCAGGGGTGCGAAGGTCTTCAGGAACGACGTATGCACGCGCGCCTCCTCGTCCGTCAGGTTGCGGCCACGCAGCAGCACGTCGAGGATCTGGTTCTTCATCACGAACCGCCGTCCGACGTGGGCGTTAAGCATCGTGTAGCCCTCGGTCTCGGACTCCTGCTCCGCGACATCGTGCTGGTCGTCGACCCAGCGCCATTCGACGGCGCCGCGCCAGGCGTGGCCGTGGTAGTGCATCCCGGCGCCGAGACTCATGGGTGGAATCCGCGGCAGGTTGCCGCCGGCGTCGAGTTCGGCGTCGACCGTATCGCCGAGGATCTCCAGGTGGACGTGGTTCTCGTCCCACTCCGAGATCTCGATCCGGGCCCTGAACTCGGCGCCGGACATCATTGCGTCGGCCTGGCTGTAGCGGATGACCGCGACGTTCTCGATCTGGGTGCCGGTGAAGGCCTGGTAAATGAAGTCCTGGAAGTCCTGCCGGAAGAGCGTCAACTCGCCCTGGAGGCGGCCGTCGTTCTTGCGCAGGGACAGGTCTAGACCGTTGCCGACTTCGGCCTCCAGGTTCGGGTCGCCGATCTCGTAGGTCAGCGTCGCGACATGGACGCCGTCGGCGAACAGTTCCTCGCCGGCGGGCAGTCGGACGGAGCGGGAGGCGGAAAGGCCGAGGGTCCACGTGTCGTTGGCCTTCCAGACCAGTCCGGCTGAGGCGGACACTCCATCGCCAGACCAGGTCGTTCCGCCATGGGGGTCGTGCTCGGCCTGCTCGAAGCGGCCGCCGAACTGCCAGCGAACCGAGCCCTTCTCGATCTCCTGGGACGTGAAGACCGCCCAGTTGTTCGAAGCGGTCGGCGGCACGTAGGCCTCGGCCCCAACGGCGGCGAGATCGCGGTCCGAGTACTGAAGGCCGACGCTGCCCCGACTGGCGCCCCGCACGCGTTGGAACATCTCGACCCGGGTCTCGAAGTAGTCGTTCGTGAACAGCGTGCCGGGCTCGTCGCCCTCGAACTCCACGTGTTCGTAGTCCGTTCCGGCCATCCGAACCTCAAGCTTCTCGAAGGCGCCGGAACGCAGGAAGACGTCGCTTCGCAGGTCGACCCGCTGTTGCTTCATGTCGACGCGAACCGGGTGCTCCTCGTCGTCATGGTCGTCCTCGTCGTCATGGTCGTCCTCGTCGTCGTGATCGTCCTCGTCGTCGTG
>JAPOVF010000295.1 GCA_026708285.1 Acidobacteriota bacterium
CGTTGACCCGGTAGTAGTCGTCGATTCGCTGCCAGGAGGCACCGACATCGGAAAGCCCGGCTAGATGCACCACAGCGTCCGGCAGATGCTCCCGAAAGACTCGTTCCACCGCTCCGCGGTCGCAGATGTCGAGCTCTACCGGGTCGCACCTCGCGGGTCGCGGCGTCGAGATCCAGGAGTCGGCTGGGTTGGTGCCGGGGCCATGGCAGGCGATGACGGAAGCGCCGTGCTCGAGCAGTCGGGGCACGAGGCGTCGGCCTACGAAGCCCTCGGCGCCGGTGACGAGAACGCGGGTCACGACTCGGCCTTGCCTTGCCCGAGGCGCTCGAAGTAGTCGTCCAGACCGGGCCGCCAGCACTCGACGCCGCGTTTTGTCAAGGCTTCGAACCGCGACGTGTCCAGGACGGAGTACGCCGGCCGCACGGCCGGGCGGGTCAGTTCGGAGGACGGGATGGGCGTGATTGGGACGCTCAGTCCCAGGGTGTCGGCGATGGCGAGGGCGAAACCGTGCCAGGACGTCGCCGGCGCGTTGCAGTAGTGGACGATCCCGGAGGCGCCGACGCAGGCGAGATCGACCAGCGCCCTGGCCAGATAGGGGGCGTACGTGGGGCAGCCGACCTGATCGGACACGACACGCGCCGGCGCGCCCTCGCCGATACGCGAAGCGATCGCCGAAACGAAGTTCCTGCCCTCGGGGCCGAAGACCCAGCTCGTTCGGACGACGAGACCGGCGCCGTCGAGAACGCCGCGTTCACCGCGGAGTTTCGAGCGGCCGTATGCGGTCCGCGGCGAAGTGACGTCCCCCTCGCGGTAGGGACGGTGGCCGAGGCCGTCGAACACGTAGTCGGTCGAGACGTGGATCATGCGGCAGTTGGAGGGCAGAGCCGCCGCCAGCCGTCCGGGCGCCCTGCCGTTGACCTCTATCGCCCGATCCATGTCGCTTTCGCAGCCGTCGACATCCGTATACGCCGCACAGTTGTAGACGGCGCGTGCTCCGAACCCTGCGGCAAGCGCGACGGTCCCGCCGGTATCGCGGAGATCCGCTCGACTACGGTCGGCGGCGAGCACTTCCGTACCGCGCCGCCGGAGTTCAGAGGCGACCTCCCGTCCAAGCTGGCCTGCTGCTCCCAGCACGACCGCTCTGGGAGCGCCGCCGCCGGCATCACTGGTCACAACGTCTCGCTCTGTCCGCCGGTGATATCGAAGAAGGAACCGACGCTCTTGAGGGTCACCAGCATGCGGTATTGGGTGTCCTGTCGCCGCGTCGAACGGTAGTTGGCCATTTCGAGTCTCACGCTGCAGCAGCGTCCTTGGAAGCTGAGGATGTGGCGCTGAATCTGAAGCAGTTGTCGCTGGATGTCGTAGCTCACCATGCTGCTCAGACGCAACCTGCGCGGGATCACGTCCACACCGAGAGAGAGTTGCCCATGATGACGGCGAGTTGTCCCTTCTTCGGGGTTTCGACGAAGGGCCCAACGAACCCCTATCGAGTTCCTTTCGGTGATGGCCAGACTGCTCGAGAGCGAGGTCCACGCGATCTCGGAGAATCTGGGTTCGTAGCGCACGTCGAAACGGACGTTCGTGCGCCGCGATGGGCTGTAGCGCAACAGCGCGCCCAGGGGATCCTCCAGAACGGTTAGCACCCGGCCCGTCACGCTGTGGGGTAGCTCTGGTTCGGCGAACGACACGTCCTTGAAGAGCTCAAGCGAGAGAATCTCGAAAGCGCCACCGGATTCCTCGTCCGCCGGTTTCACGAGAAAGCGGTTGAAGAGACTGATACGCGCGGAGTTATGGCCCCGTTGGATGTCGATCTCGTCGAACAGCGGAATGCGCACCCGGTCATCGAAGCCCTCGAAGAAGCCGTAGGTGATACGGGGTTCGATCAGGTGCTTCATCCTGGAGTAGCGCCCGCCTTCGCCGAGTTCGAAGATTCGGGAGAACCCCGGACCGACGATCTCGGCTCCTGCGGTCGGGACCAGCCGCAGAAGATCCTCGCCCCGAAAGTACGTTTCGGGCGCGGTGGCCCGCCTTTCGGTGGCGTTGAAGAGGCTGTCGCCATACCAGGTCACGTGACCGCCTGCGCTGAGCGACAGGGACAGCCAGGTCTTGGCCACCACCGGTACGCTGATCTCGGGCGAGAGGTTGGCGCGCCCGTATCGGCCTTGGAGGCGGACCGAGCGGTTCACGTCAAAATAGTGCAGCGAACTGTTCAACTGGAGATAGAGCGGCGACTTGCCGAGCCGTGTCGTTCGCAGCTTGTACTCAATTTCTGGCAGTTGACGCAGTTGGATGATCCGGTCGGCCGAAAGGAACGTCTTTCGCTGGTCAAGCTTCACGTTGAGCGAGTGGTGGCCCCAATTCCGCGTGAGGAAAGCGTTTGAGTACAGATGACGCAGACTGTAGCGGTCGACCCTGCGTTCGAAGTCACGGAAGAACTCGAAGTCGGACACGTCCTGGAAGTTGACGACGCCGCGGAATCCGCCGAGTAACTCCTCGGACTGGTGGTTCCAGCGCATGCGCCACCGCTTCTCCCCGCGCTCGGTGTCGTCGATCATGTAGCCGGTGAAGTTCCCAGCCGTTCCTTCGCTGGGGCGGTAGCGGAACTCGGTTCCCACGCCCCAGAAGGGCCTGTTGGAGAATGCGTTCTGGACGCCGGCGGGGGCTCCGGCGTACAGGTCGACGTTGAACGTGGCGTCGTAACTCCGGTTGATCGCCCAGAAGTAGGCGATGCCGAGGGAAGGGCCGCGGCGCGTGGAGAAACCGGGTTTCGGCGTCAGGAAGCCGCTCACCCGGGAACTGCTCACCGGCCACAGCAGGTACGGCAGGTAGATGAAGGGCGCGTTCTTGGCCCGGAACGTGGCCCCGCGAGCCTTCGCGTAGCCGTTCGCGTTCACGTCGACCTTCATGGCGCGGAAGCTCCAGTCCGGCACCTTGCCGTCCTCGACTTCGCAGGCGGTGAACTGCGCGTCGAGGATCGTGAAGCGCTCGCCGCTGAGCTTGTGCACGGTGGCGCTGCTGAAGAAGAAGTCGGTGCCGACGTTGCCCTCGGCCTCGAATATCGAGCCCGTTTCGGTCGTCAGATCGAGTTCGAGGCCTGCCCCCTTGAGCACTTCGTTGCCGCGCATGAGAACGACCGGTCCCTCGGCCCGGACCTGTTCGGTCTCGTCGTCATAGAACAGCTTTTCGCCCCAGGCCCGGTAGTCGCGAAAGCGAACCGAGAATCCTCCCGACAGGATGTGCTCGCCCGACCCCTCCATGGGTCCCTGGATGGAGCCGGCCCAGCCGGAGAGCAGGCCGCCCCCGGCCTCGTCCTCGATGCGGAAGTCGAACTCGTTGGCACCGGCGGGTTTCGGTGGGCCGGGGTCGGGTGGCTCTTCGGGGACACCCGTTTCGGCGGTTGACTCTTCGTCCGTAGCTTTCGCCGCCTGATCTTCGACCGGCTGAGCTTCGGCCGCCTGCTCCTGGTCAGGGAGCGGTACCTGTTCCTGGGCCGACGCGGGGGCGATCAGGGAGAACCCCAGCGCCAGTGCGACGGTCAGACGTAGGAAGTCATAGGGGTTCGATGCTGGCACTGGTCCGGACCGTCTCCATGGAGGGCATGGTAGCAATCGCCATGCCGGTCGGACGTGGACTCGCGCAGTTGACAGGCCCTGGCGCAGCGCTTCAGAGTGGCGTTGCTGTGCGCTTCCTTGGCATCGACATCGGCGAGAAGCGGGTCGGTGTGGCCGAGGGCGATTCCAGCGTCGGCGTCGCGGTGCCGCACTCGACCCTCCGGCGCACCAGCGACCGGCAGTTGATCGCCGAACTCAGGATGCTGGCGGCCGAGTCGAACGCGGAAGTACTCGTTGTCGGCGAACCCCGGCGCCTGGACGGTTCCGCGGGTTCGGCGGCCAGGCGGGCACGTGCTTTCGCGGAGAGGTTGGGCAGGGCCTGCGAGTTGCCTGTGCGGACCGTGAACGAGTCTCTGACCTCGATCGAAGCGGAGCGCCGGCTTCGCTCGGCGGGTATCGATCCTCGCAAGCATCCGGAACGAGTCGACGCCACCGCCGCGCAGATCATCCTGCAGGAGGCGCTGGATCGGGAGACCGGATGACGTCCTTCCCGGCTCGTCGCCGCCGCCGGCTGCTCGTCTGGTCGGCTGCGACGATAGCCGCGGTGTCGATCGCGGTGGCGGCACTCGCCGCCGGCCTCGCCGCATGGGCGGAACGCGAACTCGAGCGGCCGCGGGGTTCGGACGTCGTGGAGTTGGTGATCGAGCGCGGCG
>JAPOVF010000047.1 GCA_026708285.1 Acidobacteriota bacterium
GCGATCATCGTGACCAGAGTGACCAGGGGATCGTCCCTGGTGGCTTCGAACTCGATCGTCGTCCGAGCCGTGCCTCCCCTGTCCGGCTCCTTTTCGAACACGGCATGCACATGCGGGCTGCGGCCCATCAACGCCGCCAATCGGTCCTGAATCCCGAGTTCCGCGACCCGTTCGAGTTCGGGACTGGCCCTTCCGCCGGGGCGCCAGAAGCTCACCTGATCGTTGTGGACGGCGCCGATCAGAGGTGAAAAGTGCGCGTTGCGGTGGACGCCTCCCGGCGTCGCGGCGAGGGTCCAGGTGCCCTCGAACGTCAGGCGATATCTGGCGGAGCCGCCCCCGGACGATTGCGCCGCCAGAGGTAGCGCGAGCCAGCAGCAGCAGAGACCCGCGACCACGCCAAACCGAAGACGCCGCAGGCGATCCGACCTTCGGAGTGGGCCGGCGTCCCCCTCAACCGCCATCGGCAGCCGCGGCGCCGCAGGGATGGATCGGCTGGAGGAACGCCGCGATCGCCTCGCTCGCCGGAACCCAGTCGGTCGCGTTCCCGTCCTGTGTCTCATCCGCCCTCCCGGTTTCGGTCGCGGGACCGAACCAGATGCCCATGCGCATCCGCTCGTCCTGCGGGCAGTCGAACTCAATCAACGTCACGAGTTCCCCGATCTGTTCCCCCTGACCGAACATCGTGCTCCCGCGAAATGTCGCCCAGCGCGCGGCGACATCCTCCCGGTCGAGGTCGCCGCGCCCAAGGTTCTCCTCGAGATCGATCTCAAGCCCCATGTCGCGCAGGGCCGCCGCCTCCGATGTCTCTCCGTCGAAGAACGCCCTCAGGTCGTCGCCTCCCCAGAGGGCCTGGACGTAGTAGAAGCCCCGTTCTCCAAACTCACCGGCCCAGGGCTCATCGCCGGGAGGGAGGTCGGAGAGAATCGCCATGTCGATCACAAAGGGGACGGAGACCACGGCGACGGCGTGGAACCCGCCAGGCGCTTCGTCGGCGCCCAGAATCTCGAGCGCCCGTTGCGCCCGCCGCACGGGATCTTCGTTGTCCGCGGCGATGTTCCTGGCGGTGCGGACACCGACGAACGTGAGCGCGGCGATGACCACGACGATGACCAGAACGAGCCCCAGACAACCGAACAGGGCGTAAAGCCAGGGTGAACGGCGCTCGGCAGCCATCGCCGGGCACCGTAGCACGCCGTCGGCCACCCCGCGCTGTGACCAACGCTATGCTTCGCTCATGACCGGTATCGACCGCCCCCTGGCCACCAACAACGCTTCCGCGAAGGCAGTTGTCCGGGGCACTCCGCTCGAGCGGGCGATACGTGTCAAGCTCGAAGCGGCGACCCGGCCCGAAGTGCTGGAGGTCCTCAACGAGAGCCGCATGCACAACGTACCGCCGAAGGCGGAAACCCACTTCCGGGTCGTTGTCGTCAGCAGCCGGTTCGAAGGTGCTACCCGGCTTCTCAGGCACCGCATCGTCCACCGCGCCCTGGCCGACGAGTTGGCGGGCCCGGTGCACGCGCTGGCGATCGACGCGCTGACCCCGGCCGAGTGGGAGGCCCGGGACGAGCAGCGAAGCCTGTCGCCCGACTGCCGCGGCGGCTCCCGGTTCGACTCGCCCGCTGACTGACTACGGCTGCGGGACGACCCGGATGTACGGCAGGGGCTGCTGCCAGCCCTGAGGGTACTTGGCCCGCGCCGCCTCGTCCGACACCGCCGGCAGGATGATCACGTCGTCGCCGTGCTCCCAGTTCGCCGGTGTGGCGACCTGCTCGTGCGCCGTCAACTGCACGGAGTCGACCAGACGCAGGATCTCGGCGAAGTTGCGGCCGGTGCTCATCGGGTAGGTCAGAGTCGCCTTGATCCGCTTGTCCGGACCGATGACGAAGACCGAGCGGGCGGTGGCGTTGTCCATCGGCGTACGGCCCTCGGACGTGTCACCGGCGTCGGCTGGCAGCATGTCGTACTGCTTGACGATGTCCAGCGTCGGATCGCCGATCAGCGGATAGTTCACCGCGTGGCCCTGCGACGTCTCGATGTCCTTCGACCAGGCCGCGTGATCCGAGACGCCGTCGACGCTGATGCCGATCACCTTGCAGTTGCGCCGGTCGAACTCGCCCTTGAGACCAGCCACGGTACCCAACTCGGTCGTGCACACCGGCGTGAAGTCCTTGGGATGGGAGAACAGAACGCACCAGCTGTCGCCGATCCACTCGTGGAAGTCGATCTCTCCCTCCGTGGTCTGGGCAGTGAAGTTGGGAGCTTCGTCGTTGATTCTGAGCGTCATGGTTCCTCCGGTCTATTCGGGTCGAGCACTGGCTGGAAACTGCCCGGCGCTAAAGGTGACCATTCTAGTCACGTTTGAGGGGCGCGCGATAGAAACCAGCCATGCGCCGCCTGCACAGCGTTCTGCTCCTTGCCGCAGTGACCGCCGCGTGCGCGGCGCCCGGGCCGCCCTCCCGCCCGAACGTCGTTTTGTTCCTCGCCGACGACCAGGGCTGGGGCGACCTCAGCATCCACGGCAACGCGAACGTCCGAACGCCGAACATCGATGCGCTGGCTCAGGGCGGCGCGGCCTTCCATCACTTCTTCGTCAGCCCGGTCTGCTCGCCGACGCGCGCCGAACTGCTGACCGGCCGCTACCACGTCCGGTCCGGTGTCTACGCGACCTCCAGAGGTGGCGAACGGATGGACCTCGACGAGACGACGATCGCCGAGGTCTTCCGCGACGCGGACTACGCCACTGCCGCCTTCGGCAAGTGGCACAACGGAACGCAGCCGCCCTACCACCCCAACGCGCGCGGATTCGACGAGTTCTACGGCTTCACCTCGGGCCATTGGGGCAACTACTTCGACCCGCCCCTGGACCACAACGGCCGCCTCGTGAAGGGCAACGGCTACGTCACCGACGACTTCACGGATCGCGCGATCCGCTTCATCGAGGACCATCGGGACACACCGTTCTTCGTGTGGGTGGCCTACAACACGCCCCACAGCCCGATGCAGGTTCCCGACCGCTGGTGGTCCCGGCTGGCGGCAGACCCGCTCGCCCAGCGTCACCGCGATCCCGAGAAAGAGCGGCCGGATCACACCCGGGCCGCTCTGGCCATGGTCGAGAACATCGACTGGAACGTCGGGCGGATGACGGAGCGTCTCACTCAACTTGGCCTGGAGAACGACACGATCGTCATCTACCTGACCGACAACGGACCCAACGGCTGGCGCTGGAACGGTGGCATGAAGGGGCGCAAGGGTTCGATCGATGAAGGTGGCGTCCGGTCTCCCCTGTTTCTCCGCTGGCCCCGCGTCATCGAAGCGAGAACCCACGTCGACCGGATCGCGGCCGCGATCGACCTGCTTCCCACGCTGGCCGAGCTCGCCGGCATCCCCTACTCCACGAGCCAGCCAGTCGACGGTCTCAGCCTGAGCCCACTGCTCGAACCGGCCCTCCACGACGCCGAGGCGTGGCCCGACCGGCATCTGGTGAACCACTGGCGCGGCCGCACGAGTATCCGTAGCCAGCAGTATCGACTCGATCATCAGGGGCAGTTGTTCGACATGGCCGCCGACCCCGGGCAACGAAACGACATCGCCGTGGAACAACCAGGAGTGGCAGCGAGGCTCACCGCGACCCGCGACGCCTGGATCGAGCAGGCACTTGCCGAACTCCCCGAAACCGACACACGGCCGTTCCCGATCGGCCATCCCGCACACGAGTACACGCACCTGCCGGCACGCGACGGCGTCGCCCGAGGCGGCATCGAACGGTCCAGCCGCTACCCGAACGACTCGTACTTCACGGGCTGGAGCAGCACTCGCGACGCGATCGACTGGGACGTCGAGGTGCTGACGGGAGGCCGTTTCGAGGCGGTCCTCTACTACACCTGTGGCGACCTCGATACAGGCGCCCTGGTCGAGCTCAGGCTCGGCGACCAGGCCGTCGTCGGCCGGATTGCCGATGCCCACGACCCACCCCTGGTCGGCATGGAGCACGACCGTGTCGAGCGCATCGAGTCCTACGTCAAGGACTTCAGGCCGACCGTTCTGGGAACGCTCGACCTGGATGCCGGTCACGGCACGCTCACCCTCCGCGCCCTGGAGATCCCCGGTCGCCAGGTCATGGACTTCCGGCTACTCACGCTCCGCCGCCTCAAGCTGCCGGCGTAGCTCTTCGAGCTCGCTACGGTCCGGTCGGAGATTCGCCGCGCCGTGGATGTAGACATGCTCGATCTCGGAAGCGGACCGCATCGTGTTCCAGTGCA
>JAPOVF010000081.1 GCA_026708285.1 Acidobacteriota bacterium
GCGGGAATAGCTCAGTGGTAGAGCACAACCTTGCCAAGGTTGGGGTCGCGGGTTCGAATCCCGTTTCCCGCTCCACGCGAGCCGCGCGGGTCGAAACCGGCGGCGAAGTCCCCCCGGGGCGACGTGGCCAAGTGGTAAGGCGAGGGTCTGCAAAACCCTTATTCGCCGGTTCGAATCCGGCCGTCGCCTCCAGACTTCCCCTACACGCCGGAGTGGCGGAACGGCAGACGCAGGGGACTTAAAATCCCCCGCCCCTCAGTGGGCGTGTGGGTTCGAATCCCACCTCCGGCACGGCGCGCAGGTTGGGTACACCAGAAACTGGTACTCTCCCGGTCCGAAATGGACCGAACCCTGGCCGACGTGGCCGACGCCAGCGACGGGCGGTTGTTGGAGATCGCTGAGGTGACCGGTACCGGCGCCGACAGCCGACGCCTCCGGGAGATCGGCTTCTGCACCGGCGCGCCGGTACGGTTCATTCGCCGGGCGCCGCTCGGCGACCCCGCGATGTACGAGCTTCGCGGCGCGCTCCTCAGCTTGCGCCGCAGCGAGGCGCGGCGGATCCGGGTTCATCGGGCAGGCGCGTGACGACGCTGGTCCGTTTGCGGCCGACCGCGCCCCCGAAGCGGCCCGGGCGTGTCGCGATCCTGGGAGCGCCGAACTCGGGCAAGACGACCCTGTTCAACGCCCTCACCGGGCATCGCGCCAAGGCGGGAAACTACCCGGGGGTCACGGTCGACCGTCGCGAGGGCGACCTCCAGCGAAGGTTCGGAGCGGACGATGTCCGGCTGATCGACCTGCCCGGCGTGTACAGCTTGGAGCCGCAGTCGGAAGACGAGACGGTCGCGGTGCGGGTGCTCGAGGGTGGTTTCGGCGAGCCAGCCCCGGACGGCGTGGTGGTCGTCGTGGACGCCACGACGATCGAACGGGGCTTGCCGCTGCTGGCCGAAGCAGCCGCCCTGGGCTTGCCGGTCTGTGTCGCCCTGACGATGATCGACGAACTGAAGGCGCGGCACGGCCAGATCGATCCGGCGGAACTCGAACAGGAACTCGGCGTGCCGGTGCTTGGGGTGGTCGGCAACCGCGGCCTCGGTATCGACGATCTCGGCGCACTGGTCAGCGCGCCCTGGGACTGGACCGAGAGCCCCAGCCTGTCCCAGGGCGCGGAGGCGAAAACGCCGGAGGACCGGTTCGCCTGGGCGCACGCGGTCCTGGGCGCCTGTCGCCGGCAGGCTCCGGAACCGAATCGGTGGACTCGGCGGCTGGACCGCTTCCTGCTTCACCCGGTCATCGGTTCCGCCGTCTTTCTGACCTTCGTGGCGTTCTTCTTCCAGGCCATCTTCACTTGGGCCACGCCTGCCATGGACTTCTTGTCCGGGCTCATGGACGGCCTCGCCGACCAGGTCCTGGTGGCGTTGCCGGACACGGCGGTCACCCGCCTCGTGGCCGACGGCGTGATCCGCGGAGTCGGCGCGGTGATCGTCTTCCTGCCCCAGATCGTGCTCCTCTTCATGGTCATCCTGTTCCTGGAGGCTTGCGGCTACATGGCCCGGGCCGCGTTCGTCGTGGACCGCGTGATGGGCTGGGTCGGGCTGGAGGGCCGCTGCTTCATCGCTCTGCTTTCCTCCTACGCTTGTGCCGTGCCCGGGATCATGGCGACCCGAACGATCCCGTCGCCGCGCGATCGACTGACCACGATCCTCGTTGCTCCGTTCGCGACCTGCTCGGCCCGGCTGCCCGTTTACCTTCTGCTGATCGCCGCCTTCATACCGGCCGATCCGGTTCTTGGTCCCTTTACCTGGCAGGGACTGACGCTGATGGGCCTCTACTTCCTGGGAACCGGCGCCGCGTTGCTCTCGGCGGCCGTGTTCAAGCGCGGTCTCCTGCGCGGCGCCTCTCTGCCGTTCTACCTGGAACTGCCGCCGTACCGGTTGCCGCGACCCAGCGACATCGCCCTCGGCGTCTGGGACCGGGCGAAGCTGTTCCTACGCCGCGCGGGCACGATCATCCTCGCCGTCAGCGTCGTTCTCTGGTTTCTGCTCAACCTGCCGCGGCGTCCGGCCGACCCTGACCTCTCCGTCGTCGAGAACCAGCGGATAGTTCTCGAAGGCAGCTACGCGGCCTCCGCCGGGCGGCTGCTGGAACCCGTCTTCGCGCCCATGGATTTCGACTGGCGCATTAACGTCGGCCTGGTCGCTTCCCAGGCCGCCCGCGAGGTGATGGTTGCCACCCTGGCCCAGATCTACGCCCACGAAGATCAGGATGGAGAGGGCCTCGGCGTCCTGCTCGCCGGCAGCGGAGAGGCCGGCAGTGCGCCGCTCCTGTCCCGGCCCTCGGCGCTCGCCCTCCTGGTCTACTTCGCCTTCGCGATGCAGTGCATGTCGACGCTAGCCGTGATCCGGCGCGAGACCGGGGGCTGGCGATGGCCCGTCTTCACGTTCGCCTACATGAACGGACTGGCCTGGCTGAGCGCCTGGCTGACCTTCGTCGTCGCCACGGCAGCCGGCGCCTAGTCAGGCGCCGGTGAATCGCGGCTGGCGGCGCTGGGTCATCGCCCGCACGCCCTCCGCGAAGTCCGCGGTTTGCCGCAGACGGTCCTGCTCGGCTTTCTCGTGGTCGGTGGCCGCGCGGATCTCCGACGCGAGCTGTCCGCGGAGCGTCTGGCGGATCGATCGCACCGCGAGCGGCGCCGAGGCCGCGATCTCACGCGCCAGCGCCCGGGCCCGTGTGCGCACTTCCTCGCGGGCGACGAACTCGTCGCAGAGGCCGATCCGAAACGCCTCTTCGCCCTTGACCCGGCGGCCGGTGTAGAGCATTTCCATTGCCCGCTGGGGGCCGATCAGGCGGGGGAGGGTGACGGTCAGCCCGAAGCCCTGAATGAAGCCGAGGCGTGCGAAGTTCGCGGCGAACCGGGCTTCCGCGCAGGCGACGCGAAAGTCCGGCATCAGGGCCAGTCCGAGACCGCCGCCGACGGCCGCGCCCTGGATGGCTGCGACGACCGGAGTGCGCGTCTCGAACAGCCGTACCGCCTCGTCGTAGAGGTGTCGCTGCGGCGTCCCTGTGGCAGGGCGCGACGCGTTCAGATTCGCGCCGGCACAGAAGTGCTTGCCCTCTGAACAGAGCACGACGGCGCGACAGTCGTCGCGCTCGTCGAGATCCTCGATCGCCACCGCCAGGGCGGCGATCAGGTCCTGATCGAAGAAGTTGTTGGGCGGCCGGTGGATCTCCACCTCCGCGACCAAGTCGTCGCCGACCGCAACCGTGACTTCGCCGTTTTCGGCGGCTCTACCGCTCATCCGTCTCCTCGCTTTGGTCGTCCTTGGCAGCGGGGACTCTATCTTCCCGGCACCGGCGCGGCCGTTCCGCGGCCACGATAGTCGCCGAACAGCATTTCGACGCCGAAACGCAGGATGGGAACGGAGTCCCTGGGTTCACCCGGAGTGTCCCGGCGCCAGGCCATGCCGGGACCGATCTCGAGAAAGAACCACTCGCGGAGGATCTGCTGCCGGTAGATCAGCCGGACGAAGTAGTTCTCGACCGGGACCGGCATGCCGGTCTCCCCGTTGGCGCCGATCTGATGGGCAAGGGCGCGGCGACGGCCCAAGCGATGGTAGTAGCTCAACTCGGTGAACCAGTCCGCGCCCTGTGTGATGTCGGAGATCTTCCCGGCACCCCGCCAGCGCATCATCGAACCCCCCGCGAAGGCGTGCTCGTAGTCGATTCGGGTGGACAGACCCCAGCCGTCCTCGCGCTCCCAGAACAGGCTGTGACGAAAGCGCACGAGATCCGAGTCCGAGAGGAAGGTCCGGTGCTTGTAACGCGCGCGTACGAAGGGCTCGACCGGAAAGTCGAAGTTCATGCCGACATCGAAATCGAGGTCCCCGTTGCCGCCGGAGATCGGCCGGTAACCGAGGCCGAGCAGCCACTCGTCGTCGGCGGCGTCGAACATCCGCGGCAGGGAGGTGGCGCCCCGACGCTGGGCGTCCTCCAGCACGTCCTCGCGGTCGTCGCGGCCGATGAAGGCATTCAGGCGCCGCTCCATGTTCGGGAAGTGCAGCCGGGCGCGAAAGCGGAGGTCGTCCTCGAGACCGTACTGCTCATCCCAGATCACGCCCACCAGGGCCCGGCCGTAGGTCGCTTCGAGTTCTTCGTCGAGCCGGTAGTCGCCGAACAGGTGATCGAACCACAATGCGGTTTCGCAGGCCGTCCGGTGCAGGCGCAGGTTGAGCCAGTCGAGCCAGGAACGTC
>JAPOVF010000196.1 GCA_026708285.1 Acidobacteriota bacterium
AGGTCGCCTCGGGCCGGTTCGGCGTCACCTCCTGGTACCTGACCAACTCGGACGAGCTGCAGATCAAGATCGCCCAGGGCGCCAAGCCGGGCGAGGGCGGCGAACTGCCGGGCCACAAGGTGGACGAGATCATCGCGCGGACCCGGTACTCCACGCCCGGAGTCGGACTCATCTCGCCGCCACCCCACCACGACATCTACTCGATCGAGGACCTGAAGCAGCTCATCCACGACCTGAAGAACTCGAACCCGGGTTCGCGGATCAGCGTCAAGCTGGTGTCCGAGGTCGGGGTCGGCACCGTCGCCGCGGGCGTCGCCAAGGCCCACGCCGACCACATCCTGATCTCGGGCCACGACGGCGGCACCGGGGCTTCGCCGCTGACCAGCATCAAGCACGCCGGCCTGCCCTGGGAACTCGGCATCGCCGAGACCCACCAGACCCTGGTGCTGAGCGACCTGCGCTCGCGGGTGATCCTCCAGACCGACGGCCAGCTCAAGACCGGTCGCGACGTCGTCGTCGCCTGCATGCTCGGCGCCGAGGAGTTCGGCTTCTCCACCGCGCCGCTGATCACGATCGGCTGCATCATGATGCGCAAGTGCCACCTGAACACCTGTCCGGTCGGGATCGCCACCCAGGATCCGGAGTTACGCGCCAAGTTCGAGGGCACACCGGAGGAAGTCGTGAACTACCTCTTCCTGGTCGCCGAGGAGGCGCGGCGGATCATGGCCGGCCTGGGCGTGGCGACGATCCGGGAACTCGTCGGGCGAACGGACCTGTTCCAGCCGGAACTCGCCGTCCGGAACGAGAAGACCGAGGGCCTCGACCTGTCGGCGGTGCTGCAACCGGCCGTCCGCAGGCACGAGCGAGTCGAAGTCACGAAGACGATCGAGCAGGACCACGCGCTCGAGTACGCGCTCGACAACGAACTGATCGAGCGTGCCCGGCCGGCGCTGGAACGCGGTTCCCGCGTACGGATCGACCTGCCCATCGAGAACACTCAACGCACCGTCGGCACGATGCTCAGCCACGAACTGATGAAGGCTCGGGGCGAGCACGGCCTGTCCGACGACACGATCCACATCTCGCTCACCGGCAGCGCCGGCCAGAGCCTCGGCGCCTTCCTCGCGCCCGGCATCACGATCGAACTCGAGGGCGACGGCAACGACTACGTCGGCAAGGGGCTGTCCGGCGGACGGCTGATCCTCTATCCGCCCCGCCGGTCCCGTTTCGTCGCGGAGGACAACGTCCTGATCGGCAACGTCGCGCTCTACGGCGCCACCGGCGGCGAGGCGTTCTTCCGCGGCCGCGCGGCGGAGCGCTTCTGCGTCCGCAACTCGGGCGCTCGCGCCGTGATCGAGGGAATCGGCGACCACGGCTGCGAGTACATGACCGGCGGCCGAGCCGTCATCCTGGGGCCGACCGGCCGCAACTTCGCGGCCGGCATGTCGGGCGGCGTCGCGTGGGTCTTCGACCCGCGGGGCGAACTGGACCACAACTGCAACTTCGAGATGGTGGGGCTGGAGCCCGTCGGCCACGAATACGAGGCGGAACTCCGCGAACTCGTCGAACGGCACGCCCGCTTCACCGGTTCCACGGTCGCGCGCCGGCTGCTCGATCGCTGGAACGAGGCCCTGCGGCGGTTCATTCAGGTCATGCCGCACGACTATCGACGCGTCCTGGAAGCGCAACGCGAACCGCGAACCGCGGTTCAGACCGAGCAGAAGGCCGAGGCCGCGGCCTGAGGCCGTCGGCTGACCGCGAATCGGAACACCGCAAGCGAGGAGGGCACGCGGGTTCATGGGCAAGGACACCGGCTTCAAGGAGTACGCGCGGGCCGCGGTCCCGTACCAGGATCCGCTCATTCGCCTGACCCACTACGGCGAGTTCCTGCAACCGGTCGCGGAGGAGCATCTCGCCACCCAGGGCGCCCGATGCATGGACTGCGGCGTGCCCTTCTGCCAGTCCGACGAAGGCTGCCCGATCGACAACCTGATCCCGGAGTGGAACGACCTCGTGTACCAGGGGCGCTGGCGAGAGGCCCTGCGCCGGCTCGAGCGGACGAACAACTTCCCCGAGTTCACGGGCCGGGTCTGCCCGGCGCCCTGCGAAGGCGCCTGCGTGCTCGGGATCACCGACCCGGCGGTGACGATCAAGAACATCGAGAACGCGATCGTCGACCGCGGCTTCGAGGAGGGCTGGATCGTGCCCCGCCCGCCGGCGAGCAGAACCGGCAAGAGCGTTGCCGTCGTCGGTTCCGGCCCGGCCGGCCTCGCGGCCGCCGCCCAGTTGAACAGCGTCGGTCACTCGGTCACCGTGTTCGAGCGCGAGGACCGGGTCGGCGGCCTTCTGATGTACGGCATCCCGAACATGAAGCTGGACAAGCGGCAGGTCGTGGATCGCCGGATCGACCTGATGCGGGCCGAGGGCATCGAGTTCGTGACCGGCGCCCACGTCGGCGTGAACGTCAAGGTCGCCGACCTGCGCCGAGACCACGACGCGATCCTGCTCGCGTGCGGCGCCACCCATCCGCGCGACCTGGCGATTCCGGGACGCGAACTCTCCGGCATCCACTTCGCGATGGAGTTCCTGACCGAGCACACCCGGGCGCTGCTGGACGCAGACCTGCCCAGCGACGGCGCCGGGGTTGTCGAGACCCCCATCAGGGCGGAGGCCAGAAACGTGATCGTCATCGGCGGCGGCGACACCGGCGCCGACTGCATCGCCACCGCGATCCGGCACGGCTGCGCCTCTCTCGTGAACTTCGAGCTTCTGGATCGGCCGCCCGACGATCGCGCGCCGGACAATCCCTGGCCGGAGTGGCCGCGCATCTTCCGCGTCGAGTACGCGCACGCCGAGGCCTCCGCCCGTTTCGGCGCCGATCCGCGCGTCTTCTCCGTCCTCTCCAAGCGTTTCGTGGACGACGGAGCCGGCAACGTCGCCGGCATCGAGACCGTGCGTATCGCCTGGCGAAGAAACGAATCCGGCCGCTTCGCGATGGAGGAAGTGCCGGGCACCGAGGAGACCTTCGAGGCCGACCTCGTACTGCTCGCGATGGGCTTTCTCGGTCCCGAGGCTACGCTCGGAGAGCAACTGGGGCTCGCGACCGACGCCCGCACCAACTTCGCCGCCGAGCCCGGCCGGTACGAGACCTCCGTTCCCGGCGTGTTCGCGGCCGGCGACTGCCGCCGGGGCCAGAGTCTGATCGTATGGGCCATCAACGAGGGTCGCGGCGCCGCGGCCCGAATCGACGAGTACCTGACCGGGGCCACGGAGTTGCCCCTGCCGTCCACCGGTTGACGGCCCCGGAAATTCAACTTCTTGGAGCGGATTCCGCACACTTTGACGGGCGGCGAAGCGGCCCTTATAGTCCTCTTCGTTCGTGGCCTTGAGCCGCCGCGCCCCACCACCGTCACAACCAGTTCCGACAGGCCTTCAAGGCGTGAACCGCGCGCCGGTGGGCTCGCAATTGAGTTCGGCGGCACTCATTCAGAAAACAGAGGAGAAACCAACCATGCAGTGGACCCGCCCCCGGGCACGTCTTCTTGCGATCCTCCTGGCAACGACCTGCGCCTTCCTGATTGGCGGCGCCGGCTTTGCCCAGACGATCACCGGCACGATCGAGGGCTACATCTCGGATGTCGCCGGCGACCCGATCCCGGGCGCCACGGTCACCGCGACCAACCAGGACACCGGCATCGACCGGGCCGTCATCACCGACGCGAACGGCTTCTACAGCGCGAAGGCCCTGCAGGTCGGCACCTACTCGGTGACCGCCGAACTCGCCGGCATGCAGACGACCCAGCAGGCAGACATCTCCGTCCTGGTCGGCCAGATCAAGGACGTGAACCTCACCCTCGAGGTCGAGTCGTCGTCCGAGGTGATCACCGTCACCTCCGAGGCGCCGATCATCGAGGTCAGCCGCTCCGGCGCCGCCAACTACATCGACGAGGTGGCGATCGAGAGCCTGCCGATCGTGGGCCGGGACTTCACCGACTTCGCGATTCTCACCCCCGGCGTGCAGCGCGACCGCTCCCGCGGTTTCCTGACGATGGCCGGCCAGCGCGGCATGTACAGCGGCCTTTCGGTCGACGGCGCGGACAACAAGAGCACGTTCTTCGGCTACGGCCGCGGCGGTGAGGCGACGGAGAACGACGGGCTGATCATCGCTCAGGACACCGTACGCCAGTTCCAGGTCATCACCAACGGCTTCTCGGCCGAGTACGGCCGGCACGGCGG
>JAPOVF010000137.1 GCA_026708285.1 Acidobacteriota bacterium
CGCCGCGCTCGATCACCAACTCCACGACGTCCGAACCCCGCGGCCGCTCGAGTTCCCGTTCCGCCCATGCGACCAGGCCGACCGCACCGATCGCCGCGGCAGCCAGGAGCGCGACGGCTGCGGCGACCGTCCACCAGAGCACTCGCCGGCGGCGAACTGTCGGCCGTTCGCTCATCCGCGCTCCTGGTCGAGCGCTTCCTGGAGCAGAATCTGGGCGGCGACCGCGTCGACACGCTCAGGGTAGCGCCGCGGATCGACGCCGGCCGCGCGGAGCCGGCGCTCAGCTTCGACCGAGGTCAACGACTCGTCGACGGTACGTACGGGCAGGTCGCAGGCCTCACCCAACTTGCCCGCGAACGCACGCGCCCTCTCGGCCGCTGACCCGACGGAACCATCCAGCCGGCGTGGCTCGCCTACGACGAGCACGTCCGTATCCGACTCGGACGCCAGTGCCTTGAGTTCGGCGATCAGCTGCCGGTCGCTGGTGCGCCGGAGGGTCGTGTGCGGCACCGCAACGCCGACCCTGGAATCGCCTACCGCGACGCCGACTCTCTTCGCGCCGATGTCGATTCCGAGAAACCGCACAACGCAGACACTCTGAAGCCGGCCACAGGGACTGTCAACCGCCTCAGGCGCGTTACGATGGGAAAGCCCGACGCCCCCTGGGCCGGTGTCGCCGCGAGACTTGCCGCCTGTCATCCCGATTCCAAGCTAGGCCATCGTCGGAATGCGTACCGCTGACATCCAGCGCCTGATCGTCGCTCTGGCTCTGGCCCTGATGCTGGGCGCGTCGGGAACGGCCGCGCAGGAGTCGGCCGTCGAAGAGCCCGACGCGTCGGGAGACGCGGAAACCGACGCTTCCGACGGGCCGCCCAGGCCTGACGACGCGAACGACTTCATCTTCGAGATCGAGGACGAGTCCGGCACCGCCACGGTCGAGGGTTGGGCCGGCCACATGGAGGGCTTCCTGGAAGGGCCGCAGGTCCTGTCGGAGGGATTCTCAATCCGCCTGCGCGATCTCCAAGCCTCTGGCGAGACGGCGTTCTACGACCCGGAGAACCAGACGCTCCGGGCAGAAGGGGACGTCACCCTGAGCCGCGGCAACGAGGTCCTCCAGGGGTCACGCCTCGAGCTGGATCTGACCTCCGAAACCGCCTCGGTCTTCGATGTCGAGGGGAACATCGGCACCGACTTCTTCTTCAGCGGCTCCGCAATCCACGCTCACGGTGAAGACCGCTTCACGATCCTCGATGCCCAGTTTACGGCCTGCGAGGTCGAGGACGACGAGACTCCGGACTGGAGCTTCCGCACCAAGAGGGTCGACGTGAACGCGAACGGCTACGCGAAGGCTCGCGGACTCTCGTTCCGGACCAGGAAGGTGCCGCTCATCTACCTGCCTTACATGATGTTGCCGGTGAAGAGTTCCCGCGTGAGCGGATTCCTGATGCCGAAGCCAGGCTTCTCCACCCGCCGCGGTCCTTCCCTCGGCATCGGGTACTTCTGGGCGATCAACCGGAGCTACGACGCCACCTTCAACGTCGACCTCTACGCCGGCGCCCCGGCGGGCGCCACGAACGCTTTCTCCAACAGGCCCTTCTGGGGCCTGGGAACCGAGTTCCGGTACCGGCCCAGCGAGGGGACGGACGGCACCTTCGACGGCTACCTGATCGACGATACAGAGCGGGACGAGAAGCGTTGGCGGATTCGCTGGAACCACCGGTCGGACGAACTGCCGGGGGGATTCCGCGGCGTAGTTCGCGTGGAGGACGTATCCGACTTCGACTTCTTCCGCGACTTCGAACGAAGAGTCGATCGCAATAGCAAGCGCCAGCTGTACTCGACCGCCTTCATGAGCGGGAACTGGGGCAACCACTCGCTCAACGTCCAGCTCGATCAACGCAAGACGTTCATCTCGGCTGAGCGCACCATCGAACTGCGCCAGCTACCCGAGATCGAGTACAAACTGCGCTCCACCCGGCTTGGCGAGTCGCCCCTGTACGTGCAGATGAAGAGTTCGCTGCACTACCTGGACACCAACCGCTCGGCCCGACGGGCGGGTCGCTACGCGCGCGCCAACCTGGTGCCGGAACTCAGCGTGCCGATACCGGTGACGACCTGGCTTTCGCTGTCGCTAACGGCCGGCGGTCACCTGACCTGGTACGGCGACAGCCTGATCACGTCCGAGGAACGACGAGCCACGGTGACCGACACGGACTTCCGGGGCGAGGATCTGATGCGCATCGTCCCGATAGCCAGCGCCGAGATCATCGGCCCGGGGTTCTCCCGGATCTTCGATCTCGCGGAGGGTGGGCGCTACTCGCGGATGAAGCACGTCATCGAGCCGAGAATCGTCTACGACTACTTCGACAGCTTCGACGACCGCATCCGCATCCCGCTGTTCGACGAGATCGACAGACAGCGTGGCAGGAATGTCGCCCGCTTCAGCCTGTTCAACCGCCTGCTCGTCAAGCCGGCCGATCCGGACGAGGGCAGCGCCTTCGAGATCCTCTCGTTCGAGTTGTTTCGGGACCTGTCGCTCGACAGCGAGATCCCCCTGCTACGTTCTCGGGACCGTTCGCTCACCAGCCAGAACGGTCCGGTCGGCGCCCTGCTGCGGTTCAATCCGTCCCGGCGCACGGGCGTCCGCTTCGACGCGCTCTACGACACCCTGTACTCGCAATTCTCCAGAACCGGGATCTCGGCAAGTCTTGGTATCGGCGATACGAGTTCGCTCGGCGTTCGCTGGGCGGTGCGACGCAACCCCGAACTGGACACGACGCGCCGCCACCACGTGCAGGTTTCGGCAGGCCTTGCACTGATCCCGAGCAAGCTGAGCCTGAACACCATGGTGAGCTACGACATCGAGCAGCAACTCATCCAGATGCAGCGCCATGTCGTCGACTACCGGGGCTGCTGCTTCGGGCTCAGCCTGGAGGTCGCGAACTTCCGCACGCTACTGCGCCAGGACACGCAATACAGGCTGCTGGTGACGCTCAAGAGCGTCGGCTCCTTCTTCGACATCACCGGCGGCCAGAGCGAGCGGTTGTGACCAAGGGCACCGGCGGCGGCGCTCCCAGGGCGGTCGTGCTGGGAGCAGCAGGCCAGCTTGGACGGGAGGTCGTCGACGAACTTCGTCGGCGCGGCGCGGAAGTGCTCGCCGCCGACCGCAATCGAGCGGATCTACGCGATACCGACGGGACCGCCGCGCTCGCCGCAGAGTTCCGAGCACGCGCCGTCTACAACTGTGCGGCGTACACCGATGTCGACGGCTGCGAAACCGATATGGAGCGGGCGATGGAGGTCAACGGCAGAGCGCCCGGACGGCTGGCGGCGGCGCTGCCTTCCAACTGCCGCATGATCCACGTCTCGACGGACTACGTGTTCGACGGCCTCGGCCACCGTCCCTACTGCGAGGGGGACCCCACCTCGCCGCGGACCGTGTACGGCCGTTCGAAGCTCCACGGCGAGCCCGGCGTTCTCGACGCCGGCGGTCTCGTCGTCCGAACGAGCTGGGTGTTCGGACCCGAGTGTAGGAACTTCGTCTCGGCGATCGCTTCGCGCATCGGCGAGGGCGCGCCGGCGCGTGTGGTGTCCGATCAGGTCGGCTGCCCCACGTACGCCCCCTATCTGGCCAGGGCGCTGGTCGATCTCGCCTGCGTCGGCGCCTCCGGCATCGTCCACTACTGCAACTCGCCGGCCGTGTCCTGGCACGGTTTCGCCCTCGCCATCGCCGATGCCCTGGGACTGAGCGTGCCCATCACACCAATCCCATCCTCCGAACTGACCCGCCCGGCGGTGCGGCCGGCGTACTCCGTCCTGGACACCTCGCGTTTCGAAACCCTGGCGAGTCGCGGCGTCGAGCCCTGGCGACCCGGTCTGGACGACTACTTCGAGCGCCTCCGGCAGGGCAAGGCCGAGTCGTGACCCGCGTGCTCGTCACCGGCGCCGAAGGCTTCGTCGGCCGGCGCCTCGTGCCCCGACTGCTCGAGCGCGGCGCCACCGTCATCGCCTGTCATGGCCCCGGCATCGCCCCAGCCGACCCCTGGATCTCGACGCCGCCACCGGCGAGGTGCGATCGGGTGGAACTCGACATCTGCGATCGCGGAGCGGTGGAACACGCCTTTGGGGATCATGCGCCGGACGCCGTGGTGCATCTCGCCGGACTTTCCGATGTCGGTGCCTCCTGGCAGCGAATCGACGACTACTACCGGGTCAACG
>JAPOVF010000211.1 GCA_026708285.1 Acidobacteriota bacterium
GCGGCCAGGAAAGCAAGCGCCAGGGTGGCGCATAGACCGAGGACTGTGCTTCGGCTCAGGCCGGCACGGTCTCCCCGGTGGTTGGTTTGAAGATGTGACACGAAGGAAGGCCCTCCTTGTTGCGGGGCACAAGGCCGTTCAGCAAGGCGGGTGCCAGTTGTTGTGACGAGGGTCGGACGAGCACCCGGTCGGGCCGTTTGGTGTTGTTTCTACGCAGGTTTCCCGAGTTCGGGCGTCGGTTGTCTCTCAGACGTGCCAGGATGGCGATTCACTGTCCTGAACGGATCTCCTTCGAATCGCTGGATCCAGCGGATCCAGGATTCGGCTCCTGTATTCCGGTTCTTGAATCGGCCGGCCACCGAAGCGGTACCCGCGTGGCTCGGCCTGTGGCGCCAGCGCGCCTGCTGCGATAGCTTCGCGGCCTCAAATCACAGCGCTCTCTATCTGGGAGAAGGAGCAAGCGAGCCATGCCCGATCTCGACCCGTTCGGCATCGACGCCGAGTTGTACGACCTTTCGATGTCCGAGGAAGCGAAGCCGCTTCTGACCAAGGTCAAGAACTTCGTGGCCGACTACGTCGAGCCGATCACCGAGGAGTACTACCGCCGCGGTGAGGGGAGAGAGGACCGCTGGAGCTACGGTGAAGGGCAGTTGGAGCTGCTCGACGGGGCCAAGGCGAAGGCCAGGGAGATGGGCCTGTGGAACTTCTTCCTGCCGGACGCGGAGACGGGCGAGGGGCTGAAGAACCTCGACTACGCCTACATCGCCCAGGTCCTGGGCAAGAACCCGCTCGCCTCGCAGTGCATGAACTGCAGCGCCCCGGACACCGGCAACATGGAGGTGCTCGAGCGCGTCGGCACTCCGGAGCAGAAGGAGAGATGGCTGGAGCCCTTGCTCAACGGCGAGATCCGGTCGTGCTTCGGCATGACGGAGCCGAACCTGGCTTCGTCCGACGCGAAGAACATCGGTACCCGGGCCACCCTCGACGGCGACGAGTGGTTGATCCAGGGAGAGAAGTACTACATCTCCGGCGCCGGCGACCCGCGCTGCAAGATCATGATCTGCATGGTGAAGACGAGCCCGGGTGGGCCGGCCCATCGCCAGCAGTCCCAGATCCTGGTGCCGATGGACACCCCGGGCGTGAACGTCCTGGGACCGATGAAGGTCTTCGGGCACGACCACGCGCCCCACGGCCACATGCACATCAAGCTGGACAACGTCCGGGTGCCGAAGGAGAACATCCTGCTCGGCGAGGGCCGCGGCTTCGAGATCTCCCAGCTCCGCCTGGGGCCTGGCCGGATCCACCACTGCATGCGGTCCGTGGGCCAGGCCGAGAAGGCCCTCGACCTGATGGTCAAGCGCGGCATGTCCCGCGAGGCCTTCGGCCGGCCGATCATCCAGCTCGGCAAGAACATCGAGCTCGTGTCACGCGCCCGGATCGAGATCGAGGCGATGCGTCTCATGGTGCTCCGCGCCGCCAAGGCGATGGACGTGCTCGGCAACCGCGAAGCGCGGGTCTGGGTCCACGCCGTCAAGGCGATGGTCCCTGAGCGCACCTGCCAGATCATCGACCAGGCGATCCAGATGCACGGCGCCACCGGCGTATCGCAATGGACTCCGCTTGCCGACATGTACACCGGCCAGCGGACGCTGCGCATCGCGGACGGCCCGGACGAGGTCCATCACCTCGTCGTCGGCCGCGCCGAGCTGCGGCGGTACACGGAGGAGAGCGCCGCAAACTAGCGACGTCGTTGCAGCGCGAGGGCGTCGGCGTCACCCGCCTTCTCCGGGTCGGAGGGGAGGGTCCCCGGGGCCGCTCGCGCTCTCTCGGTGAATGGAAGGTCGGCGCTCGCTTCGGTCGGCTGCGCTCCGGTTGGGCGTCGGCCGCTGCGTGGGCGTCGGCCGTCGCTTGCCGACAGCCCCCGGGGACCCTCCCCTCCGGCCCGGAGAAAGGCTGGAAGTCGTCGGGCCGTGGCCGAACTGCTGCGGAAGCGTCACCTGAGGCCGAAGATCGGCGCCACGTTTGCGTCTAGGTCGATAGCGCCTGAGCCTCCGTGAGGTAGACGCGGATAGGCCGCCGTGTGTATGCTAGATACACATGCTAATGGACGAGGCGCAGAGGAGAATGGCCAGAGTGCAGTTGCTGATCCCCGATGAGGACCGAGACAGGTTCGTCCACCAAGCCAAGAGGGAGGGAATGACGCTGAGCGCGTGGTTGAGGGCGGCCGCACACCAGCGGCTGGTTGCAGGCCAGCGATCCGATCCGTTCGAGACGCCAGAGGATCTCGAGGCGTTCTTCCAGGAGTGCGATGCGATCGAAGGCCCCGTTACCGAGCCAGACTGGAGCGAGCACCTCGCGGTCATCGATGAATCGCGTAGACGGGGCGCTTCGAGTACGTGATCTTCGTCGACACGAACGTCTTCATGTACGTGGTGGGCCGTCCGCACCCGCTAAGGGACACCGCCCGCAAGTTCCTCGCGGAATGCGTCAACAACGCGACGCCTCTCTGCACTTCGGCTGAAGCAGTGCAGGAGCTGGCTCATGCATATCTGCCAGTGGCTCGGTTGGAGACGTTCGACCGGGCGCTATCCTTGATCACCAAGGCCCGTGTCGAAGTCTGGCCGCTTGAACACGAGGACGTGACATTGGCCAGACAGCTCCACGAGTTGCATCCGACTCTGGGAGCCAGGGATCTCTGTCATCTCGCTAGCTGCCGCCGTCGCGGTGTGCGAGAGGTGCGAACGTTCGATCAGGCGCTGAGAGCCATTGCTGGTGCGAGCGCAGAGTGACGGCCCTGCTAGGGCCGCGATCGGACGTAGACCGGGTTCGAGTAGATCCACGTCCGTGATTCGCCGTCGACTTCTAGCCAGGCTTCGACGCGGTAGACGCCGGGCTGATCGAGGCGGTGTGTGAGGGAACGGGCTTCGGTGACGGCGATCTCTTCGCCGTTGCGGATCAGACGGATGTAGGCGGGTAGGGGAAAGAGGGCCTTGAGTTCCGCCGGTTTGTCCGCTTCCAGGGCCCATTCGTCCCCCATGATGGCGGTCGGCGCTCCAGGGTCGCCGACGAAGAACTGGAACCCCGTCGGGTCGGCCAGCCAGTCGTGGGCCACGTAGACGTGGCCTGCGGCGACGGCGGCGCGGATGGAGGCTTCGTCGAGCGCCGACGCGAGGACGTGGGTCGTCGAGTTCCGCATCGATACCCAGTACGGGTCCAGGTCGTAGTGGCCGATGACGGTGCCGGGTTCGTGGCCGCGAACGAGTTGGGGGATGCCCGGCGCGTCGGCGGTGGTCAGGACCCGCATCTCGTCGACGTCGTCGACGATCGTGCCGACGCGGACGGAGTCGTCGTCGACCTTGATCACGACGAAGACCTGGTTGTGGTGGCAGTCGTTCGCGTTGACGCCGACGATGCGGCGGCGGGGGGTTTCGCGGTCCCACTTGGCGAGGTACAGGGCGGGATAGTCGAACTGGGCGCCGAAGACCTCCTCGGGGTATAGCTCGACGGCACGCGCCAGGACCTTCGACTGGTCCGGGTCGACGATCCAGGCGACCAGGGCGCGCATCGAGTCGCCGTCGTCGAGGGCGTCGGCATGGCGGTTGTAGATCTCCATGCCGGCCAGGCCGTCCATCGGATGGTCGACGCGCTCTTCGACATGGGAGAGGAAGGCCATGCCGGCACCTCGGTTCACCTGGCGCAGCAAGGTGCCGGCGTCGGCGCCCATGTACTCGACGACTGATTCCTCGGGGTGGATCAGCAAGCCGTGCGCCTCCGAGCCGGGGATGAACAGTACGCCGTCGCGAAGTCCGCGCCAACCGTCCATGAAGTCCCGGGGCGGCCGGTAGTGGTCGGAGAGGAAGACGATGTCGACGCCGATGCGCCTGGCGTCCCGGAGCAACTCCTCAGGCGTGCCGCCGGTGTGGTCCGAGTCGCCGGCGTGGGCGTGGAACACGCCGCGGTAGTCGTTGAGGCCGGGGAGGGGCGGCGGCGGTTGAACGGCCGTGCGTAGCCGTTCGACATCGGCGTGCGCCGCCGCGAGGCGCTCGGCGGACAGGCGCTCGAGCGTCGTCCAGCGGCGTGGCGGCGGTTCGCCGGACCTCGGTTCCTGAGCGTGGCTCCAGGCGGACGCTGCGGCCAGCAGGCCGCAGGCGACAGCCTGGAGCCGCAACCTCACAAGGAGTAGACCCGGGCGGC
>JAPOVF010000165.1 GCA_026708285.1 Acidobacteriota bacterium
CTCCCAGTTGTCCGCATCGAAGAACCGGAACAGGCCGGAGTCCTGCGTCGCCTCGGTAGCCACCAGAGCCGAACCCGTCTCACCGTCCCCTGTCCACCACTCCACCCGCGCCTCGAAGCGATCGTCGTGGAGGCAGAGAGTCTCCGCGCTCGGCTTGCAGGGACCGTCGGGTTCCGGTGGAGGCGGCTCCGGGTCAGGGTCGGGATCGGGGTCAGGGTCAGGGTCAGGGTCGGGCGGCGGCTCGGGGTCCGGATCCTGACCGCTCCCGGCTTCGTGCACCACCCGATAGACGACTCCCCGGCGGTCGTCCGAGACCAGCAACGAACCGTCGTCCCGCACCATCACGTCCACCGGCCGGCCCCAGGCACTCCGGCCCTGAAGCCATCCGGTCGCGAACTCCTCGTACGCGATCGGCTGCCCGTCCGCACCCAGTCGAACCACCATCACCCGGTAGCCGATCGGATCGTCGCGGTTCCAGGAACCATGCTTGGCAATGAAGATCTGGCCGCGGTAGCGCTCCGGGAACATCGTTCCGGTGTAGAAGCGCATGCCCAGCGCCGCCACGTGCGGTCCGAGTTCCTGGGCCGGAGGACGGAACTCGGAGCAGGAGCGGAGCGAGCCGAAGCTCGGATCGGAAACGTCCCGACCATGGCAGAAGGGGTAGCCGAAGTGCTGGCCGTTGGACGTCAGCACGTTCAACTCGTCCGGCGGGGTGTCGTTGCCCAGGTAGTCACGACCGTTGTCGGTGAACCAAAGCCGCCGCGTTCCGGGGTGCCAGTCGAAGCCGACGGTGTTCCTGACGCCTCGCGCCACGATCTCGTAGCTGCCGTCGGCCGCCATCCGCAGGATCGCGTTGTACGGGTCGGCCTCGTTGCAGATGTTGCAAGGAGCGCCCACCGGCACGTAGAGCCGCCCATCGGGCCCGAAGCGAATGAACTTCCAACCGTGATGCGCGTCGGTCGGAAGCCGGTCCGTGACCACGAACGGCTGCGGAGGCGAGTCCAGCCGGTTCTCCATGCCGTCGTACCGGAGGATCCGGCTGATCTCGGCGACGTAGAGGCTTCCGTTGCGGAAGGCAACGCCGTTCGGCGAGTTCAGGCCCGAGGCGATCCGGTACTGCTCGTCCGCGGCGCCGTCGCCGTCGGCATCGACCAGTGCATGGACCACACCCGCGTTCCGTGTGCCGACGAACACCGTGCCGGCCGGACTCTGCGCCAGCGACCGGGCTCCGGTGACGCCCTCGGCGAAAACGTCGATCGAGAATCCGTCCGGCAGGTCGATGTCATTCAGCCTGACGCCCTGACCTGTCGCCGGATTCGCCCCGATCGACACGACGACCAGGGTGAGCATAAGCCTCAGCGGGGAACCGCCGGACGGGAACCGGATCACCGCCAGTCAACCTACCAGAGCATCACCGCGACCCCGGCCGCGATCACAGCCACGCTCAACACCTTTCGCACCGTCAGGGGCTCCGCGAAGAACAGTCGGCCGAGGACCAATGCCAGCGACGATCCGATGCCCCGCTTCACCGTCTCGACGAAGCCAACCCAGGCGTGCTGAAGGGAGAGCAACTGGAGGCCCTGCGCCGCCGCGCCGATGACGACCGCGGTCAGCAGCAACAGCCAGATGCGAGCTCCGACGCCGGTCCGGGCTCGTTCGCGCCGTGCAGGCGAATTCCTGAAGCCCCGAACGACGATCACCACCACCGACAGGCCGACGCCCAGGTGCATGACCAGTCCGTGGAACGCAGCGTTCGAGGCCTCGGTGGCCAGCTTGTCGAGCGGCAGCGCCGACGCCCAGAGAAAGGCGACCAGGATCATCCACCAAGCGCCCGCCCCCAGCGTCCACGGCCGACCACGTTCGCTCGAGCGCTCACCGAGTTGCAGCGCGAGAGCGCCACCCACGACCATGGCGATCCCCAGCCACTCGCGAGCCCCAGGCAACTCGCCGAGCAGGGGAATCCCGAGCAGAGCCGTGAACACCGGCGTCAGGGACAGCAGGGGAATCACGGCGCTCAATCCGGCCAACCGCACCGAACGAAGGAAGCCGTAGTTCGCGCCGAGGTTGCAGGCCACCGACAGGAGCCCCGGCAAGAGGTACGCCCGACTCACCCCCGCCGGTGGCTGCAGCGCCACCCAGGCACCGTAGAGGGGCACTGCTCCAAGCGCCAGAACCATGACCAGGAAGGCGTCGCTCAGCCTTCCCGTGAGCTTCTTGCGCAGCAGGTCGAACAACGAGAAGCAGAGCGTCGCGCCGACGACCAAAACGATGCCGAGCACCGAAACCATGCGCGGGATTCAGTCTACGCCGTTGCAGTCCCCGACCATGGCGGGGGAGCCATGTCAGGCACTCCGGCGTGTACAATCCCGCCGCCCGTGACCGCGCCCGAACCACCTCCGGCCGACTCCTCGCCGGGATCGCCTGCCTCGGGCGGGCTGCTGACCGGTCGTCGCGGCCTGATCGTCGGCGTCGCGAACAAGCGTTCGCTGGCCTGGGGCATCGCCCGGCGCGCCCACCGCGAGGGCGCGAAACTTGCGTTCACGTTCCAGGGAGACGCCCTCGAGCGTCGTGTCCGGCCGCTGGCCGAGAGCATCGGATCGGCCATCGTCGAGCCGCTCGACGTCACGGACGACGCGCAAATCGAAGCCACGTTCGCCACCGTCGCCGAGCGCTGGGGCCACCTCGACTTCCTCGTCCACTCCGTGGCGTTCGCCAACCGGGAGGACCTGCTCGGCCGCACGGTGGACACCTCCCGCGCCGGCTTCGCCACCGCCCTGGACATCAGTTGCTACTCCCTGATCGCCCTGACCCGCGCCGCCGAACCGCTGATGACCGACGGCGGCAGCGTGATCGCGATGACCTACTACGGCGCCACCAAGGCGACCCCCAACTACAACGTGATGGGCATCGCCAAGGCGGCCCTCGAGGCCTCGATCCGCTACCTCGCCGTCGACCTTGGTCCGAAGAACATCCGCGTGCACGGCATCTCCGCCGGCCCGGTGAGGACCCTCGCCGCTTCCGGGGTCTCCGGGATGCGCGGCATGCTGAAGGCAATGCCGGAGCGCGCGCCACTCGGCCGCAACATCACGGTCGACGACGTCGGCGCCACGGCTGCTTACCTGCTCTCCGACCTGAGCGCCGGAACCACCGGCGGCATCCACTTCGTCGACGCCGGGTTCAACATCACCGCGATGCGGCATCCGGACCGGAAGACGAACTAGCGGCGCGGGAAACTCTGCCGATCCGCGTGCGTAAACCGGAGCAGGGGTGGAGCGGCATGCTCCTCTTCGTGCGCCGTCGACTGACTACCTCCCCAGTGGACAGCAGCACGCCGCTCCACTCCTCTCGAACACACAGCGAGCGCCGGCCCGAAACTTGCAGTTTCGTCTCTCCTGCCCCTCATAGGAGAAACGATGACCAAGGCACGCCGTCACCTGCACAGGACACTGTCCGTCACCGCCGCACTGGCCACCCTTCTGGCCGCGGCCACATCTATCGCCGAAGCCCAGAAGCCGCGCTTCGAGATCACGCCGACCTACGGCCACAGTTTTCTGGGCGGTTTCGAGATCGACGACATCGAGTTCGGACGTCTCGACCTGGAGATCGGCGATGCTGAGGCTCGCGGCCTGATCGTGGGCTTCCCGGTCCGCCGGAACCTCCACATCGAGCTCTACTGGAACGAGCAGGACACGAGCTTCGGACTCGACGAGGGCCCGTTTCTGGGTGCCGCGGATCTCGGCGCGATGGACGTGACCTATCTCCACGGCGGAGTCGCCTGGAGCGCGCCCCTCGGCCAGGTGCGCCCCTTCGCAGCGCTCTCCGCCGGCATCACCCGGCTCTCACCGGAGAGCGACTTCCTGCCCGAAACCGAGAACCGTTTCTCCGTCGGTCTCGGCGGCGGAGCGAAGATCTTCTTCACCGACCACTTCGGTCTGCGACTCGAAGGCCGACTGCTAGTGACGAGCACGGGCGACGAGGACCTGTGCTGCTACGACTGCTGTTACGAGGGAGAACGGGACGACCTGATTCAGGCCGTCGCCAGCGTGGGCTTCATCTTCGCCTTCTGACGAACAACCGCCCGGCACAGGCTCCTACTCCGCTGTCGCCAAGTCAGCCGACGCCCGGCGCGACGCCGCGGCGAGCAACGCGCCGCCGACGAAGATCGCCTCCTCGGCCGGCGCGAAGTAGGGCGT
>JAPOVF010000100.1 GCA_026708285.1 Acidobacteriota bacterium
TGAACGTGTCGACGGGCCGGAGCTTCGTCTCGAAGAACTTCCCGATGCCCCGGCGGCGCGTGACCTGGCCGGCAATGCCGGTCAAGGACCTGTCCCTGTGCCTGGACGTCGCCAGGGAGTTCAACGTGGAGGCGCCGCTGGTGAAGGCGAGTCTGGACTCCGGTCGACCGGAGGACTGAGACGCCGCGGGCGAACCTGTTCTAGTCTGGGGCCTCGCGATGCTTGAGGATCACGAACAGGCCAACGCCGAGACCTCGGCGGGGACCGGCGTAGACGAGGCGCCTACTTCGGGCACGAGCGCCACGGCCGGTAGCTTTGCGGGGTTCAGAGCTCTGGTCGGGATCGTTGCCTTTCCGCAGACCAGCTTCAGAATCATCCGCGAGCGCCGGCCATGGGTTGCAGCCCTGGCGGTGATCCTTGCGATCCTCGCCCTGAGGACGGTGCTCGGGCAGCGGGATCTGGCTGCCATCGTGGGAAACGGAGAGTCCGCCGTGAACCTTTACGGGCCCGGCATGACGATGGCCGCAGCCGTGCTGATCTCGCTGCCGATCGAGGCTCTGCTGGTCTGGCGGCTGTCGCTGGCCTTCGGAGCCAAACTTCGTTTCCTGGCGTTGTTCTCGCTGATGGTTCACGTCTACGTGGTCGGCCGTCTGGGCAACCTATTCAGCTACTTGCTGTCGAAGGGCCGTCAGGCGCTTGAACCGCCCGAGGCGTCGTCGTCGTTCGAACTTGACTTCTCCAATCCGGCAGTTCACACGACCGTCGGAGCGCTGCTCGAGGGGGGTGCCAGCATCGCCGTCTCCCTTTGGACGTTGATTCTGCTGGGGCTGGGCATCGGGGTAGTCGCTCGAGTGTCGAAATGGACGGGACTCGGAATTGCGGGTTTCTACGCGGCGGTCATGGCTGCCCTTGGGGAGGGGCTCGAAAGAACGACGAGCGTCTTCGTTCAGTCGATTCGCTAGGTGCGGCAGAACTCCAGAAGCCGGCGCTACGCGCCGGATGCCGGCGGGAACCCGTGTGGCGCAATCCGTGCCACACGCGTCACAGTCCGTGCGCCTGTTATCGGGCGCACGGATGACACGCCGGCGCACCCAGTGTGGGTCGGCCGTGGTGTCGGTGCACCCAGTGTCGGGCTCAGGCAGTCGTCCTGAACGCCCGGTACGGCACGACGACGAAGAGCGGCAGCACGATCAGGGCGATGAAGCCCCAGGCGAGAGTGCCGTAGCCCCGGGCGACGAGGTCGATGATGCCGACCGTGGAGAGGCCGGCCGCGGCCGCGAGGACGAGCACGGCGGTCAGCGCCTTCTGCCTCGGCGTGAGCGCGCCGGAGGCGGGCCTCCAGCGGCGCGGCAGGTCGCCCAGGTTGCGTTCGACGCGATGGAGGAGCGCGTGGATCGAGCCGACGGCGGTCTCGATCAGCGTCCAGCCGGCGACGAGTCCGAAGATGGCGATCCAGAGGGCCGCGCCGCCGGCGCGTCCGTCGGCCGCGGTCCCGATCAGTCGCAGCCAGGGCACCTCCGCCTCCATCACGGAGCCGTGGGGAAACCGCAGGAGACAGGCCAGGGTCAGGGCGAACGGAATCGTCATCGCCAGGCCGGAGAGGATCCCGGACGCGAAGGTCTCGCTGCGCCGAGTCTGGCGGTGCAGGCAGAAGAGCACGGCCGGCACGACGGCGACGTTGTAGGCGACGTAGAGGACGGCCGTGATGACGACCTCTCCGGCGCCGGCCTCGGATCCGGGCGGCGGCGCGGCGGTGTCGCCGACGGGCGCCGTCAGCACGAGGACCGAGAAGGCGCAGTAGCCCAGGTACAGGGCCGCGCTGCCCCAGGTCTTCGCCCGTTCGATGAAGCCGGACCCGCGCCAGGTGAGGAAGCCGACGCACGCCAGGGCCAGGACCAGGCTGAGCGGCTTCGGGAACGCCAGGGTCTGCTGGAGGACTTCCCCGATGGCCGCCGTCATGACCGCGATGACCAGCAGCATCATGCTCAGGAAGAGGAGGTCGACGAGCCACCAGAACGGCCCGACCAGGTTCCGGCTCCAGGCCTTGTAGTCGTACGCCCCGGCCAGCCGCGCCAGTTCGAAGGCCAGCGCCATGACGAGCGAGAAGCAGACGGCGATGATCGCGACCGACAGCCAGCCCCAGTTGCCGAAGCGGCCGGCGTACTGGACGACTTCCCGCCCCGTGGCGTAGCCGCCGCCGATGATCATCGACTGCGCGATGATCGCCGGCAGGAGGAGGGTGTGGAAGCGGGTTGGTGGCTGGCCTTGCATGGCGTCGTCTTCGCGTGTAGCCGCGACTTGGGGCGCGGTCCAGGAGCGTTGAAGGGGCTTGCAGCCGGCCTGGCGTCGGGAGGTTCCCGACCGTCAGTCGCCGGCGCGCAGGAAGCGGATGGGCGAGACGGACGGCTCGAGCGGCACGGCCACGACGTTGATCTTCCCGTCGTTGCCGTAGTCGAAGCGGACCTTGGCGCCGCCGCGGCCCGCCGCCGGCGAGCTGGCCGGCAGGTCGTAGGGGACGCTCCACACGTCGTAGTGGTAGTGCCGGAGCGGGAACTCGATGCCGGCGACCTCGAGGACGAGGCCGTCCCCGTCAGTGCGGACGGAGGCCTTGCCGTAGCCCTCGTGCTCGTACTCGCCGGCGTGATCCGCGAGTGGGTGGGAGGGGCTCGTGTCCGGCACCGCTGCGGCGAGGTCCTTCTTCTTGGCCTCCTCGGCCTTCTCCTCCGCTTCCGCGATCTGCTTGCGTGCTCTCTCCGCCCAGTCGATCGGCTCGAGGCCGAGCATGCGGTCAAACGCATTGCGCACGACCAGCGCGGGCACCGTTCCGGAGTGCGACGTGTTGGACAACGCGACGACGCCGATCTTCTCGTCGGGCAGCCACTCCATCGCCGAGATGAAGCCGTCGATGCCGCCGCCGTGGCTGATGTGCTTGCGGCCCCGGTAGGTGCTCACCATGAGGCCGAGCCCGTAGGTGGGATCGCCGATCTCCGGGCCGTTCTGCAAGCGCTGCTGGAGCGGGCCGGTCAGCACCATCTGGGGTAGCTGCATCAGCCGCGCCGAGGCCTCCTTCAGGATCTGCTTGTCGCCGACCTTGCCGTAGGCGAGGTGGAATCGCACGTAGGCGGCGAGGCCACGGGCCGACATGTTGATCGAGCCGGCCGGTCCGATCGCGTCGATGTTGCGGAACGGCACCCGCTCGATCTCCTCGTCCGCGCCGTAGCCGTAGGAGAAGTCGTCGTCCTCCTGCATCCGGATGACCGAGAAAGTGGCCCGTTCGATGCCGAGCGGAGTGAGGACGCGTTCCTGGACCAGCTCCTCCCACGACTTGCCGCCGATCCGCTCGGAGACGATGCCGGCGGTCATGAACATGAGGTTCTGGTACTGGTACCTGCTCCTGAAGGAGGCGGAGGGCTCCAGGTGGTGAAGCCCCGCCAGCAGTTCGGAACGGTTCCTGCCCGTGGCGTACCAGTACAGGTCGTGCCGCGGCAGGCCCGAGCGGTGGCTCAGCAGGTCGACGGCGGTCATCTCGTCCGTCGCCGCCGGATCGTGGAGCCGGAACTCGGGAAGCACCTTCCGGATCGGATCGTCCCAGGCGAGGGCGCCGTCGTCTACCTGCATCGCCAGCAGGGTGGCCGTGAACGACTTCGTGTTCGAGCCGATCGCGAAGAGCGTGTCGGGAGTGACGGGCAGCTTCTCCTCGACGTTGCGCCAGCCGTAGCCCTTGGCGAACACGGTCTTGCCGTTCTCGACGATCGCCACGCCAAGGCCCGGCACCTTCCACTCCTGCATGATCGATTCGACCCACGGGTCGAAGCCGTCGAGCCGCTCGTCGACGGTGTCGGACCACAGCGGGACGGCGACGAACGCGGCGGCGAGAACCGCCAGGGCGATGTGTCTGACTCTCATCCCCAGATCTCCTCCAGAACCCGGCGGAAGTTGCCGCCGAGGATGCCCCGAATGTCGGGGTCGGTGTAACCCCGGCGGATCAGGCCCTCGGTGAGGTCGAAGACCCGTTGGGGGTGGGCCACTTCCGGGATGTCGATCTGGTCCCGGAAACGGTACTTGCCCTGCTGGTAGGCGGCCTTGAGCCGCTCGTAGTCCGCCTTCGGCATGTCGTCGTAGCCGTAGAGGTCGATGTCGCTGCCGATGCCGACGTGCTCCGCGCCGATCCGCTTCGTCAGGTAGTCGAAGTGGTCGAGATAGTGCTCGACGGTCGTCGGCTCGTCGGCCTTGACGAACATCCGGATGTTCGTGACCCCGAAGACGCTGCCGGCCTGCCTGACCGCGTCGATGACCTCGTCCGGCTTGCAGCGGACGTGGCCGTCGGCGAGCGCCCGGACGTTCGAGTGGGTGACCAGGACGGGCTTCCTCGAGGCTTCGAAGGCGTCGAGCGACGTGCGGTCGCCGCAGTGCGACACGTCCACGGCCATCCCGACGTCGTTCATCCGCTCGATGATCGCGACGCCCCAATTCGACAGGCCGCCGTCGATCCGGTCGGTCGCTCCGGTGCCGATCAGGTTGCGCGCGTTGTAGGTCAACTGCGACACGCGCTGGCCGAGCCCGTAGAAGTAGTTGACATCGTCCAGCGAGTGGAAGTGATCGGCGTTCTGCACGCCGAAAATCATGCCGACGCGGCCGCTTCGAGCCGCCTCGTCGAGGTCCGCGGCTCGAGAGACGCGGAGCATCCGGTGCCCGTTGTGAGCCACGACGCCGTTGACTCCCGCCACCCGCTCCAGGACGGCCTCCCTGGCGCCGAAGGGGCCGGTTCCCACGGCGTCGAGAACGGCGTCGATCCCGGAACGGTCGAGATCGTCCCAGAAGGACTCGGGGATGTTCTCGGGGTTGCCGTACCAGGCCCGCATGGTCGACGACGCCAGCGTGAGCGGACTCAGCATGTCGATGACCAGCGAGTCGCCCATCAGGTCGACTGCCCGCGTCGAGTACCGCTCCTCGCTCTGGGCGAACAGCCTGTGCCTGCCGAAGGCGAGGTATGGCGCGCCGACGGTCGAGGCGGCGAGGAGAGCGCCCGCCCCGGCGCCTTGCCCGAGCAGCGTTCGGCGTGACAGGCGGGTACGCGCACGGGTCTTCGACGGCATGGCTACCACTCCGTGGTCGAGAGAGTCGAATGTAACGGGCTACGGTGCAGAGGGGTGTATACCATCGGCCGGATCATGACCCCCTCATCGTTTGCCAGAACGGTCCCCCTTCTCGCGACGCTTCTTCTCGGCTGCAACCCCGCCACGGACGGGAGCGGCGAGGCCGACCCGCAGGAGTTCGACGTCGTCTTCCAGGGCGCCCGCGTCATCGATCCCGAGAGGAGGCTCGACGAGGTCAGGAACGTGGGCATCCGGGGCGACGTGATCGCCGCCCTCACCGAAGAGTCCCTCGCGGACTCGCTCGCCGACGGAGGCGTCCTGATCGACGCGGCCGGGCTGGTGCTGGCGCCGGGCTTCGTCGACCTCCACGCCCACGGTCAGGGTCCGCAGGCGCACGAGTACCAGGCGAGGGACGGCGTGACCACCGCGCTGGAACTCGAATGGGGTGTGCCGGATGTCGGGTCGTTCCTGGACTCTCGACGGGGCAGGTCGCTCGTGAACTACGGCGCCACGGTCAACCACGGCGCCCTGAGGGGCCTGGAGATCGTCCTGGAGGAGGAGCGTGCGGACCTCGCGGCGGCCTTCGCGGCAGCCGGCGCCGAGGACGAACCGCTCGACTCCATGCGCGATGCCGCGCAGAGGACGTACTACTCGGAACTGCCGCCCGAGCGCTTCCCCGCCATGCTGGAGCATCTGCAGGGCGGGCTCGAGCAGGGCGGCCTGGGTATCGGGATGGCGACCCAGTACTACCCCGGCGCGACCCGCGGGGAGATCTTCGAGGTCTTCCGGTTCGCCGGCCAGAAGCGGGCCACCATCCACACGCACGTGCGCTCGATGAGCATCGACGCGATGCAGGAAGTCCTGGCCAACGCGGTCGGCACCGGGGCGCCCCTGCACATCGTGCACGTCAACAGCATGGCGCTGGGCGAGATCGACCTGGTCCTCGACATGATCGGCGGCGCTGGCCGCCTGGGGCTGGACGTGACGACGGAGGCGTACCCCTACACCGCCGGCTCGACCAGCCTCGAGTCCTCCATCTTCGACGAGGGCTGGCAGGACCGCCTGCAGATCGACTACGGCGACCTGCAGTGGGAGGAGACGGGGGAGAGGCTGACGAAGGAGACCTTCGAGCGGTACCGCCGCGAGGGGGGAACCGTGATTCTTCACTTCATGAAGGAGGAGTGGATCGAGACGGCCCTCGGCAACGACTGGGTGATCGTCGCCTCCGACGGCATGCCCTACGCCCCGGGTGCGCACCCGCGGACGGCCGGCACGTACTCGCGGATTCTGGGCCGCTACGTGCGCGAGCGGGGCACGCTCGACCTGATGACGGCCCTGTTGAAGATGAGCTTGCTGCCGGCGGACCGGGTGGCGTCGATGTCCGAGCAGATGAGGCGGAAGGGCCGGATCCAGGTCGGCGCCGACGCGGACATCGTAGTGTTCGATCCGGAGACGGTGATCGACACCGCCACCTTCGAGGGCGGGCTGTCGTTCTCGGAGGGCATCGTCCACACGATGGTGAACGGCGTGTTCGTCGTGCGCGACGGTGAGACCGTGGAGGGAGTCAGCCCCGGTCGCCCGATCGTCGGCCGCTTCGCGCGTTGACCGTCGACACGAGGACCGCGGGCGAGGCCGGGTCGGCGGAACCTGCCGCCGGCTACCCGCCGCTCGGCGCCGCCAACTACGGCGTCGTCCTCCTGTTCCTCGCCTACGTGCTGTCGTTTCTCGACCGCAACATCCTCTCCCTCCTGGTCGGCCCGATCCGGGAACAGTTCGGGATCACCGACTTCCAGTACAGCCTGCTCGCCGGCGCCGCGTTCGCGCTCGTGTACAGCTTCGCCAGCTTTCCGCTGGGCCGGCTCGCCGACCACTACTCGCGCAGGCTCATCGTCGCCGCTAGCGTCGCCTTCTGGAGCCTGGCGACGGCGGCGGGCGGCCTCGCCAACAGCGTGTCGCAACTGTTCGCTTCGCGCATGGCGGTCGGCGCCGGCGAGGCCGGGCTCGCTCCGCCGGCCTACTCGATCATCACCGACAGCTACCGCCCGGCCCACTTTGGCTACGCGATGTCCTTCTACAAGACGGGCGTGCGGGTCGGCGGCGGCTTCGCCCTTGTGATCGGCGGCCTGCTCATCGACTACTACACACGCATCGGGCCGATCGACCTACCGGTCATCGGGACGCTGCAACCCTGGCAGGCGACGCTGGTGACGGTCGGCCTGCCGGGGGTTCTGCTGGCGCTCCTGCTGCTGACGATGGTCGAGCCGCAACGCAAGGAACTGGCGGTTTCACGGAGCGGCAGGGAGCGCCTGCCGGTCGCCGAGTTCGTCAGGTTCATCTGGGAGCGCAAGCGCGTTTACCTGCCGCTGTTCATCGGCTCGTCCATGCTGGCGATGGCCGGCTACGGCTCGTCCGCCTGGTATCCGGAGTTCCTCGTCCGCAACTACGGCCTGAGCCGCGGCGACGCCGGAACGAGCTACGGGACGATCTCGATCATCACCGGCGTGGTCGGCATCATGGTCGCGCCCTGGATCGCCAACCGCCTCGCGGCGCGCGGCTACAGGGACGCCTACGTACGGACCCTGCTGGCGACGACCCTGATCGCCACGCCGCCCTCGGTCGCGGCCCCGCTCGTGGGCAGCGCGACGCTCACCCTGCTGGTGCTGATTCCGGGCATGGTCTTCTCGGGCGCCTACCTCGGCGTGATGGCGGCCGCCTTCCAGCCGATCACGCCCAACCAGATGCGCGGCCAGGCCACTGCCTTCTACATCTTCCTGACCAGCTTCATCGGCATGGCCTTCGGCACCAGCACCCTGGCCGCGTTCACCGATTTCCTCTTCCAGGACGACGGCAAGGTCCACTACTCGCTCGCCACGATGCAGGCGATCTTCAAGCCGGCAGGTGCGCTGCTGTTCTGGTACTGCCTGTCGGCGTACCGGAAGGCGATGGAGGAGGCGGGGAAGTGGGAGGTGGCTTGAGGGGCCGAGGCGAAGACCAGCCCTACTCAGGCCCCGCGCCGACCGCCCGCCGGATCGAGATCATGTAGCCGACAGGGTCGGCCGGGAAGGGCGCCGCGGGCGCGGCCATCGACATCCCTTCCGGCAGGAAGTCGCCTCGCCGGGAACGATGGTGCAGCTCCAGCCGGTCGAGTCCGGTGCGGAACGTCTCGATCAGGCGTTCCGGGTCCACGTCGACGCCGATGGGGTTCCGTGCGAAGTCGCCGCCCTTCATCCACTCCAGAAGCGCCTCCCTGTTCGGGTAGTTGTCGTACTGGAGTTCGAGGCCGTTGCCGTCAGGGTCCTTGTAGTAGAAGGACGTCGTGCCGCCGTGATCGGTGCACCAGTAGGGCTCGACTCCTACGTCGCGGAGGCGCTCGTAGGTGGCGAAGAGGTCCTCGGGCCCCGCGTACTGGTAGCCGACGTGGTCGAGGCCTTCCTGGGTAGGAGCCTGGTCCTGTGACTGGGGCATGTTCGCGATGGCGATCCGGTGGTGCTCCCGGTCGAAGCTGAGCCAGCTGAACATCTCGTTCTCGAAGAACGCCTCGCAGCCGAGAACCAGCTTGTAGAACGCGCGCATCGCGTCGAATCGCTTCGTGCGGAGGAAGATGTGGTGGATGTAGCCGGGGCGAATGACGGAGTTCGAAGACACGATGGACTCCTTGCTGGGACTGTTGCGAGTACGAATCGTCTGGTCAGGCCACTGCGATGACATTGCGAAGCACGCCGACCCGGTCGGCCTCGAGTTCGACGACGTCGCCAGCGCGGAGGAACTTGCCCTGGAACACGCCGACGCCGGCCGGCGAACCGGTGAGCATCACATCGCCAGGTTCGAGCTGCATGAAGCGCGAGACGTGCGCCACGCAGCGGGACACCGAGTGAACGAAGTCCGTGGTCCGCTCATCCTGACGGACTTCGCCGTTGACCCGGGCCCGGAGCTGGATGTCGAGCGGTTCGGCGAACTCGTCGGTGGTGACCAGCGCAGGCCCCATCGGCTTGAACGTGTCCAGGCCCTTCGCGTGGCTCAGTGAGTACTCGGGACCCTCGAAGGACTTGCGCTGGAGATCGCGGGCCGAGACGTCGTTGGCGAGCGTGTAGCCGGCCACGTGCCGCAGCGCGTCGTCCTCGTCGACGGAGGCGCCGCCGACGCCGATCACGGCGGCCAGCTCGATCTCGTAGTCGACCTGGTCGGGCGCGACCGCGGGCAGCACGATGTCCTCGCCGGGACCGATGACGGCGCTTCCCGGCGCCAGGAAGAACACCGGCTCGGACGGCGGCTCGATGCCCCGGGCCTTGAGGAACTCGCGCGTCTCCTCGACGTGGCTGTGGAAGTTGATGCCCATGCCGATGACCTTGCCGGGGCGGAGGATCGGCGCCCGGAGCGTGATGTCGCCGGGGGCGCGGCGCCGCTTCGCGCTGGCATCGCGAACGGTCCCGAGTTCCGGGTCCGCTCGGAGCGCTTCGCCGAGATCCTCGTACGGGAGGTCGAGGATCTCGAGTTCGCCGCCGTCCGCCTCGCGGGCGATTCCCTCGGTCGTCGTGAACAGTCTCATCGATTCCTCCCACTGGGTGCGCCGGCGTCCCCGCCGGCTTCTGAGGAAGACGCGCCGCGCAGCGGCGACGGTTTTGCGGCGTTAGGGGTGGTGCAGTAGACGGCAGCGAGCGCGGCCTCCAGACCAGCGCCGGGCTCCGAGTTCCCATCCGCGTCTCTCCAGGCGACGTGACCGTCCGGGCGCACGAGGAGGACGCCATCCGGACCGATGCCGCTGATCGCCTGCCACTCGCCTCGGGGATCCGCCAGCGCCGCGCCGTCGCCGATCGCGTGCGTGGCAAGCCCGAGAGACTCGGCAGCGGCGACCCAGCGCGCGCCCCCGGCGCCGCAGATGACGGTCGGCCGGGACGGATCGACGAGATCCAGGGTGGAAACACGGCCGCCCTCGCCTTCGACCCAGGCATGCGGCAGGCGGCTGCCCGGCCGGGTTGAGGGCACGAAGTCGAACGTGGACGTCGCCGGCGCGGGTGGCGGGGTCCCGTCCGGAACCAGCGCGCCGCGCTCGTAGTGCTGGCCGAGGTCGAGGCCCAGCATGTCGAAGTGCTCCCTCTGCGCGTCGATCGCCGCCTGGACCGCGTTCCGGCGCTCCTCCCGTTCGGGGAGCCGCCGTAGCTCCGCGCGCGCTTCGTCTGGCGAGAGGCCCGGGTCGACCTGCAGGGCTTCGACCACCTCGATCATCCTCAGGTGATTCGACAGGCTCTGCTCCGCGTTCACCGACGCGACGGGCTGCCGCTCCTGGTCGTACGTGGCCAGCAGCCGGTCGTCGGCGCGTCCTCCGAGCACCGCCGCGATCTTCCAGGCGAGATTGAAGGCGTCGGCCACGCCGGTGTTCATGCCCATGCCGCCGGTCGGCGGGAAGCGGTGCGCGGCATCGCCGACGAGGAAAACCCGCCCGTCGCGGTAGCGGTTGGCCACCTGACAGGTCATCTGCCAGAAGCCGGTCTCCCGAATCTCGAAGTCGGCCTCGGCGCCGACCGCGTCCTCGACGAGCTGGCGGCAGCGCTCGGGCGTGAACGAGTCCTGCGGCACCCGTTCCGGATCGTACGGGTGCATGAAGATCCAGGTCGAGTCGATGTCGTGGGCGATGAAGACGGCGGGCTCGAGCGGGTCGAGGTGCCAGTAGAGCAGGCCGGGGTGCTCTTCCACGACGTGGCGCAGATTGCCCTGGACGAACACCGAGAGGTAGCTCTGGACGTGAGCCGGTCCCTCCATTCCGATGCCGAGCGCCCGGCGCACCGGACTCCCCGCGCCATCGCAACCGAGCAGGTAGCGACTTCGAATCTCCAGGGTTTCGCTGGTGTTGTGGTTCCGAGCCTCCGACACGACCCCGCCCTCCCTCTGCCTGGCGCCGAGCCATTCGACCTCGAAGTCGATCCCGGCGCCCGCGTCGCTGGCCGCCTCGAACAGAACGGGCTCCAGCCGGTGCTGGGGAATGTTCATCGTGGGTGTCGGCGTCGACGCGAACGTCTTCATGATCCGCTCCGGCGATCCCAGTTGCAGGTCGCCGATCACCGGGCCGGCCAGCGTCTGGACCCAGCGGATCGAGCCCTGGTCCTGGGGCCTCGTGGCGACGGCGACCGTCTTCTCGGCCGGAATGCCGGCGGCCCGGAAGATCTCCATGCTTCGAGCCGAGACAACATGGGCCTGCGGCGCCGTGTGCAGGCCGGACCGTCTCTCCAGCACCCGGTTGGCGACGCCCATCCGGCTGAGGAGTCGGGAGCAGCAGAGGCCGACCGGTCCGGCTCCGACGATCAGAACGTCGACGTCGTTCTCGTGTCGTGTCATCGGTCTCCTTCGTCCTCCACGCGGTAGCGCTCGGCCTCGGCGTCGTAGTCCTCGAATCCGACCATGCGCCGCAGACGCTCGAAGTCCACGGCGTGGTCAGGCTGCTCGCCGCTTCCCAGGGCTCGAAGAGCGTCGACCATCGCCGCGGTGGCGGCGGAGAGAAGCGTCAGCGGGTAGGCAGCGATCCTGTAGCCGATCTCCTCGAGGCGCGCCGGCGGCAGCAACGGCGTGTCGCCTCCCTCGACCAGGTTCGCCATCTTCGGGCCGGGGACCACCTCGCAGAACGCGACCATCTCGCTCTCCGACCGCGGACCTTCGAGGAAGAGGATGTCCGCGCCGAGGTCGGCGAAGGCCCGGCAGCGGGCGATGGCCTCGTCCAACCCGTCCGTGGCGCGAGCGTCGGTGCGCGCCATGACCAGGATGTCCGCGCCTTCCTCGCGCGCGTCGACCGCGGCGCGGATCCGCGACAGGGCTTCGCCGCGGGGGACGACCCGCTTGCCCCGCGTGTGGCCGCAGCGCTTGGGCGCCTCCTGATCCTCGATCATCACGCCCGCGAAGCCGGCCGCTGCGTAACTCGTCACCGTGCGCTTGACGTTCAGGGCGTTGCCGTAGCCGGTGTCGCCGTCGCCGATCACCGGCAGCCGGGTGGCCGCGCAGATGTTGCGGCCCTGGTCGAGCATCTCGCCGAAGGAGATGAGCCCCGTGTCCGGCATCCCCAGGCGGCTGGCGGAGACGGCGAACCCGCTCATGAACGTCAGCTCGAATCCCGCCTGTTCGATGAGCCGGGCGGAGAGCGCGTCGAAGCAGCAGGGCATCACCCGGAGCCCGGGAGCGTCGAGCAGGGCGCGCAGCCGAGCCGCGGGGGAGGAGTTCATGCGGCCAACGAACGTAACATCTGCTGGGTGCGCCGGCGTTCTCGCCGGCTGCCGCCGAAGGCGGCCAACGAATCGGCCGGCCGCAGGCCGGCTCCGATTGTCGCCGAGCGAAGTGAGGAGATCCATGACTGCATTCAAGCGTCCCAACCGAGGCCCGATCCGGGGCATCCACCACATCACGGGGCTGGTCGGTTCCGCCGCCAACGACCTCGGGTTCTACCGCGACGTGCTGGGGCTCCGCCTGGTGAAGAAGACCTGCAACCAGGAGAACCCGACCTCCGGCTGGCACTTCTTTTTCGGCGACCGCCTGGGCCACCCGGGAACGATCATGACGAACATCGTCCTCGAAGGCATCCCGATGTCGCCGGCCGTCGACGGTCGCGGCTCGATCACCGACGTGAGCTACTCGGTTTCGCCCGGGAGCCTGGACTTCTGGCGCGAGCGACTGACCGCGGCCGGCTGCACCTGCACCGATCGCCCTGCTCGGTTCGGCGACCCCGTCCTCCACTTTCGGGACTTCGACGGCATCTCGTCGGAACTCGTCGGCTGCGAGGACACCCGGGTGCCGGAGCTGGCCGATCTTCCCGAAGAGCACCAGATTCGCGGCTTTCACCACGCCACGATCGCGCCGCGCCTTCCCGAGCTGACCCTGCAGTTCCTCGTCGGCGTCCTGGGGTTCGAGGTGGTCGCCACGGAAGGGAGCCGCACGCGGCTCGCGGTAGGCGGCAACGAGCCCGGCAAGTTGATCGACGTCGTCGAGCGAGACGACGGGCCCTGGGGGCGGCACGGTCTCGGCGGCCTGCACCACATCGCGCTGACGGTCGACAGCGTCGAGGACATGGAACGGTGGACCCGGATCCTCGCAGGCGCCGGCCTGATCGTGACCGGGGCCCGGGACCGCGGCTGGTTTCACTCGACGTACTTCACCGCGCCGGGAGGCATCAACCTGGAGCTGTCGAACCTCGACCCGGGCTGGACGGTGGACGAGGACATCGACTCGCTGGGGACGATCCTCTCGCTGCCGAAGCACCTGGAACCCCAGCGGGAAGCGATCGAGGCCGCGCTTCCTCGGGTCGAGTTCTGACCGGCCGAAACGCCATGATCGAGCCCTACGATCGCGTTCCCTTCCCTGTCTTCTTCCGGGAGACCGCCGATTTCGGCGACGTCTACGGCGGGCCGGGAGGCTTCGTCTTCTTCGACGGTCACCTGCTGCGGCCTCGCGACCGGGCCTCGAAGACGGTCGTCGTCTTCAACCACCCGATCGGCGGCGGCGCCTGGCTGCCGCTGGTGCGGGGACTGGCGGCGGCCGGCCACCACGTCATCTATTGCAACGGGCGCTATCGCGGCAACGACACGGCCCTCATCATGGAGAAGTGCGTGGTCGACCTCGGCCGCACGATCCAGCACGCGAAGGAGGAACTCGGCTACGAGCGCGTCCTGCTCGGAGGGTGGAGCGGCGGCGGCTCGCTGTCGCTCTACTACCAGCAGCAGGCGGAGAACCCGACCGTCACCCACACACCGGCCGGGGACCCGTACAACCTGACGACGGCCGGACTGATTCCGGCCGACGGCGTGATGCTGCTGGCCGCCCACATCAGCCGCGCCGGCACGCTCGCCGAGTGGATGGACGCCTCGATCCTCGACGAGCGCGAGCCGCACCGGAAGGACCCGGAGCTCGATCTCTACGACCCGGACAACCCGAATCAGCCGCCCTACTCGGACGAGTTCCTCGAGCGCTACCGGCAGGCGCAGGTCGCCCGCAACGCGCGGATCACGGCCTGGACGGTCGAGAGGCTCGCGGACCTGAAGCGCGAGGACGGCGCCCGGAAGGAGCACTGCTTCGTCGTCCAGGGGACGATGGCCGACCCGCGCTGGCTCGACCCGGCTGTCGACCCGAACGACCGGGCGCCGGGTCGGTGCTACCTCGGCGACCCGGAAACCGTGAACACGGGGCCGACCGGCCTGGCGCGATTCACGACGCTGCGCAGTTGGCTGTCGCAGTGGAGCCTTGAGAAGTCCAACGCCGACGGTCTGGCGTGCGCCGCCGGCATCGGCGTTCCGGTGCTCGTTGTCAACAACGGCGCGGACGACGCGTGCACGCCCAGCCACGCGCGGCGGCTCTACGCCGCCGTGTCCCACACCGAAAAGGAGTTCCACGAGATCGCAGGGGCCACCCACTACTACCTCGGGCAGGGCGACAAGCTCGCCGAGGCGGTGGCCATTTGCGGCGAGTGGATCGACCGCTGACCCGGAGGTGCGAACGTGAACCGACGACAGTTCCTCAGATCAAGCGCCGCGGCCGGCGTCGTCGCCCTGGTCGGCGGCCCCTCGGTGGTCCGCGCCGCCGACGGCGACGTGTTGCTCGGCTTCGTCGGCGACCTGCTCACCGACCGCGACGATCCGGACGAGGCCTACGCGTCGGTGCGCGATCTACTCGCCGCGCCGGACGTGCTGTTCGGCAACCTGGAGGGGCCGTACTCCGACAATCCCCGATCGGTGCCCAGCGCCGGGTTGGCCCTTGTGCCGCCGGCGCGCAATCTCGACGTTCTGAGCCGGGTCGGCTTCGACGTGCTGTCGCTGGCCAACAACCACATCCTCGACGGGGGGCGCGAGGCGATGCTCGAGAACCGGCAGCGCCTGCACGAGCAGGGGGTCATGACCTGCGGCGCCGGCGGCAGCCTCGAGGAGGCCCGCGCTCCCGCGATCCTCGAGGCCGGCGGCGTGAAGGTCGCCTACCTCGCCTACGCCTCGGTCTTCCCCCGCGGCTACGAGGCGCGGGGCAGCCTTGCCGGACTGGCGCCGCTCAGGGCTCACAACTTCTACCAGGACCTGATCGACGACGCCTACACGCCGGGCGCCGACCCGCGGGTATCGACCGTGCCCGACAAGGCGGATCACGACAACCTCGCGGCCGACATCGCGGCCGCGAAGGAGCAGGCGGACCTGGTGGTCGCCAGCTTCCACTGGGGCGACCACTTCAAGGCCCACCACCTGACCGACCACGAGCTGCGCACCGCCCGCCTGTGCATCGACAAGGGCGTCGACATCGTGGTCGGCCATCACCAGCACGTCCTGCGCGGCATGGAGTGGTACCGCGACCGGCCGGTGTTCTACGGACTCGGCCACTTCGTCTTCGACGTGCGGCTCGACCGCTGGCCGGAGGAGATGGTCGCCGCCATGCCGGTCCTCGACGACGATGCGGACTACTACGGCGTGGCGCCGCGCACGGGCTGGCCGTTGATGCCGCTGCACCCCGAGGCCCGGATGACGGCTCTGGGCTACGTCAAGCTCTCCGCTGGGGTCCCTTCCGAGTTCGGCTTCGTGCCCTGCCGGCTGAATCCGGAAGGCGCCGTCCGCGCGGTCGATCCGGAGTCACGCGAGGGCCGGGACGTCGTGGACTACGTCGATCACGGCTGTGCGAGCCAGGACCTGAACGGCCGGGTGGACAGGGCGAGCTACGTCGACGTTGCCGGCCATCGCGGCGTGCGAATTCTCCCTGCCGGGGAAGGAGCCTGAGAATGGACCTTCACCGCTTCATCCGGATCGTCGCCGGCACGCGCGTCCGTGAGGTCTTCCTGGCGTCGGTCCTCCTGAGTTCGATTCTGACGGTGGCCGCGGAGGCCCAGGCCGAGCGGTCGGTCCCGATCACCGAGACGGTGCACACGGAACGCCTCTTCGAGTTGCAGTTGATCGATGCCCTGCGCGATTTCGTGCCGCACGTCGTGCGAGCCCAGGGCACCCCCGGGCTCAATCTCGCCCTGGGCTACAGGGGGAGGCTGATCTGGGAGGCCGGTTTCGGCTACGCGGATGCCGCAAGCGAGAAATCGATGACGCCAGAGACCGTCTACCACTCCGGCTCACTGGGCAAGACGTACACCGCCACCGCCGTCATGCAGCTTGTGGATCGCGGGGTCCTGTCGCTCGACGATGCGATCAACGAGCACCTGCCCTTCGAGGTGTCCAACCCGCTGGGTGAGCGCGACATCACCGTGCATGACCTGCTGACCCATCGCTCGGGGATCTCTAGCGGTGGCGCCATGGGCGTCTGGCACAAGCCGATGCCGCTCGCGCAAGCACTCCAGGAGAGCTTCGACTCCGATGTGAGCCCCGTCGGCGGCGGCGTGACCCCGTTCTGGGTCGCGCGCGTCGGCGAGCGCTACAACTACTCGAACCCGGGTCTGGCCACGCTCGGCCTGATCGTGGAGACGGTCAATCCGGAAGGGCTTTCGTTTGCGGACTACGTCCAGAAGCACGTCATGGATCCGCTGGGCATGGAGTCGTCCCAGTATCCGCCCGCGCAGCACCGGGACTACGTGCGTCCCGAGATCTGGGAGCAGATGAGCACCGGCTATGCGCGGATGGGCGGAGCCCTGATTCCCACGATCCCGCTCTACTTCAGCCACTATCCCGCTGGCGGCGTGCTGGCGAAGCCAGCCGACCACCTGCGCCTGCTCATGGCCATGCTCGCCGGCGGGCGCTACAACGACTACCAGGTCCTCGAGGCCGAAACCGTCGAGCAGGTGCTGACTCCCCAGCACGATGAACTGGGGCCGGGCCTTGATCTGGGTCTGGTCTGGCTGCTGCGCGACCATGGTCAGCCGACCATGTCCTTCAGTCACGCCGGCGGTCACATGTTCGGCTGGCGTACCGACGGTTGGGGGTGGCCCGACCTGGATGTCTCCGTAGTGGTCGCGTCGAATCAGTGGAGCCTGCCCGACAGCGCTCCCGACGTCTCCCTGATTCCTCCGTTCATCGAGAACTGGATGCTGCACGCGGGTCCGGACTTCGAGATTGCGCCACCTTCGGAGGAGTGGACGTGGAAGGTCTCCTACGTCCGCGGCGTCGTCTACGCCGCGATGTTCAGGATGTACGTGGGCGTCCCCGGCGAGATGCCCCAGGACGCACTCGACCATGCACTCAGGTCGACGCGGATGCTCGACGGGGCGCGCCAGGATTGGGATGAGGAGGCGTTTCGCCAGGGTGTTGCCGACATCCGGCGCGCCGGCTTCGGCTACGCTGCGGTCACCGGCTTCTGGGCATCGGACCTGTGCAGGGTGACCGAGGAGGAAGCTCGGCGAATTCTGCGGGAACTGGGCACCCGCTTTCCGGGTGCCGCCAGCGTGTTGTTCCCGGCGGGGGCGGGCGGCGAGGCAGAGGAGTAACGTCCGACGGCGGCTAGTCGTCCAGCCCCGGAAGCGGGGCCGGCACGTAGAGCTTCGGGTCCCTGCCGTCATAGCAGACCCAACACTGGCCGGTCTCGCTGCTTGCCGCTGCCTCGATGACGGCATCCGCGATCTGGGAGGGCGGCATGAGGCGAAGGCGGGCCTCCCTCACGAAGTCCTCGGCCTCGGGGCCGAAGATCTTCGTTGCGACCGCGGCCGGGCAGATCGCGTTCAGCGTGATGCCGCGCTCGGCGAGAGACGGCGCGAGAGCGCGAACCAGGCCGACCACGGCGTGCTTGGTCAGCGTGTAGACGGGGTCCACTTCCCAGGTGATGAGCCCTGCAACCGAGGCCGTGACGACGATCGCTCCGCCACCCCGGTTCTCGAGCACCGGCACCGTCGCACTCACGCCGAAGACGACTCCGTCGACGTTGGCCCCCATGGCGCGGCGGTAGGCGTCCGCCGGCAGTGCGGCGATGTCGAAGGCAGGAAAGTCGCCCCCGGCCGCGGGATAGGTCGTCACGCCGGCGTTGAGATGGACCAGATCTAGCCCGCCGTGGTCCCTGACGATCCCGGAAACAACGCGCGTCCAGGCGTCCCGGTCGCTGACATCGAGACGTGCGAAGTCGCCGCCGACGGCGTCCGCGACGTCTCGCCCCGCGGCTTCGTCGACGTCCGTGACGACGACATGCGCGCCCCGGTCGGCAAGCGCCTCGCAGGTGGCCCTGCCGATTCCGGACGCGGCGCCGGTGACGAGGCAGATCCTGTTGTTGAAGTCAGCCATTGCGCGCTCCCTTCTCGCCGGCAGCGCCCGACCAGATGAGGCTCGGATCGTCGTCACCGAGGGCCTTGACCCTACGCTGCCAGCCGAGATCCGGTCCAACCAGGGTGATGACCGCGAGGCCGGCGACCGCCCAGCCGACCGGTCCGATCATCCCGCCGTACGAGCGGCCCACGAGCTGCTCCGCGCCGAACATGTTGCCGACGTGGTTGAGGACACCGTGGATGAGGATCGCCGGGATGACGCTGCCGCCGGCGGCATTGACGAAGTAGAAGGCGACGATCGTCATGCCGATCGTCGACAGGAAGAAGATCAGGTGCCACTGCGCCAGGGCGGCCAGAGTCTGCTGGCCGGACAGGATCCCCGGGATCTCGCGCGGGAAGTGCCACAGCGCCCAGAGGACGCCGAGCACGACGCAGGCAACCAGGGGGTTGTTCCACTTGCGGACGAGCAGCGGCAGCGCGTAGCCGCGCCAGCCGAGTTCTTCGAGCAGCGCGCCCTGGTTGAGAAAGCCCGCGACCACGAAGGTCACGACGAAGGTGCGCCAGTCCAGCAGCCCGATGTGGGCGATCGCGTGCACCACCCTGGCGGGGTCGCCGAAGAGCTGCTCGACGATCAGCAGGCTGCTCACGAAGGTCACCAGGAAGCCGACCAGGATGGCGTAGAACTGCGCGCCCTCCCGCAGGCTCACGTTGCCCCGGATGGGGCGGTAGAGACCGACCAGGGCGCGCAGCCCGAGCCGCTTCCAGCCGATCCCCACGATCAGCAGCGCGGCCAGCGTCGGCGCGAAGGGGAACGAGAACATGGGCAGCAGGATCGGCATCTTGCTGGCGGCCGCCTGCGTGTACAGCAGGACGCTGTCGCCGTGGTGGTGGAGGATCGGGTGCGCAGCGCGCGTCGCGTCCCGGTAGCCCACGAACTCGCCGTAGGCGCTGTAGTCGGGGCCGCGTTCTCCCTGCAGGACCACCTCAACCGTCATCAGGTAGATCCAGGCCAGCAGGCCGATCAGCACGGCCGCGGCGTAGAAGGTCCAGAAGGGATGGCGTCGGATGAAGCCTCGCATCGGTCTCCTCCCTCGCCTCACCTGAGGTGGTTCGCGACCCGCGCGATCAATGGGTGATGCCAGCCGGCGGGGGCGCCGGCCTGGTTGACGGTGCCGGCGAAGTAGATGCCGGCGGCCTGGTCGCAGTCCATCTTCGCCCCCCAGGCGCCGGAGTGCCCCCACAGCTCGCCGCCGGGGTAGCGCGTGCGGAACAGGCCGAGCCCGACGCCGGTCCGCGGCTCGGCCAGGCCGGCGGGCCGGGTCCAGGCGGTCATGTCGCTCAGGATTCGACCTGAGCCCGGGGGTCGGTGCTCCGCCAGCGCGCGCTGAAACCGGACGAGGTCGCGGGCGGTCGTGACCAGACCGCCGCCGCCCCAGTCGAAGGAGAGGTTCTTGCCGGAACTCAGCATCGGTATGCCGAAGGCATGGACATCGGACTCGGGCTGGCGGCGGGTCCCAAGCGGCGGATCGTCCCGGTAGGCGAGGTAGCTGTCCCGCAGATCGCAGGGCGTGAAGATCCGGTCTCTCAGGTTGGCGTGGTAGCTCTCGCCGGTCACCCGCTCGACGAGCAGCGCCAGGAGGACGAAGGCGGTGTCGCTGTAGTGGAACGCGAGGCCCGCCTCAGCCAGGGCCTCGGTCATGCCCGGCTGAGACAGGTAGAAGTTGATGACGCCCTGTACCTCGGTCGTGTCGCCGTCCGGCAGCCAGGGTGACCACGCGGCAGTGAAGTTGCGGGACGCATCGCTACCGATGATCGAGCCCGGCGCGGGTCGCCCGAGTTCCTTCGCGGTCTGGGAGCCGTCGTCGACGAACGCGTCCCGGAAGCCCGAGGTGTGCGACAGCATGTGCCGGAGCGTGACGTCGGCGAAGACGGGCTCCCCGTCACGCGTGAGGAGACGCTCCTGGATCTCGTCGGGGAAGACCTCGAAGTCGACGTAGCGGGCGTCCACACCCTCGGGACCGAGCGCGCCTTCCTCGGCGAGTTGGACAACGAGCAGCGCGGTCATCGACTTGCTGACGCTGGCGGTGTGAAAGCGATGGTTCGTCGTCATCGCTTCCCCGGTATCCGCCCGCGCGATGCCGACCGCGTGCTCGTAGACGAAGCCCTCGGCGGGCGCCTCGATCCGGGCCACGGCGCTCTCGGCACCGGACGACAACTGGCCTTCGAGCAGCGAGTCGAGCTCGTCTTTGACGCCGGTGGAGGTCTGCTGAAACTGGATGGTCTGCCCTTCGTTTCTCATGTTCTGATCGTCTCTACCCGAGCCGGTCGACGAAGTCTCTGGGACTCATCACGACAACCCCCTCGTAGGGCGACACTTCGAGCAGATCCCGGTCGCCGCTGATCACACAGTCGGCTCCTGCCGCCAGGGCACAGGCGAGGAACTTGTCGTCGTCCGGATCCCGGGAAACGGGCTCCGGAAGCTGCGTCGAGTCCACGAGGGTCGTTGATACAGCCAGGAGTTCCAGAGCCGGCCCCAGGTCGACGCCCGGGAACCGGCCCGCGAGTTCCTCGCCGACTCGCACATACTCCTCGATGATCTCCTGGGATAGAACCACTTCCGCCCTGCCGTCCCGCCACGCTTCGAGGACGCGCCCCGGTGGGCCTCCGAAGAAGACTCCGGACACGAACACATTCGTGTCGAGGACGACCTTCACCGCGAGCGAACGGCCGCGATCGCCGAGGCAACGTCCGATCGCTTCATGCCGGCGCGGCGAGCCTCGTGGCGCGCTCGCTTCACGACCTCGTCGAACTCGCGCATCGACGGTGCGACGATCGGCTTGAGCACGATCGTGTCTCCTTCCCCGATGACCACGAACTGGACGCCGGGTTCGAGCCCCAGCCTCGTCCGGATGGCATCGGGTATGACGACCTGGCCCTTGGAGGACATCCTGGTCGTCCGGATTTCGGCCATGGCGTGAATCTTACCAGTAAGACGGCGAGGTCGAGAGCAGCCGAAGCCTCCTAGTCGCGATTGAACACGAAGTAGTCGTGCGAGGCCCGCGCGATCTCCGCGATCACCGGCTCCATCGCTTCGTTGGATGGCAGCTTGGATTCCTTGACGAAGACGACCGAGATCACGTGACCCGCGTCGCCCGGCAGGGTGATGACGCCCACGTCGTTGGTGGACTCGCCGATCGTGCCGGTCTTGTGGGCGACCGGGGTGCCCTGCGGCAGCGCTCCCGGAATCCGGTTCTCGCCGGTCTCGCAGCGGGCCATGATGTCGATCAGCAGGGCCGAGCTCTTCTCGCTGAGGATCTCCCGCTTCCAGATCTTCCGCAGAAGGGTGGCCATCGCTCGGGGCGTCGCGGTGTCGCGTGGATCGGAGTTGAACGCCTCGTTCAACTCGGCCAGTCGGTTCTCGTCCAGTTGACTCGAGTTGTCTTCCAGAATCAGACGGTTGTACTCGGCCGGCGGCATCGGCATGGCGACGGTGGCGTCATCCCGACCCAGGAAGTTCGCGATCAGCGCCCGGGTCGTCCGGTCGACGCGGATTCCCTCGACGCCGGACGCCTTCATCCGCGCGGTAATGGCTTCGGCGCCGCCGGCCTCGCGAAACAGCAGGTCGGTGGCGATGTTGTCGCTGATCCGCAGCATCAGGCCGAGGACGTTCTGGATGGTCAGGCGGGAGCCCGGCGTATCGAAGAAGTCGCTGAGGGCGCCATAGGTGACGACGTGATCGCTCGTCTGCATCGTGATCAGGTCGTCGAGCGACCGCTTGCCTTCGTCGACCTGCGCGAGGATCTCGACCGCGATCGGCACCTTGTAGGTGCTTGCCATCGGGAAGCGCTCATCGGCGTTGAGCAACACGCCGCGACCGGACTCGAGGTGGATCGCGGCGACTCCGACCGTGCCGAGGCTGGCTTCGGCGAGGCGCTCGATCTCGGAGCCCAGGTGCTTCAGGTTGGGATCGTCGCCCAGGATCTCGAGACGCTCGGAGGCCGCAGCCGGTGCGGCCGCCAGGGCGCCGATCGTGCACGCGACCAGGAAGACGGGCAGGCAGAGGTGGGAGGAGTGCAATCGAGACATCGGATCTCCTGATGTTCAGGCGCCGTTCGCGATGCCGTGGCGCCGCGTGTCGGCGAAACTGGTATACGACTGTAACCAAACGAGAAAGGGCCGGAGAGCGAAGCACGAAGCCGGCCGTGGATGAGTTCCAGGGAGCTTGTGAGGAATGAGGAGAATGGAGATGCGAGGCACCGCCCTGCCGGCGGCGATACTCATCGTGCTCGCGACGCCGACCGTTGCCCTTGCGGCGCAGGACGAGGTGCCTGCCTCGGCCTATGATCGCGCGGCGAAGATGCTCGGCGTCGGGTCGCTGATCTTCAACGAGACGGTGACGCCGCACTGGATCGGCGACGGCGAGGCGTTCTGGTACCGCAGCGACGACCGCGACGGCCACCGGTTCTGGCGGGTCGAGCCGCTGGCGAGCGATGAGCGGCGGCGTCCGGCCTTCGATCACGCCCGGCTGGCGGCGTCGCTGAGCGGGCTTCGCGACGTGCCCGCGGAGCCCCTGGCGCTGCCATTCGAGAGCATCGACCTGTCGACGGACGGCGAGGTGTCCTTCCAGATCCCGGGCGAGAAGGGACCCGAGTCCTTCCGGTGCACGGTGGACGGTGCCGAGTGCTCGCGCGTCGAAGCGCCGGCCGCCGCGGCGGACGAGAAGGACGAGAAGGACGAGAAGCAGATGCCGCCCCTGCCGTCTCCGGACGGGACCTACAGCCTCCTCGTACGCGACCACGACCTCTACCTCGTCACCACCAAGAGCGGCGAGGAGCGCCGCCTGACCGACGACGGCGTGCCGTTCCACGACTACGCCTCGCATCCCGAGGCGCGTCTGTCGTCGATCACGGAGAAGCGGGCAGGCATCGTGCTCCCGCCCTCGGCGCTGTGGTCGCCCGACGGCAGGATGCTGCTCACCGTCCGCCTCGACCAGCGCGAGGTGGGCGAGATGCACGTCCTCCAGACCACCGATCTCGGGGACGGCGCCCGCCCCGTCCTGCACACCTTCCGCATGCCGATCCCCGGTGATGACGGCGTACCGTGGAGCGAGCTCCTGCTCGTCGACGCCGAAAGCGGCACGGTGAGGCCGGTCGACACCGAGCGGGTCCACACGCCCTTCATGGCGCTGGCCGACCTGAGGCAGCTCTGGTGGAAGGACGACGGTTCGAAGGCGTACCTGCTGCGCCGGCCGCGCGGCGCGCGCTCCATGCGGCTCGAGGAGATCGACGCCGCGACCGGCGCCGCTCGCACGCTCGTGGCCGAGACCTCCAGGCACCACGTCGAGCCGACCCTCCTGATCGGCACAGGCACGCCCAACATCAGGGTGCTCGAGAGCGGCGAGGTGCTCTGGTACTCGCAGCGCGATGGCTGGGCGCACCTCTACCTGTACGGCAACGACGGCGAACTCGTCCGCCAGGTCACCCGGGGCGCCTGGGTGGTGCGCGACCTGGTGCACGTCGACGAGGCGTCGCGCACCGTCTACCTCACGGCCGCGGGCCTGGACCCTGCCGTCGATCCCTACCTGCGCACTTTCTGCCGCGCTTCGCTCGACCGCACGACGTCGCGCCCGGAGATCCTCACGCCCGAACCAGGCGACCACACGGTGACGGCCTCGCCAGGCGGCAAGTCGTTCGTAGACCAGTGGTCGCGGATCGACCAGCCGCCGCGGTCGCGGGTCCTGCTGCCGGACGGCCGCGTGGCGGTGGAGCTCGAAGCGGCCGACTTCGAATCGCTGGTCGAGCTCACCGACCTGCCCGTGCCCTTCACCGTCAAGGCGCGGGACGGCAAGACGGACATCTACGGCAACGTCTTCTTCCCACCCGGCTTCGACCCGGAGGACGTCAGCGCCAGCTACCCGGTGATCGACGGCATCTATCCCGGTCCGCAGGTGCACCGGGTGACCAAGAACTGGCACGACTCGACGCTGTTCCTGAGCTACGACCTGGCGCTGGCCCAGCTCGGCTTCGTCGTGGTCACGGTCGACGGCTTCGGCACGCCGCTGCGCTCCAAGGCCTTTCACGCGCGCTCGGAGGGGAACCTGCAGGAGGCCGGCGGTCTTCCCGACCACCTGGCGGCCATCCGCCAGCTCGCCGTTCGCTATCCGCAGATGGACCTCAACCGGGTCGGCGTCTACGGCCACTCCGGGGGCGGTTTCGCCTCGGCGCGCGCCATCTTCGCCTACCCGGACTTCTACAAGGTGGCGGTGTCGTCGGCAGGCAACCATGACCAGCGGGGCTACATCCAACTCTGGGGCGAGTCCTACCACGGCGATCCGGCCACGGTGAGCTACGCGGAGCAGGCCAACGCCTCGATCGCGGACCAGCTCGAAGGCAAGCTGCTCCTCGCTTACGGCGCCCTGGACGACAACGTGCCGCCGGCGCTGACGCTGCAGGTGATCGAGGCCTTGACCAAGGCGAATCGGGACTACGACCTGATCGTGCTGCCGTCCGGCAACCACGGTTTCATGTCCGACCCGTACTTCATTCGCCGCAGTTGGGACTACTTCGTGCGCCACCTCGCGGGCAAGGAGCCGCCCGCGGACTACCGCCTGTCGCCGCCGGGCTCGTGAAGCTCGTCCTCGGGCACAGCCCGATCTTGACTACGAAGCGGCTGGTGCCCGGTGTCGGCGCAATGCTCGTTCTCTGTGGAGGGCTGGCGTGCCAGTCCGGGGAGAACACGGTCGGCGTGGTTCTGGAAACCGATCTCGGCGAGATCGAGGTGCGGGTCTACCCGGACCGCGCTCCGATCTCGGCCAACAACTTCCTGGCCTGGGTCGAGGGCGGACACTACGAAGGCGCGACCTTCTACCGGGTGACCCGCCCCGACAACACGACCGGGCCGAACCCGATCCAGGTAGTCCAGGGCGGACTCCTCGGCGACACCCTGCGGAGGGGAGAGTCGTCACCTCCCGGCGGCGGGCCGATACCGCCGATCGCCCATGAGACGACCGACGCGACAGGCATCCTCAACGAGCGCGGCACGATCGCCTACGCTCGGCTGGAGCCGGGAACCGCCGACTCGGAGTTCTTCTTCAACGTCGCCGACAACCCGGCGCTCGACACCGGCAACACGACTCGCCAGCCCGACGGCCAGGGCTACGCAACCTTCGGGCGGGTGGTCCGCGGGATGGAGATCCTCGAGGAGATTCGGGGTCTCCCGACGCTCACCTAAGCCGGGTCGGAAGTGACGCGCGGCCAGATGCTGGAGCAGCCGGTCCTGATCCGGGACATCCGGGTTCTGGACGACTAGCTACCGCCCCCAGACCTCCTCGAAAACGCGGAGGTAGTTCTCGCCCAGGAACTTGCGGATCGTCTCGTCGCTGTGGCCGCGGCGGACCAGCTCCTCGGTAATGGCGGGGACCTTGCCGATGTGCTCCAGGCCCTCCGGAGCGAGCTCGAGGCCGTAGTGGTCGCTGCCCATGCCGATGTGGTCCGGGCCCATCACGTCGAGCGCGGTCTCGATGTCGTCGACGACCTCGGACAGGTTGCGGTGGGTGATGTGGATCAGCCCCAGCACGCCGCCGTTCTCGGCGATCGCCTCCAGCATCTTCCGGTCGCGCGGCAGTTCGAGGCGGGTGCGGGGAAGGGTGCCTCCGCCGAGGCGGGACTCCGGATCGCTGTTGGGGAACATGGTGGGCGTCGTGTGGGAGAGGATGACCGGCCGGTCGACCCGGTCGAGGATCTCCCAGTAGCCGCGCTCGCCGATGTGCACGAGGTCGACGACGATGCCCTGTTCCACCATGCGGTCGATCAGCGCTTTGCCGGCGGCGGTCAGGCCGCCCTGGTCGTCGGCGGCCCAGCAGCCGTCGGCGTAGATGTTGCGGCGTGTGTGGGTCAGGCTGGCCACCCGCAGGCCGAGCTTGTAGTACAGATCGAGGAAGCGCGGGTCCGCGCCCAGCGCCTCGCAGCCCTCGAAGGAGAAGACGAGGGCAACGCGTCCGTCTTTCTTCGCCTGACGGATCTCGGCCACCGAGGTGGCAAGCACCAGGTCGTCGAGCCGCTCGACCTCGTGGTGCAGGTTCCAGGTCATCTCGAGCCCGCGGTGCAGCGGGCTGTTGAGCTGCTCGTCGTCGAGGTAGACGGCGCAGAGCTGCGAGGTGATGCCGCCTTCCCGCCATCGCCGCAGGTCGTACTGGCCCATGCACCCGAACCAGACGGTGTGAGCCGACATGCCGAAGAGGGCGAAGGGACCGATGTCGAATCCGAGTGGCGGCTGCCAGCCCTCGGAGTCGGGGAGCTCGACCCGCTGATCTAGCTTCATCTTGCCGTCGCTGACGGGAATCAGGATGTCGCAGTGACCGTCGATGACGATCGACTCGCGGTGAAGAGCGGTTGCCCGCTGGGAGATCTCCATCCGTTTCGTCTCCTGATTCCGGTTGTTGACGGCGATGGCTCAGTGCGACAGCGCGAGACCGCTGAGCAGGGTGGTCGCGGCGGCCTGCCGCTTGCCGTCCTCGCCGATCGTCGCCCCGACGACGTAGCCGCGCGGCGCCCGCGACTCGATGCCGGCCGGCACCACCTTGATCTGGAGGCCGAGCCCGCGCGCCGCCTCGAGCAGCTCGGGAGAGAAGTCGCCTTCGATGACCTGTGTGCTGGGAGAGCCCAACGGGCCGAAGGCGGGCAGGTGCGGCGAGGGAGCGTCGATCGCCTGCTTGATGTCCATCTCCCAGTCGAGCAGGTTCAGGAGCACGCTGATCGTCTTCTGGTGCAGCCCGGAGCCGATGGAGGCGAGGGCGGCCACCGGCTTGCCGTCCCGCAGGACGATCATCGGCTCGGTCGGGTCCGGCAGCCGCTTGCCGGGGCCGGTTTCGCCGATCAGCGCCTGCTGGAAGGCCGCCGAGTCGGGGATCGAGATGCCGTCGACGAAGATCGCGGTGTCGCCCCAGGCCGACGTGTTGATCGTGTGGACGACCGCGGCGACGTTGCCCCAGGCGTCGATCGCGACGATGGCGTCCGAGTGCTTCGGGTCGACCGGCGCGGGGACCTTGGTCAGGGGCGCGATGCCCGATTGCATCCTCGCCCAGAGACCCGCGGCGTTCTCCTTGCCGGTCCGGCCCGCAAGCGTGGCGTCGAGGTCGCCGTACAGCGTGCGGCGCATCGGTTCGGGCAGGAAGACGAGGCTCATCAGGTTGGTCATCTGGTTGACCCAGAAGAAGGCCTCCGGCGACTCGGCGTAGTGACCCATGTCGCGCAGCCCGGCCGCCTCGGAGAGGTTGAGCACTTCGGCCACGTGGACGCCGCCCTGCGCCGGCAGGCCGTGACCGTAGACGTCGAAGCCGTGGTAGGTGGAGTGCACCGGCTCTGTGACGAGAGCCTCGTAGCTCCGCATGTCCTCCATCGAGAGCTTGCCGCCGTCGCGCTGGACCGCTTCCACCAGCCGTTCGGCCCAGGGGCCGCGGTAGACGTAATCGATCCCCTGGTCGGCGACGGCGCGGAGAGTCGCCGCGAGTTCCGGCTGCCGGAGCAGGTCCCCCTCGCCGAGAAAGGCGCCGTCGTCGTCGGTGAAGATGCGGCGCGTCGCGGGCAGACGGGAGAGCGCCTCCTTGCGCCGCTCGATCATGTCCGTGTGAATGGCGCCGAGCAGGACGCCGTTCTCCGCGTAGTGGATCGCCGGTTGGAAGAGGCTGGCCCACGGCAGCTTCCCGAAACGATGGTGCGTGGCGCCGAGGCCGCCGAAGAACCCCGGTACCAGGGCGGTGCGTCCGCTCGGCTGGTGCTTGGCGCCGATCGTCGTCGAGGTCGGGATCGTCATCGGCTCGGTCTCGCCGCGGACGGTGTCGTAGGCGCCGTTGACGTTGAACACCTCGCCGCTCTCCGCCTCGTAGTAGACGAGGTTGAAGATCCCGGCGTAGCTCACCCAGGCGCCGCCGGCCAGGGAGATCTGAGTGAGCGCGGTCGCGATCACGGCGTCGGCGGCTGTGCCGCCCTGGCGGAGGGCTTCGAGGCCCGCCCTGACCGCCGCCGGTCCGGTCGTGCCGCTGATCACGCCGTTCTCGCCTTCGGCGAGCGGCTTGTCCGTCTCGAAGAAGGCGTTCAGCTCCTCGAGCGCCTCGCGGTCGCTCCAGTTGGCCGGGCTGAGGTCGACCGTCGCCTCGTCGGCCGCGCCGGCGAAGGCTGCCGGAGCGGCCACTACGAGCCAACTGGCGAGGCAGAGACTGACGACTGTTCTCGGGTTCATGTTCTTTCCTGTGGTTACCGACTGGGTCCGGCGTCCCCGCCGGCTGCCGCCGTAGGCGGCCGAAGAGCGCGCCGGCCGAAGGCCGGCTCCACTTTGGCTGTGGTCGTCGGCAAGCTTACGCCGACCTCGACGTGGAAGCGTGCATCCAGCGCACGAGCAGAGGCGTCAGCGCGCCGAGCACCGCCGCGACGAGCAGGGCCAGCAGCCCGATCCGGGTGTAGACGCTGCCGTACGTCGAGAGCGCCGCTTCGAAGTCGGCCACCTCTCCGCCGACCGTCGTGGCGCTCGTCAGCCGGGCGATCAATCCCGAGATGTAGCTCGACGCGGCGTAGGCGAGCATGAACGACCCCATCATCGTCGAGACGATCTTCTTCGGCGAGAGCCGGGTCACCATCGACATGCCGACGGGCGCCAGGCAGAGCTCGCCGGTCACCATCAGCAGGAAGGTGAGGGCGAACCAGATCAGCGCCACCTTGCCGTCGTCCGGCCGCAGCGCGCTGCCGAGAACCAGCACCAGGAAGGCGAGGCTGATCTGCACGATCGCGAGAACGAACTTGACCGGTGTCGAAGGCTCCCGGCCGCGCCGGCCGAGCGCGATCCACAGCCAGCTGAACAGCGGCGCCAGCGCGATGACATAGATCGCCGGCAGGGACTGCAGTGTGGAGGCCGGAATCTCGAAGCTTGCGAACTCGCGGTCAACCATGCGGTCGGCGAAGAGGTTGAGCGAGCTGCCCATCTGCTCGTAGAAGGCCCAGAAGCCGATGGTGAAGGCCACCAGGACGGCGCAGGCCAGAAGCTGGTCGCGCTCCGTCCGATCACACCGTCGCAGTGCGTAGTAGAGGACGAAGAGGCCCAGCGCCGCACCGGTGGCCGAAAGCAGGCCGCCGACGACCGGCGGGTGCTGGAGCACCCACCAGACGCCGCCGACCAGACCGAGGCTGGCGAGGTAGATGGCGGTTTCGCGAGGGAGTCCAGGGAGCACGTGCTCCTTCAGCGCCTCGGGCCGCGGCGGATCCGCGTGGCCGCGAAGGTACTTCTGGCCCCTCAGGTAGAGGAGGAGTCCGGCCAGCATGCCGACGCCCGCGAGACCGAAGCCGTAGCGCCAGCCGTAGGTCTGGCCCAGCCAGCCGCAGAGCAGGGGCGCGACGGCCGCACCCAGGTTGATCCCCATGTAGAAGACAGTGAAGCCGGAATCCCGGCGCGGATCGCCTTCCTCATAGAGAGCGCCGACGACCGTGGACGCGTTCGTCTTGAGGAATCCGACGCCGGTCGCGATCAGAGCCAGCGCCAGGTAGAACAGGCTCAGATGGAACTCGCTGCGGTCGACGACGAGCCCTCCGGCCGACGAGACCTCTTCGGCCGCCGGCCCCTCGATCGTCATCAGGAAGTGCCCGGCGACCAGCAGCAGGGCGCCGAAGGTGACCCCCTTGCGCGGGCCGAGCCAGCGGTCCGCCGCCGCGCCGCCGAGCACCGGCAGCAGGTAGACCATCGACGCGTAGGCGCCGTAGAGCACGAAGGCCCTGCTGTCGCTGAAGAGGAAGTGCTGCGTCAGGTAGAAGATGAGCAGCGCCCGCATCCCGTAGTACGAGAAGCGCTCCCACATCTCGACCAGGAAGCAGACGCCCAGGCCGGGCGGGTGGTCGCGGAAGACCGGGACTCTTCGCCAGAGGCTCATGGTCGGAGCATCCTCACGCGCGCGAGTCTAGGATGGGCGAGCGAGGAGTACGGACTTGTCGGAGAAAGTCGCAATCGTCACCGGCGGCGGCAGCGGGATTGGCCGCGCCGTTACGCACGGATTGGTCGAGGACGGCTACCACGTGCTCATTGCCGGTCGCCGCGAGGATCGGCTGGTCGAGACGAAGAGCGGCGCGCGCGATCCCGGGAAGGTCGCGGTCGTAGCCGCGGACATCAGCACCGTGGAGGGCGTCCAGGCCGTGTTCGACCGCCTGACGAGCTCGTTCGGCCGGCTGGATCTGCTGTTCAACAACGCCGGCACCGGCGTGCCGCCCGTGCCGATCGAAGACCTGACCCTCGAACAGTGGAACCGGGTGGTCGGGGTCAACCTGACCGGCGCCTTTCTCTGCACGCAGCGGGCGGTCAGGCTGATGAAGGAACAGGATCCCCAGGGCGGACGCATCATCAACAACGGTTCCATCTCCGCGCACGTACCGCGCCCGAACTCCGCTCCGTACACGGCCACGAAGCATGCGATCACCGGGCTCACGCGGTCGACCTCGCTGGACGGCCGCAGGTTCAACATCGCCTGCGGACAGATCGACATCGGCAACGCCTACACGCGAATGACCGCGCGGATGTCCGAGGGCGTGGCCCAACCCGACGGCAGAACAATGCCGGAACCCACCATCGACGTGCGCGCCGTCGTCGACGCGGTGCGCTACATGGCCGCACTCCCGCTCGACGCGAACGTGCCTTTCCTGACGGTGATGGCGAACGAGATGCCGTTCATGGGCCGCGGCTAGGGGCCCCCTCTTCATCAGAGGCCGAACCTGTCGAGCAGCGCGCCCGGTGAGGGCTCCCGGTCGATGAGAGCGCGAAACAGCTCCGCGGCCGGTGCTGTGCTTCCCGCCTCCAGAATCGTCGCGCGATAGCGGTCGGCGACCCGCGGCTCCCACAGACCTCCGGGAGATCGTTCGAACAGGTTGCCGGCCTCGGCGGCCAGGACGTCGGACCAGAGGTAGGAGTAGACCCCGGCGGCGTAGACCTCCTCCGAGAAGGTGTGCACGGCGTGGGGGCCCCGCAGCAGCGGCTCGACGGCTGCCGGTACGCCGAGTTCGGACAGGACCTCTTCTTCCACCGCCATGGCGTCGATGGCTCGGCCGTCGGCTAGCTGGTGGAGCCTGAGGTCGACGATCGCGGTTGCCAGGTACTCGAGCGTGAGGCTGAAGATCCGGTCGTAGCGCAGCGCCTCGTCGAGCGCGGCGACGAGTTCTTCGGGCATCGGTTCGCCGGTCTCGAAGTGGCGGGCATGCAGGGAGAGCAGTTCCCGATCCCGCAACCAGCGCTCGTTGAGCAGCGCGGGCGCCTCGATGAAGTCCCATTCGACGGCGAGGCTGCCCAGCGAGGGATAGCCGGCCCGGCAGAGGAGCATGTGCAACGCGTGACCGAACTCGTGGAAGAGCACGTTGGCGAGTTCCCAGACGAGGAGCGCGGGCTCGCCGTCCCGCGGCCTGGGCAGGCTGGATACGACCACCGTGTGGACGAGGCTCGGTACCGGGCGAGAGGAGCGGGCCTGCAGTTGCGCCTGCCATGAACCGGGCGATTTGCCGTCCCGCTGATGGAGGTCGAGCCAGAGCACGCCGAGCGGGTCGTCGCCGCGGTGGACCAGGAAGGCCTCGACCTCGGGATGGTAAGCGGGCGCCTCGTCGAGGCGGCGAAAGCGGAGACCGTACAGACGCTCCGCGCTCCAGAACAGGGCCGACTTCACGGCGTCGAGGGACAGGTAGGGCCGTACCGCGTCGGCGTCCAGGCCGAAGTGCGACTGCCGGTACCTCTCCGCGTAGTGGAGGCGATCCCAGGCCTGTAGTTCCCCTTCGAGTCCGTCCGCTTGGGCCAGCTTCTGCAACTCGGCGAGCTGTCGTCGCGTGGTGGCTTCGACAGCGCGCCAGACTTCCAGCAGCAGGTCGAGCGCTGCCTGCGGGCTGGCCGCCATTCGGGTGGCCATCGCGAGTTCAGCGTAGGACGGGTAGCCGAGCAGCCGGGCCTTCTCTCCTCGCAGACGGAGGATCTCGGCCATCACCGGCCGGTTGTCGTGCTCGCCGTCGTTGGCGCCGCGGCCCATCCAGAGCTTCCAGACCGTCTCGCGCAGGTCGCGGCGCCGCGATCGCACAAGGAAGGGCCACACCATCGGACGCTGGATCGGCAGGGCCCACTGTCCGGGCCGTCCGCGCTTGCCAGCGGCGTCGGCCATGGCGGCGCGCTGCTCACAGCCTAAGCCATCGAGATCGTCTTCGTCGGCGAGCCAGAGAACGAGCGCGTCCTGCTCGGCGGTCAGATTGCGCATGAACCGCACCTGGAGCTCTGAGAGGCGGGCGTTTACCTGCGTCCAGCGGGTCCGCGCCTCGGGTTCGAGACTCGCACCGCGGAGGCGAAGACGCTCCCGAAGCACTTCCGCGAGTCGCCGCTGCTCTGCCGTGAGGCGCTCCTGCTCGAGCACCGCACCGATTCGCTCCAGCAGGTTGCGCCGGCCCGCGATCTCGTCTTCCAGCGCCGCAAGCCGCGGCGCCATCCGCTGGTGCAGTGCCTGGATCTCCTCGCCCGATCCCGTGCTGGCCAGGTGCCTCAGCAGACTCTCGAGGCGCGCCAGCGGCATGGCGCTGACCTCGAGCGCCTCGACCGTGTTCTCGAATGTGGCCGGACGCGGATCGCTCGCGATCGCGGCGACGGCTTCGCGACGCTCGTCTAGCGCGTGTTCGAGTGCCTCCTCCAGGCTGCGCGGTTCGAGTCGCTCGAACGGCGGAAGACCGATACCAATGCCCGCCGCGTCCGGCCAGGGCTCGAGCAGCGAGGCTGCTCCGGTACCGGCGGCCACGTCAGGGCTCGATTTCGCGTGCCGCTCTACGCTCGATCGCCGCGATGATCACGGCGTGTCGTCGCCGGTCGATCGGGAAGCGCCAGATCCACATCGCGGCAACGCAGAGGAACGCCGCTGGCAGCAGCGAGAACGCGAGCAGCAGGCCGAACCGGCCGCTCGCGCTCTGGGTCGTGACCGTGGCGTCGAAGCCGAACGTCGCCGCGATCAGGAGGCCCAGCGCGGCGCCGATGCCGACGTTGATCTTCTGCACCATGGCGTAGAAGGCGAAGTAGCTGCCGGCATGGTCGTCGCGAAACCGCAGGCGTCCGTAGTCGACGACGTCCGCCAGCACGGCCGGTGCCGCCACGGCCTCCACGACGATCAGGGCGTTGACGACGATCAGGGCCGTGATGAGCAGCAGCGCGGCGTTCTCGCCCGGGCCGATGAAGTAGTAGCTGAGCGAGGCGACGCCGGCGCCGACGTAGCCCACCGCCCACGCCTGTTGCTTGCCGAAGCGGCGGCAGAGCGTGCCCCAGACCGGAGTGGCGACCAGGCTGATCGGAATGCTGATGATCATCACCACGGAGAGCTGCTCGCCGAGCTGCAGGTAGCCGTCGATGTAGAAGAACGAGAGGCCCGAGGCGATGCCGGCGCCGAGTCCGCCGATGGCGAACATCCCCGTGAAGCTCAGGAGCGGCCGGTTGCCGGCGACGGCGCGTCCGGCGTCGACGAGGGAGGATGATCCGTCGCCGCCCGACGACTTCTCGCGCAAGCGTCCGTTGGGCACGACCAGGGTGGCGACGAGGGCGGTGCCGAGCAGCGCGACCGCCGCCAGCGCCGCCGCCCAGCGCAGCGTCTCCGGCGTGAACTCGGTGGAGCCGGTGATCGACTGCAGTGCGATGGGCAGTCCGAAGAAGGCCTGCAGACCGAGAAAGCGACCCATCGAGCGCCAGGTGGTGATCCGCGCTCGCTCTTCGTAGTCGTCGGAGATCTCCGCCAGCCAGGCGCTGTAAGGCACTTCCGAGACCGTCCAGCCGATGTCGGCCAGCAGATACCAGAAGAGGAAGGACCACATCGTCACCTCGCCGCTGGGCACGTAGAGGAACCAGCAGGCGATGACGGCGATGAGGGAACCCGCCAGGAGCCAGGGCTTGCGGGTGCCGTGGCGAGCCCGGTAGCGATCGGAGAGGAAACCGACGATCGGGTCGTTGACCGCGTCGAAGATGCGCGAGATCAGGATGACGAACGCGATCTCCTGGAGACTGAGCCCGAAGAACTTCGCGTAGATGCCCTGCAGGACGGAGATCGCCGGACCGTGGATGAAGGCCTGCGCGAACGAGGGCGCCCCGTAGGCGCCGAGGACGCCGCGGCCGAGCGCCGCGTTACCGCTCATCGGATGGTGCCTGCGAGAGCACTTGGTCGAGGAAGGCGCGCACCGGTGGCACGACCGTTCCTGGATCCAGGCACACGGAGTGGTCGCGCCCCGGGAACTCGTGCACGGTCCAGCCGAGCCGCTCGAGCTCGTCCCGCCGCTCCCGAAGGGTGCTCGCGATCCGGATGTCCTCACCGCCGGGGTCGACGTCGCCACTGCCGCCGAAGAACACCAGCCGGGGACAATCGATCCCCGCTACGGCCCGCTGCTCCGGCCAGTCGAGCACGCTCTCGTAGAACGTCGTCCACTGGGCGTACTGGGCAGGTTCCCGGAGCACGACCCGAGCCGACCGGGGCGGATCGTCGACCTGGCGGCGAGCGGCCCGGAGAATGTCCGCGTACTGACCTCCCAGCGGCGGCCAGCCGCCGACCACCAGGGCCGAGAGGCGATCGCTGCGGGTGGCCAGTTGAAGGCCGGCGGCGGCGCCCCACGAGTACGCCCAGTAGACGAAGTCACCGAAGCCGGCGGCGTCGGCGGTCGCCAGCAGATCCGAGCAGACGCGCCGGGCCGTCATCTCGTTCGGCGGCGGCGAGGTGCTGCCTCCGATGTTCGGGTAGTCGACGAGCAGCACCCGATACGCGTCGGTCAGCCGGTCGAGGTAGCCGTCGATCGTGGCCGCGCTCTCAGGTCCGAAGATGTCGGTGTGGGAGGCCATGAGCGGCAGGCCGAGCATCAGGGGCACTCCGTCCACCGGCCCCACGCTCCGGAAACGGATCGTGGCGCCCGGCGCGACCTCGACGTCGCCGTACTCGTCGATCACGACCCTGCCTTCCGGGGTGCGCCGGCGTCCAGCCGGTCGAGCGTCTGGCGCACGACGTCGATCACGAAGTCCGGCGCTTCGTAGAGGAAGTTGTGCGCCGTCCCGGGAGGCGCCGTGATCCGCTCGGAGAGGTTGGAGAGGGTGAGGTAGCGCTCGCGGCTGCGCATGTAGAAGCGCTGGAGCCGCGCCGCGTCGAGTTGACCGGGTGTCGGCGCTTCGCCCTCGATCATTTCGGCGACCTGATCGAAGTCCCGCATGTCGCCGGGCGCTACGAGCCGGACCGGCGTGCCATCGAGGTCGCCCTCATAGGGGAGGGTCGTCCAGGCGATGGAGGCCATGCCCTCGGGCCTGAGTTCGTCGAAGATGGAAGCGCTGGCGCAGGCCGCCCGCGGGCCGCGCTCCAGGGCGCGAGCGATGAGCCAGGCCTCGCCTAACTGTTCGCGGATCAGCCGGTCGAGGCGCTCGTACTCAGGGTTCGACGGTTCCCGGGTCAGGCGCTCGGCGAGTTCGTCCAGGCCGAAGAGCTGGAGCACTCCCAGGAGGACGGGGCGCCACCTCGTGCGCGCCAGGTCGGGAATCGGTGGCCCGTAGACGATCGTGTCCGGGGGAGTCGCGTCCATCAGCAGCAGCGCGGCGACGCTCCCGGGGCTCCGCCGTGCTACGGCCGCGAAGAGCAGGCCGCCGAAAGAGTGGCCGGCGAGGACGAAGGGCCCCTCCTCTCCGGCGGCTTCGAGAGCTGCGAGCACTTCATCGGCCTCGCGGTCGGTCGTGCGCGGGAACGGTCCCGGATCGCTCCAGCCGGTTCCGGGTCGGTCGATCAGAATCGAACGCGCTTCCTTGCGCAGCTCACTGTGCAGGTGATGGAGCGCCAGACCGCCCGCGTGCCCACCGGGCATCCAGACGACCGGTGGCCGCCCGCCAGCGTCCCCTTCCGTCAGCACGTGAATGCGGCGGCCTCCGACCCTGACCAGCACGCCGGGCGGCGGGTGAAGAGCACGCGCCCTCCTCAAGTTCAGCAGATGGCGGACCGTCCCCAGCAGGAGCAGAACGCCCAACCCCGCAACAGCCACGGCGGCGGTCCGCACCGAGCCGTCGCTTCGGAACGCCACGGCCGCCCCGATCGCCAGTGTCCCGCCGGCGGTCCACACGCCGGCGAGATCACGGCTCAGGAAGGCGAGCACGAGTTGCCGGGCGCCTGTCATCGTGTGAGTTTGACCTGTCGGCGGGCTAGCGCGGCAGAAGTCCAGAAGCCGGCGCTTCGCGCCTGCCGACCCAGTTTCTGCCGCGCAGGCTCCCAGGTCAGGACTTCATGAACCCTCGGGTCACGACGCGGTTCATGAAGGCACTGCGCCTCTTCACCATCTCGCGGTGGTACATCGACATGCCGAACTCCTCCTCCGAGAACGGTTCGAGCACGGCCGGTCCGAGAAAGTCGATGACCAGGAAGGTGGCTGCCCACTCCTCGTCGACGTCGTCCTGGAGAAGACCGCGCTCGCGATTCAGCGCGACGAATCGACGCATGATCTCCAGCAGTTGACGGAGGAGGGCCTGGCTCCCCGGCGTCTTCTCCATGAGGGCCGCGCGGACGTAGAGGAGCGCGTCGCGCTCGCGTTCGACCCATTCGACAGCGTCCTCGACCAGGAGGTCAAGGGCCTCGGTGCCCAGGTGCTCACTGGCCCGCGAGCAGAGATCTTCGATCTGGGCAATGACCTGCCGATCGATCTCTTCCCGCAGGCCGGCCTTGGAGCCGAAGTGGGTGCGGATCAGGCCGATCGAGACACCGGCCTCCGCGGCGATCTCGCGTACTCCCGCGGCCGAGTAGCCCTTCTCGGCAAAGAGATGGCGGCCTGCCAGGATGAGTCTCTGACGGCGATTCAACTGAGTTGTGGGTGCAGTCTCCGTTGCGTTTTGGGGCATCGGTCGGGTCGCTGGGACGACCGGCTCAGAAGTCGAGCGAAAGCTCGACACCGATCTGCCGCGGATGGTCCTGGGTGTAGATGGTGGGGCCCCTTCCGGAGTTCGCGTAGATCGCGCCGTCTTCGCCCAGCAGGTTGTTGCCGAACAGGTGGATCCCGAATCTCTCGCTGCTGAAGCCGAACCGGGCGCGCAGCAGATCGCGGGTGTCGGCCGAAGCTCCCGGCCCGAACTGGCCCAACTGGTCGTCGATGTGGCTCAGCCCGAGAAACGCCTGTCCAGCCCAGGTGTCGCCGAGCGCCCAGGCGTAGCTCGCCGACACGGTTGCGGTCCACGCGGGCACGAACGGCAGGCGGTCGCCGTTGCGCGCCCCTGTGGCGGCCGCGAACGTCGGATTGATGTTCGTGAACTCGGACTGGTTCCAGTTGGTGGAGAACTGGAAGGACAGCCCCGAAAGGCTGGCCGGGCGGTAGTCGAGTGCCAGATCGACGCCGTAGAGCTCTGAGTCGCCGATCTGGTAGTCCAGGAAGAGCCCGAAGACGGGCACGGCCTGCCGGGTGTCCCTCCAGTCCTGGAAGTAGGGAGCGACGTCGATCAGGAGACGTCCTCCGCTGAGGGTGTACTTCGCCCCCAGCTCGTAGCTCCACAGTTCGTCGGAGTCGACTGCCACCGAACAGGGCAGCCCGCCCAACTCGTGCAGGGCGCAGGTGTCGGGACTGTTGAAGCTGCCGCTGCGGAAGCCCTTGGCGATGTTCAGGTAGTAGTTCGCCTGCTCGGAGGCGTCGAGGGCGAGGTTGAAGCGGGGGTTGACGCTGTCGAAGGTCGCCGGTTCCAACTGTGTGCTGAACGAGCTGCTGTACACGGACCGATCATCCTCGAAGGAACGGAGCCCCGCCAGCGCGACGAGCCGGTCGTCCAGGAAGGCGTACGAGACTTCAGCGAAGAGGGACAGGGACTCCGAACCGCGGTCAGCCGTGCTGTCCGGGAACACCGGCGGATCAATCGACGAGAGGACGAGGGCGTCCGTTTCCGAGTAGTAGAAGCCGACCAGCCACTGGAACGGAGAGTCGTTCTGCGAGACGAGCCGCGTTTCGTGGTTCAGGGCGTCCCCGGAGGTCTGAGCGAAGATGTCGAGGAATCCGGACGGCGACAGGGGGAACGGCAGGCCGACCTGCACCTCGTCGGTCGCGTCGATCTGCGTCGTGGTGCTGGTGAGCGAGGCGCCGCCGAAGCTGATCGTGAAACTCCCGGTGGCGAGTTCGTACTCGCCGAGCGTGTAGTCGCCGGCGGACGCGGAGGTCGTCGTCGGGGGATCGAGAGCCGAGAGCAGGGTGCCGCCTTCCTGATCGGCTTCGTTGCCCGCGAACATCAGCCGCAGGTTGAACCGGTCGTTCGGCGTGGTGTCGAAAATGGCGCGGTAGTTCGTCACGTCGCCCGCGCCGAACTCGTCGTCGCCGGTTGCCGCCAGCAATTGGTAGCCCGCGGTGTCTTCGGTGCTGGCGACCAGGCGAAGGCCCGCCTTGCTGCCCATGGGGATGTTGACCGCGGCATCGATGTAGTTGCCGTTGCCGCCGCCGTCGGTGCTGGAGTAGCCGCCACGCAGGCTGGCTCCGAAGCCGCCGTAGTCCGGTGAACGCGTGATCAGGCGCACCGTGCCTCCCATCGAGCCGTTTCCGTAGAGGGTGCTCTGCGGACCGCGCAGGACCTCGATTCGCTCGAGGTCGAACGAACGGCCCATCGGAGCGAAGTTCTGCCCGAAGACGAAGAAGGCGGCATCGTCGAAGTAGTAGCCGACGGTCGGATCGCCCAGGGCCTGCCCGATTCCGCGGATCTGGTAGCGGCGCAGGCCGACGTTGTTGGAGAGTTCTTCGGAGGCTCCCGGAACAAGGGTGATCACCTCGTTCAGATCCCGCATGTTGGCCTCCTGGAGAGCCTCGGCGGTGAAGGCCTGCACGGAGATCGGAACCTCCTGCAGTTCCTGCTCGCGCTTCTGCGCGGTGACCACGATGACTTCGCTCACCTCATCCGCGGGGGCCTCTTCCTCCTCGTCCTGTGCGCCCAACGGAGGCGCCAACAGGGTGGCGGCGAGAACGGCCGCGAGCCAGGCGAGGTTGGGATCGAGCTTGCGCATGGGTGTCTCCTTGATCGGTCTGTTTGCCCCTGTATACGATCGTATCGTATACGACCGTATCGTGCGGCCGGATAGGGTCGGAATCGATGAACCGGCGCTCCTTCCTGAAAGCCGGCGCGGCCGCCGCGGCGCTGCCGATCGTCTCGCAGGCGCGGGGCTTCGGACTGGTCGCGGCCGCGCCGCAGATCGTGGTCGACCCGGCCGCCCTCCAGCAGCTCCTCGATGAGTCCGCTCGCGGCCTCGGCATCGTCGGCGCCCAGCTCGCGGTCTTCGACGGCGAGGCTGTCCACGAGTTCGCGACCGGCCTTGCGGTCCGCGAACGCAACCTGGCGGTCACGCCCGACACCCTGTTCCAGATCGGATCGACGACGAAGGTGTTCAACGCCGCCGTGGTGATGGCGCTGGTCGACGAGGGAACGCTCGACCTCGACGAACCCGTCGGGAACTACCTCGACGGCGCGCCGCTGACGAGCGACCAGCCGCCGGTCGACATGACGCTCCGTCAACTGCTCTCGATGTCGTCGGGACTCGACAACGGGCCGTATACGGATCACGGTCGCGGTGACGACGCCCTCGACCAGTACGTCGCCTCACTTGCCGGGATCCCCGGGATCTTCGAGCCGGGGACCGCCTACGGCTACTCGAACGCGGGCACCTGCGTCGCCGGGCTCGCGGCGCAGCGGGTGATGGGGAGGAACTGGGAGATCCTGCTCGCCGAGCGGATCCTTGAGCCGCTCGGGCTTGAGCACTCCGCGAACTTCCCGGAGGATCTGCTCTACCACTCCGTGGCGCTCGGCTACTCGCAGACGCCGGCCACTCCCGAAGGCCGGCGGGTGCCGTTCTGGGGGTTGCCGCGCAGCATGGCGCCGGCGGGCGCGACCCTGTGCTGCAGCGCCGGCGACCTGGTGCGGTTCGCGGCCCTGTTCCTGCGCGGCGGCCAGTCGGCCGAGGGACGGCAGGTGCTGTCCGAGAAGGCCGTCGAGGCGATGCAGACGCCCGAGATCGACATGCCGGCCAGGGTCATCGCCCAGAAGTGGTGCCCCGGTCCGTACTGGAAGCGCTGGGGCGACGAGGTGATCTATGGCCACAGCGGCACGAACAGCGGCGGCTCGTCCCTGCTGCTCTGGTGTCCGAGCAAGGGCGTCGCGGCCGCGACGATCTCGAACGTGCCGAGCCAGGGGTATCCGCTCGCCGACCGCGTCTTCGACACCCTCTTCCCGGAGGTCTTCGGCATCGACAAGCCGGAAACGCCCACTCCGGACTCCGTGACGCCGGTGGAGGTCGACCTCGAGCGCTACGTCGGGCGGTTCGAGGCAGTGGGCAGTCGCTTCTCGTTCTTCGCCGACGGCAACCGGCTGATGGCGCGGTCGCTGGGCGGCGGCGTGCTCGAGTCGGAGCTGATTCCGCTCGGAAACGACCGGTTCCTGCCGCGCGACCCGGCGATGGGCGGCAACCGCGGCTGGGACGTGGCGTTCTGGGGCGACGACGGCAACGGCCGCGCGACGCACTACCTGAACGGCGTCTTCGCGATGCGCCGCAGCGGCTGATCGTGGCCGGAAAGCTGAGCGTCACACACTGGGTGCGCCGGCGTCCCCGCCGGCTTCCGGAAACGACACGCCGCGGGGCGACCTTGATGTGGGCGCTGCCTCTTCTGGCCGGCCCGCCCGAAGCAGCGGCGCAGGAGCCCTACGCCCCGGAGCAGGTAACCCGGGCCGCCTACGACCAGGCCGCGAGCCTGCTCTCCCGGAACGTCCAGGGGACCGTCCGGAACGTAGAAGTCGTCCCGCACTGGATCGGTGACCGCGACGAGTTCTGGTACGAGCGCGATACGGACCTGGGCACCGAGATCGTGATCGTGGACGCCGCCACTGGCGGCAAGCGCCCGGCATTCGACCAGGAGCGCCTGGCCGAGGCTCTGTCGGAGGCGACCGACATCGCGCACGACCCCCTGGACCTCGGCATCGTGTCCCTCGACTTCGCGCTCGACGGGGGCGCGGGTGGCGCGGTGGTCCGAACCGCGACCTCGGCCGCGCGCTGCGACCTGGAGACCTACACCTGCGAGGCCCTGCCGGACTTCGTCACGGACCCGCTTCAGTTCCCGGCGCCGGACCGGTCCGTCGCCGCCTTCGCCCGCAGCCACGACGTCTGGCTGCGCGACCTGGACGACGGTGCCGAGCGGCGGCTCTCGCAGGACGGCGAGGAGCACTTCGGCTACGGCGCGCTGCCGGGCTGGAGCGCGAAACTCCAGCTTCTGCGGCAGGGCCTCGAAGGACCGTTGACCGGCGCCTCCTGGTCGCCCGATTCGGCGAAGCTGCTCATCTCCCGCACGGACGAGAGGAAGGTCGGCGCGTACCCCTACCTGGACCTGCTGTCCGCGGACGGTGGCGCCAGGCCGCGGACGCTGGAGAAGCGGGTCGCCCTGATCGGCGACCGGGAGATCCCGCGGTTCCCGATGTTCGTCTTCGACGTCGCCAGCGGTGCGAGCCGCCAGGTACCGCTTCCCGACGACTGTTTCGGAGAGCTGGGCGCCACGCCGTCTCAGGCGATCTGGACGCCCGACTCGCGCCGGATCTTCTTCCTCTGCCTTGGCCCCGACGCGAGCCGCTTCGAGCTGGTCCGGTACGACCTCGCCTCCGGGCGCGCCGCGACCGTCTTCGAGGAGGAGGCCGACTCCTTCCTCGACCTGAACCACAGCCTCTACCGGTCGATGGGCGCCAACGTCCGCGTGCTGGCGGGCGGCAGTCGGGCGATCACTTTCTCGCAGAGGGACGGCTGGGGACATCTCTACCTGGTTGATCTGGAAGGCGGCGGCGACGTCCGGCAACTCACGCGCGGCGAATGGGTGGTCCACGACATCGTGGCCGTCGACGAGAACGAAGGCGGCGGCTTCGTCTACTTCACGGCCGGCGGGCGCGAGCCGGGGCGGAACCCGTACTGGCGGCACGTCTACCGGGTGCCGCTCGAGGTCGACGCCGAGGTCGAGTTGCTGACGCCCGAGCCGGCGGATCACGCGGTCACCGTCGCCGCCCCGGTCCTGATCGGCGCCGCCTCGACCTTCGCGCCGAGCGGACGCTACTTCGTCTCGAACTCCTCGACCCTCGACAGTCCTCCCGTGTCCCGGCTCCGCCGGAGCGACGGTTCGGTCATAGCAACCCTGGAGGAGGCCGGCGCCAGCGAACTCTTCGCCCGCGGCTACGAGCCGCCGATTCCGTTCTCGGTCAAGGCGGCGGACGGCGAGACGGACCTGTACGGCGTGGTCTACCAGCCGAAGAACTTCGAGGAAGGCCGGAAGTACCCCGTGGTCGAGCACATCTACGGCGGTCCTCAGACGAACGTCGTCCCCCGCAACTTCGCCAGTGCGGCGGGGGTCGAGCGGGTTGGCGGGCAGGGCGACTTCTCAACCTTTACCGCCCTCGGGTTCGCCGTCGTCACGATCGACGCGAGAGGCACCCCCTGGCGCTCGAAGGCGTTCCACGACGTCATGTGGAAGAAGCACGACGAGTTCGCGCTCGAGGATCACGTCGCCGCGCTCGAGCAGCTCGGAGAGCGCTTCGCGTGGCTCGACATGGACCGCATCGGCATCACCGGCCACTCCTGGGGTGGCTACTCCTCGGCGCTCGCCATGCTCCGCTACCCGGAGGTCTACAAGGTCGCCGTGTCGTCCGCGGGGCCGTACGACTACCGCTACCTCTATCCGCCGTTCGTCAAGTGGACGGGCTGGCCGGAGTACGAGGACGGCGGACGATTCGCGCCGGATGCCGCCGCCCGTCCGGTCAATCTCGCCCCGCACGCGGCCCTCGCGTCGAGGCTCGAAGGCAAGATGCTGATCGTCTACGGCGAGCACGACGAGAACAGCCTGCCCGCCTCGACGGTCACCCTGATCGACGCGCTGATCGACGCCAACAAGGACTTCGACCTGCTGCTCCTGCCGAATCGCGATCACTTCTACACCCAGGAGCCGTACTTCATTCGCCGGCGCTGGGACTACTTCGTCAGGCACCTGCTGGGAGCGGAGCCGCCCTCCGACTACAGCTTCCCGCAACAGTGACCGGGCAGAGCCGAGCGCCAGGGTCCGCCGTCGCCGCCTCGCTTCGTCTCGAGGATCTGGCGGTCGATCCCTATCCGCACCTGGCGGGGCTGCGGTCCCAGGGCGCCGCGGTGTGGGCGCCCAACCTGGCCATGTGGGTGGTCGCCGGCTACCCCGACACGGTGTCCGTGCTGCGCGACCCGGAACGGTTCACCAACGACTCGCCGAAGTCGCTCATCCAGGCCACCTTCGGCCGCCAGATGCTGTCGGTCGAGGGCGAGGAGCAGAAGCGCCACAAGCAGGCGTGTCTGGCTCCCTTCACCGGCAAGGCGTCGCGGGACGTCTGGCAGCCGCGGGTCGACCGGCTCTGCGGGGAACTCCTCGAGGCCGCCGAACGGGCGGCCGCCGGCGGAGCGGTCGAGGTCGACCTGATGGCCGACTATGCCGCGCCGATCGCCCTGGAGACGATGGGAATCGTCGTCGGCCTGCCGTCCGGCGACCTGCCGCGGGTGCGCGCCTGGTACGAGGTGTTCGCCCGGTCGCTGGCGAACTTCGAGGGAGACGCCGAGCTCCATCGTGCCGGCCAGGAGGCCGCGGCGGCGATGCGCGAATACCTGGCGGAGAAGCTGGACGGGCAGCAGCCGGCCGGCGAGGCGGATGGCGGACCGCTGATCGAAGTCCTCTCCGGGCCCGGCGGAACGCTTACCCGGTCGGAAGTGCTGGCGAATCTCCTGATTGTCCTGTTCGGCGGCATCGAGACGACGGAGTCGATGATCGGCAACGCTCTTCACTATCTGCTGAGTGAGCCAGGACTCCTCGAGGCCGTGCTCGATTCCCGGAACCAGGGGAAAGCGGCCTTCCTGGCCGCGGTCGAGGACGTGATGGAGGAGTCGCTGCGTTACGACCCGGCGGTGCAGACGCTCACCCGGCACACCACTGCGGCCGTTCGCATCGGCGGCGCGAAGATCGCCGCCGGCGAGACCGTGCAGTGCATGGTCGGCGGCGCCAACCGGGACCCGGCGGTGTTCGAAGACCCCGGGTGCTTCAAACCCGGCCGGGCAAACGTCCGCAAACACCTGGCCTTCGGCCTCGGCAACCACTTCTGCCTGGGGGCGCAACTCGCCCGTGCCGAGACCCGATCCGCGCTGCGGACCCTGCTCGAACGCTGGCCCGGCGTGGAGTTCGACCGTGCGTCGTCGCTACCGCCCTACGGCCACGAGTTCCGCAAGCCCGGCCGTCTCGTGGTGCGACCTCACTCCACTGAGAGCCGCCCGAAACGGATCGCGGTGCGGCGCCGTTCGGGGCTGTCGGAGCTATCCCAGACCGCGAGCCAGTCGCCCGATCCGTCAGCGGACGGCTCCTCGAGCAGCGTGGGGTAGCTGTTGAGGTTGCCGCCGTCGTAGAACGTGCGCTGAGGCGACCAGGCACCGCCGGGCAGCCGCGTCTTGTAGTAGAGGCCGCGCCGGAACGCGCTGTCGCCGTAGACGTAGATGTGGCGGCCGGAGGAGTCCCGGCCGAAGAAGCTCTTGGCCCGGTAGTTGGGCAGCTCGGGCTCGGGCCGCGCCGTCGACCACGTCCGCCCCCCGTCCTCGCTGCGGGTCGAGTAGGCCAGGCCGGGATCGAGCGGACGCTCGCGGTCCATCGTGGCCGTCCGCATGACCATCTCCAGTGCGCCGTCGCCGACGGGAGCGATCTTGCCCTCATGCAGGAACACCGGATCGTCGTCCGGATACGGCACGTAGCCGGCCAGCTTCCAGTGCAGGAGGCTCTTGCTCTCGAGCACGAACTGGCGGCGGTCGCCGTGGGGATCGTGGCGCCGTGAGTTGCGGTGGGCGGGGAGCAGATAGTGAGGGACTCCGTCGCGCTCCACGGTCTCGATGCCCGCAACGATGATCAGCGAGCCCTGGTAACCCATCGCCAGCTCGACGTGGTTCCAGGAGTAACCGCCGTCGGCGGTGTACGCCGCGACCAGGTCGGCGTTTTCGCTGTCGCGGTAGTGCATGGGCGCGCGCATGACGAAGAGCCAGACGACGTCCTGACCGGGAGGCCTGAACAGCACGGAGTTGTTGTAGGCGTACTGCACGCTGCCGTTGCGTACGCGATAGTCGAACACCGTGATGCGTTCGTTCCAGGTCCTGCCGCCGTCGTGGCTCAGCGAGCAGACGATGTCGCCCATGTCCATCTTGCCGCGCACCTGCAGGCCGTAGGCGGCGATGAGGTGCTCGTCGGTCCAGCGCGCGATGAAGGGCTCCCAGATCTTGTCGTACGGGCCTTCAGGGTCGAGCACGTCGATGGTGACGACGTCCTCGACGTCTCCTCGATATGCCTCTTCTTCGGCGGCGATCGCCGTGGCGGTTGCCAACGCAAGGAGGGACGCGGCGAGGAGAGCCGGCAAAGCGGATGAGCGTCGTCTGTACGGAAGAGACACGGACATGAGTTCCTCCCTTAGGGGGACGGAGCAGTCGGGACGCGGACGGGAGGAGAGACTACCGAGCCGCGTTGATAGCGTCGCGGGGTGCTACCTGTGCGCCCGAGACGTTGGCGCCATCCGCGGCAGAGCGCCTCACACTGGGTGCGCCGGCGCCCCCGCCGGCTTCTGAAAAGACCGCGCCGCGGAGCGGCGACCTTGCTGCTGCTCCTGGCGAGTTGCACGCAGGCGCCACCTCCGTTGGACCTGCGCGAAGGCGAAACGGTTGTACTCACCGGCGGCACCGACATGGTGCATCTGCAGCGGGCGGGCTTTCTCGAGACCATTCTGACCGACGCCTTCGCCGGCGTTCATCCCACGTTCCGTGATCTCTCCTGGGAGGCGGACACCGTCTTCCGGCAAGGCTCCTCGCTGGAACGCTGGCGCGAAGACGGCTTCGGCGATTGGGACGCCCAACTCGAACTGGTCGGCACGTCGGTTGTCATTGCGCAGTACGGCAAGGCCGAATCGATGACGGGAGTCGAAGGGCTCGAGTCGTTCAGGTCGGCATACAACGCGCTGATCGACGGATTCCTGAAGCATGCCGACCGGGTCGTGCTGGTGTCCCCGACGCCCTTCGAGAAGCCGGCGAACGAGTTCCTGCCGGATCTTTCGCACCACAATCGGTCTCTCGCGCGGTACGTCCGGGCAACGAAAGAAATCGCCGCGGAGCGAGGTCTCCTCTTCGTCGACCTCTTTTCGGACGCAGAGCCGGACCTGACCGAAAACGGCATGCACCTCAAGGAAGAGTCGCTCCGGCACGTCTCGGAAACGATCGCGGAGAAGCTCGGCTTCGAGATCCCGTCCTGGGACCGTTTGGCCACGCTTCACGCGGCGGTCGTCGAAAAGCAGCGCCTGTGGTTCGACTACTGGCGTCCCGCGAACTGGAAACTGCTCTTCGGCGACGACTCGACGCGGCGCTTCACCAGGTCGAGCCACGGCTATCTCTCCTTTCGCGAGGAGTGGCAGCAGCTCGTCGGCCTGATCGAGAAGGCGGAAGAGCGGGTCTGGACCGTGGCGAACGGCGGCCCGGATCCGGGGCACCGGCGCCCCGAGCCGGAAGAGCTCTTTGGCCATCCGGCAGCGGACATCGAGGCGGAGCTCGCTTCGTTCACGGTGCCGGACGGCATGGACGTCAATCTCTTCGCGTCGGAGTCCGATGGCCTCACCAACCCGCTGGCGATTCGCTGGGACACGGCCGGCCGCGCGTACGTGACCGTCACGACGACGTATCCGCACGTCTTCCCCGGTGATGTTCCGAACGACAGGATCATCGTGCTGGAGGATGCCGATCACGACGGCGTCGCGGAGAGCTCGACCGTCTTCGCGGAAGGGCTGAACATTCCGACGGCAATGGAACTGGGCGACGGCGGCGTCTACGTTGGACAGAGCAGTGAGATTCTCTTTCTGAAGGACGCCGATGGCGATGGACGAGCGGATATCCGGCGCGTCGTGCTCAGCGGGTTCGGAACGGGGGATGCCCACCAGGCGGTCAACTCCTTCACATGGAGTCCCGGCGGTGAGCTGTTCATGGGGCAGGGCGACGGCATCGAGTCGCGGGTCGAGACCCCCTGGGGTTCCGCCGATCTCTACCAATCCGGGTTCTTCCGGCTGCGCCCGCGGCTGCTGCAGATGCATCCCCTTCTGTACGACTTCATGGGCCCCGGCAATCCCTGGGGCGTCGCCTTCGGTGAGTGGGGGCAGATCTTCAGCGTCGACGGCGCGGGCGGCGTAACGCATCTTTCGCTCGGCCAGATCCCGACGACCCACCGGCGCCGCCTCGACACGATCGGCGAACCCGGTGGCTACGCCGGGATCGCCTACCTCGACGGCCGTCACCTGCCGCCGGAGTATCGGGGCCAGTTCGCGATCGGCGACTACCAGGCGAATCGCGTGAAGCGGTTTTCCGTCGCGGCCGACGGTTCAGGGGCAACTCTGAAGTGGGAAGAACCGCTCATCCACTCGAGCCACCGGAACTTCCGTCCGATCGACGTGAAGGTCGGGCCCGACGGCGCCGTCTACGTCGTCGACTGGTACAACCCGATCATCTGCCACCAGGACGACGAGTACCGCGATCCGACGCGCGACAAGGCTCATGGCCGGATTTGGCGGATCACTGCTACCTCGGCGCCCCTTGTGAAGGCTCCGAAGCTGCTCGACGCGCCGCTGGACGAGGTCGTCGCCGCCCTCGAGGCGCCGGAGAGCTGGACGCGCTATCAGGTGAAGCGTGAGCTCACCCGCCGCGACACGGAGAAGGTCGAGACGGCTCTCGGAGCGTGGGTCGCGAGCCTGGATCCGGAAGCCGCGGACTACGAGCGCCACCTCTACGAGGCGGTCGGCGCCTACGCCACGATCGAGGTCCCCGCGCCGGCGGTCCTGGCGAAGTTACTGAAGGCGGAGGAGCCGGGCGGACGTGCCTTCGCTTCGCGCATCGTGGGCCGATGGCACGATCGCCTGGAGGATCCGCTGGCGCTCCTTGTCAGGCGCGTGGAAGACGACGACGCGCAGGTACGGATGGAGGCGGTTGCCGCGGCTGCCGCGATTCCGCAGCCGGAGTCGATCACCGTCGTCGCGCGCGCCGTGGACCGCCCGATGGACGACTCGATGGAGTACGTCTTCTCGCAGGCGATCCAGCACCTCAAGCCGCACTGGGAAGCGGCGCACGAGCGCGGAGACCTCCACTTCGCCGAGTCGGCCCATCTCGCCGCGGTGCTCAACCGCGCGGGGGGAAGGGAGCGCATCGCGGATCTGCGCAGCATCGCGCTGTCCTACCACCTGGACGAAGACACACGTCTGAGCGCGATCGAGAATCTCCTGGCGGTCGGAGGAAAGGAGGAGATCGAAGAGTTCGTCCTTATGCCGGATCGCTATGTGAGCGGCGGGAAGTACGACGCCGACGCACATGCACGGATCCTGGCCGCCGCCGCCAGGGCGACGCGTTCGGGAAGTCTCGAGCCGCACGATCAGCCCTGGGGTCTGGCGAAGATGATGGCGCACCCGAGTCTCGAGCTCCGCGCCAATGCCGCGACCCTGGCCGGGGTCTGGCAGGCCGGGGACACGCAGGAGAGTCTTCTCGCCATGGCCAGGGACGACTCGTTGCCTACGTTCGTTCGGGCCGCCGCGTTCGGCGCGTTGGCAAGCCTCGAGGCGGAGGGCGGGAAGGAACTGCTCGCGGCCTATGCCGATGCGCCGGACGCTCCGGCATTGCGCGTGTCGGCGATCGAAGCGCTCGTCGTGCTCGACTCGAGGGCGGCGGCGAAGTCGGCGGTCGGACTGTTCGGGGAACCTGGCTTGGACAACGCCACGGCCACTCGGGCCCTGGTCGCATTCCTCAACCGCGAGGGCGGCGTGCCGGCGCTGACCGCGGCGATCGAGTCCGGTGGACTCGGGCACGACGCCGCGAAGTCGCTGCTCCGTTCGTTCTACGCGAGCGGTCGTTCCGACAACGTCCTTCTCGCCGCTCTCGGTACCGCGAGCGGGGCCGATTCCCTGGAGCTCGACTACGACGAGGACCTGGTGAAGAGCCTCGCCGAGTTCGCGGCGGAACGGGGTGATGCCGCGCGGGGCGCCGTGCTCTTCGTCGACTTCGGCTGTGACTCCTGCCACCAGGTCGGCGAGGAGGGAGGCGCTATCGGGCCGAGCCTGACCGCGGTCGGCACGACGCTGACGGCCGAACGGATCATCGAAGAGACGCTGTGGCCGAATCGCGAGATCAAGGAAGGATTCACCGCATTGGAGATCACGACCCACGACTCCACGATCTACCAGGGGTACAAGCGCTGGACGCAGGAGAGTTCAACGACCGGCGATCTCGTGATCCAGGACCTGGCCACGGGAGAGCTGGTCACGATCAGGGCGGGGGACATCGAGGAAGTCCGTGAGACGGGAAGCCCGATGCCTACTGGTCTGACGTCGTTGCTGTCACAGGCCCAGCTCCTGGACCTCTTCAAGTACGTCACGACCCTGGGCACAAGGAGCTAGCAGACGTGAGGAAGATGCTGTGGAAGTCCGTCATTGTCGTGCTCCCCTTCCTACCCGCGACCGCGTGGACCGCAACGGCGCAGGAAGAGGGGGACGCCGGATTCGTCTCCATGTTCGATGGCAGGACGCTGGACGGCTGGCATGCGGTGCCGGCCGACTCCATCTCGGACTGGTCCGTCGAGGACGGCGTGATCGTCGGACAGGGCAGCGTGGACCGCCTCGTCTACCTCGTCTACGACGACGTCGAACTGGCGGATTTCGAGCTGGAGGCAAGCTACCGCTTTCCCGGCCACGGCAACAGCGGAATCCAGATCCACGCCGTCAAGGATCCGAGCGGCAAGCGGCCGTTCGTGGGCTACCACGCGGATCTCGGCCACCTGGGCATCGGACCGCACATTCTCGGCGCGTGGGACTTCCACTTCGTCGCGCGCGAAGAGTACGCCTGCTTCCGCGGAACGAGCCTGGTGATCGATCCGGACGGAACGACGCACACCACCGAGATCGAGGACGCCGTGAGGGAGAGCGACATCACGCGTCGTGGCTGGAACCGGGTCCGCGTCGTCGCCAGGGGACGGCACTACCAGTTCTTCATCAACGGGAAGCTCGCCTCCGAGTTCACCGACAACTCGAAGGAAGAACGCCTGGACAAGGGCGCCATCGGCCTGCAGATCCACGACGCGGGGATGCGCGTCGAGTTCAAGGACCTGCGGCTGAAGAAGATGGCTTCCGCGAAGTAGCGCGGAAGCCGTCGTCGAGGCGCTGAGAGATTGCTAGGCGACGGGCCGGTCACCCACGATCGAGACCCGCTCGCCGAAGCGGGACTGCGGGTAGTAGTCCCACACGGCGTGATGCTGGGTGCAGCGGTTGTCCCAGAGGGTGAGGGTGTTGGGCTCCCAGCGCACGCGACAGGTCAGGGAGACGGTGGTGGCGATGTGCCTGAAGAGCATGTCGAGCAGGCCCCGGCTCTCCCATCGACGCATGTGGCGGATGTGTGAGGTGAAACCGCTGTTGACGAACAGGGCCTTGCGGCCCGTCTCGGGATGGCGAATGACCACCGGGTGCTCGGTTCTCGGGTACGTCTTTCCCTCGGGAGGCGCGTAGGCGTACTTTCCGATGTAGGGCAGGGCGCCGTCGTGAACCGCCACCAGGCCCTCGAGGAAGTTCTGCATCCGCTCCGAAAGCGTCTCGTAGGCACGGTACATGTCGGCGAAGAGCGTGTCGCCGCCTGAGCCGCACTCGGGAATCTCCTTGATGTAGAGCATCGACGCCATCGGCGGCTTCTCGTCGCACGAGACGTCGGTGTGCCAGCCGTCACCCGACGTGTACTTCGACTTCTGGGT
>JAPOVF010000382.1 GCA_026708285.1 Acidobacteriota bacterium
ACGAGAGGTGTTTGGTCGACTGCGGGCGACCCCTCAGTCGCCACTGCCGGCGCCGGTGCTGGCGGTCTCGCCGGCGAGCACGTCGGCTTCGAGCACCCGGGCGCCTCGCAGCGTGCCGCCCATCGAGTAGTTGCCCTCGTGGCAGGCGTACTCGTAGACCTTCACCGGGCTGCGCTTCCAGATGTACTCGCCAGACCAGGGGACGTCCCAGGTCGCCGAATCCTCGATCGTGAACTGGTAGAGGATGTTCCCGTCCGGCTGCAGCGTGAGGCGCTCCGTGACGTGGGACTCCTGGGTGGCGCCGCGCAGGATCGCCTTCGGGTGGAAGTTCCGCGAGTCGATGACCAGGGTGTCGCCTTCCCACCAGCCGACCGAGTGGCCGAGCCACTTCCGCTCTTCGGGGCTCGGGTGCTCGGCGTTCAGGCGCACGATCCGGGCGTCGTGGACCATCTCGATCAGGATCATGATGTGGTCTTCGGTCTGGACCACGCGCTTGAAGTTGTTGTAGAGGCTCGGGAAGGTCGGCGTGGCGCCGGTGAAGCCGACGATGCAGCGCTCGGTCACCGGAAGCGTCTCCGGGCCGTCGTACGGGCCGTGGCCCTCGATGTCGAGCCACCAGGCGGAACCGTCGTTCGGCCGCCGTAGCCGGCGACGCTCGGCGGATCTCGCCTTGCCGGCCTCGGTCATCTCCGGCATGCGGCCGTTGGGCGGGTCGAAGATGATCGAGGTGCGGAACTTGCCGTCGACCGCGAATGCCTCGGTCCCGGTCTCGACCCAGAACCTGTTGTAGCCGCCGACGTTGCCGGCGCCGCCCGTCGTCCCGTCGCCGCCGACTGGCGGCGGCTTGCGGTTCGGATCGGAGACCCGGTGCCGGTCGGCGGCGTACTGGGCCGCGTCTGCCTCGATCTTCGCCGCGTCCTCAGGGCTCAGGAAGAGGTTGTCGCCGTACTTCTCGGGCCGCTGAAGCGGCGTCAGGGTGCCGGCGTCGAAGGTGCCGGTCAGGTCGGGCTTGCCGTTCGCGGCGCGCTTGACGTCGCCCTGGGCGGTCAGCGCAGGGGCCGCGATCAGCAGCGCGAGGATGGCGATCAGCGCCGCGGGGACTCGGACTCTCATGTTGGGTCCTCCGGATGTCGGTGGGATGGGCGGAGTGTAACGGAGCAGGAGCCTTCGACTCGTTGCCGCTGAAGGTCCATCACAGGATGATGCTCACGGCACCGTGCCAGGAGAGGTCTTCCATGTCCAGCACCGCGCGCCGGTAGGCGATTCTGAGATCCTCGCCATCTCTCCTCAGGATGTACGCGACGCTGCCGACGTAGGGCGCTCCTTCGCCGCTCCGGAACCGGTAGACGAGAACGTTTGCGGAAACCGACAGTTGTCCGTCTTCGGTTTCTTCGACCCGCACGTTGGAGACAAACCGGCGGGTCCGCGACCGCGGATTCTCTCGGTGGGAATGGCGGCTGTTCAATCGCGCCACCCGAGCGCGTAGACGCATGATGTCGTCGTCGATGAACACCAGGTCGTGCCCGGGATCTCCTTCCGGCAGATCGGTGGAGGGAACCATGTACCGAGCGTCGTGCGTGAACAGATCGACCCATTCATCCAGCCTCCAGTCGTCCAGAAGCGCCGCTTCCCTGAACAGGAATTCCTCCACCATTCCTCGTAGCGCGGGGATGCTGGTGGCCGTCATGGTGCGCTGACCCGGTGGCCAGGGCCGTCAGCTTCCGAATCAGGCGCTGCGGCCTGCGATTCCACAGGCTGCCCGTCCTGCACGTTGGTCGTGTCCCGGCCCAGCATGTTCGCGTGCCACTGTCGCCAGAATCCCCGCATCTGGAGTTCATCCGACGTTCCGGGGCGGGATTTGAGCATGCCCCTTGAGATGTCGGACCACTCGTTCTCGCTAGCGCGGAAACCTGTCTGACACGATTCCAGGGCTTCGACGTCATCGGGTGTGGCAAAGCCTCCCGGTCCGAGAAAGGTCAGGTAACTGTCGAGTCGGGTGGCCAGCGCCGCGCCTGCCTCCTCCCTGGGCACGAGATGCCAGGCTGTGACCTCCATTCTGTCCGGAGCGACGGGTTCGATGTAGCGGATGCTGATCGCCACGAAGTCCATGATCAGCAGGTTCGGATAGATGAGGAGATTCCGCGAGGTGTCTGCCATCCGGAATGCGCGTTCTTCTCCGTACTTCCGTACCAGCCGGCGCCGGGCTCGCGCTATCCGCTCCTTGGCCTCTTCGCCGAACACCGGGTGCCAGCGGGCGATGGGACGGCCGTTCCGGGAGATGTTCTCCGACACGCAGTGACCGTTACCCAAAGCTCGCCCGGCGCCGGGCGGGCGGGCAGCCAGGGTGTCTCCGCTGTCGTCCGTCCCAAGACCGGCCATGTAGTCCACGTAGGTCCGATGGGTGGGGATCAGGTGGTATCCATCGAGGCTGTTCTCGGCCAGCAGCTTCCAGTTGGCCTTGATGGCGTACTTGTTGGAACCGGGAACCACCCGCATCCCTTCCTGGGTCTGGTCGACGACCAGGTCCAGATAGTCTCTGGCTCCCGCCAGGTAGGTTCTCAAGTCTTCGGCATCCGGGTTGAAGCTCACAAAGAAAAAGCCCCGGTAGCTGTCGACTCGTGCCGGCTCCTTCAATCCGAGTTCGGCTGGGTCGAAGTTGGGGCCGTAGGCGTCCCTTCCGGGGACGCCGATCAACTCGCCCTCGGTGTTGAATGACCAGGCGTGGTAGAAGCACCGCAGGACCTTGGCATTCCCCGCGTCGCGGCGGCAGATCATGGCGCCCCGGTGCGGGCAGGAGTTGAGGAACACGCGTACCTGACCGTCCTTGCCGCGCACAAAGAACAGCGGGCGGCCGGCTACCGTGCGGCGACGGTAGTCCCCGGGGCGCTCCACCTCCGATTCGTGTCCCAGGTAGATCCAGCACCGGTCGAAGATCAGTTCCCGCTCCCGCTGGAACAGATCCGGGGAAGCCATGCACGACCGATGGACCCTGAAGACTCCGCGCTTCCGGTCGTCGATGACCAAGTCACGGATGTCCATTGGCTCGGCCGCGTTCTTCATGTTGGTCCTCTGGATGACGGTGGGATGGGCGGAGTGCAGCGGAGTCAGGAGCCTTCGATCCGCCGCCGCGGCAACGGCCGCTCCGGCACGTCCTCCAGCAGACCGCCGTGACCGAGCGACGTGATGTCGCGCCGCGTCAGCCGGTCGCCGACGAGCAGGCGGGGCAGCACCAGGTCGACGATGTTCCGCTTCGGACTGCGGGCGCAGCCGGGGGCGCCGAGGACCGGGGTGCCGCCGAGGTCGGCGAGCAGCAGCAGGTTGCCGGGGTCGACCGGGGCGCCGTAGCAGATGACCGAGCCGCCGGCGGTTTCGATGGCCGTCGGGGCCAGGTCGTGGCGATCCTGGATCGCCGTTTCGCCGGCCAGGATCAGGAGGTCGACATCCGGGGCGAGTTCGGCCGCTGCCGACGCGAGCTCCCCGGTCTCCTGTTCCCGGTCGATCGGCACGAAGCGCACCTGGTTGAGTTCGGCGCCGAGGGCGCCGAGCCGATGCCGGAACGCCTTCTCGAAGCCGGCGACCAGCCGTTCGCGGCCGGCGGATCGGCCGGCCGCGACGGTTCCGGAGACGATCAGTCCCGCGGTGCTCGGCGGCAGCGGGTCGAGCCGGATCAGTGGGCTCGCGGCCACGCTCTCGGCCGCGGCCACCGTCTCTTCGGACAGGGCGTAGGGGAGGATCTTCGTCGTTCCCACCATCTTGCCGGCACGGGTCACGCTGTGGTTCGGCAGGGTGGCGAGGGTGACGCCGTCGCAGTCGTTGATGCGGTCGAGAGCCGCGGCGTCGACGCGCAGCACGCCCAGCGTCTGTGCGTGCAGGTTGACCCGTCCGGTCGTCGGTCCCCGCAGGTCGAGACCGGTTCCGGCAACGGCTTCACTGACCCTCCGGGCGGCCTCGTTCTCGTCGACGTCGCCGGGTTCCAGCCGTGCCGCGAAGACCCGGTCGCGTCCAAGACCGGCCAGCAGCGCCAGTTCCTCGCCACCGAGCGCGCGGCCCTTCCGCAGCACGCGCCGACCCTCGCCGTCGTAGACGTTGTGGCCGAGGATGGCGCCGTGAGCCTCGGTGAGCGGCGT
>JAPOVF010000017.1 GCA_026708285.1 Acidobacteriota bacterium
CGATTCCGGCCATGACGATGCCCGGGCCCATCATCTTCAGAAGCGCGGTCTTGCGTTTCGGCAGTTCAGCCTCTTGCAGGGGCGGGACGGGTACGGGCATGGGCGGAACCCCTCGAGTTCGGATGCGGGAGTGTCGTTGAGGTGACGTGAGACCAGTGGCCGCGGCCAGTCTCAGTTCACGGCTTCTCGATTCGGAACAGCCACAGGCTCGCGAATGAGGGAGGTCACCCCCGTCGTCTCGTCGCGGAGGCCGACGGCGACCTGAAACCCGCCCTCCGGCAGGTTCATCGCCACTTCGACGCGGTAGTTGCCGTCGACAGCCGGAACGCCGGTCTCGCCGCCGACGGCGATCGTCTTCTGCCGCACGGTCGTCCGGGCGCCCTTCTCGTCCTCGACGGCGACCAGCCAGAGGCGAAGTTGGGCGCTCGCGTTCGGTGACACGCCGTCCTTCCCGGGCAAGGTCACGATGGACTCTGCCGGCACGTTGACGCCGACCGTCAACTCATGGGTCTTCTTCTCCAGGAGCTTGGTGACGCCGAACTCAAGCTCCGCTCCAAGCGGGTTCTCGGCGTTGCCCAGGTAGGCGACCGAGAGAAGCCGTTCGGCTAACCGTTCGTCCAGCGACTTGTCGCGGTAGGTGCGCCGGTACTCGATCCTCCGGCCCTTGTCGGCGCCGGGCGCGAGCAGCAGGGAGATCTGCCGCACCTCGCCCAGCTTGCGCTCCTCGGGGACGAAACCCAGGGAGTAGGAAGCCGAGAGTTGGCCGGTCATGTCGTCGAGGAGGATCGACAGGTCGTTCGCGTTGATCAGGGCCTTGCCGCCGGTTTCATTGGCCAGCAGGTACAAGCCGCTCTGGGCGTTCGTTGACCGGAGGCCGACGTTGCGGAAGGAAGGAGCCCGACTGGGGTTGTCGAGCGAGATGTCCGGACTTGCGCTCCGGACGCCGGCTGCATCCACGCCGTAGAACGTGACCCGGTTGGCGTTGGCGTGGGCGGAGATCCGGTTGAACCGGCGGCTTTCGTCGTACTGCACCATCTCCGCCATCGTTTCCGAGTTCGCGGTGGGCCTCAGGTCCCTGCAGAGCTCGTTGCCGAGGAAGTCGAGAACGGAGATGCCCGGTCGTTGGGGCAGGCCGTCGGTGATGTACACGACGGCCTTCTTGCCCGGCACGCCGGACAGCGTCGTGACCAGATCGGCGAGACCGTCCACCGCAATCGCCGCGTTCGTGGCCTGGTTGTCGGCGTACTGCCTCGCCAGGGACAGCAGCTCCCCCCAGTTGTCCTCGCAGGGGCGGCAGTAAGGCGTCATCCTGCAGAACTCGTCGCTGTCGATCAGGCTCCGGATCGCGAAGCGGCGGGCGCCGTCGCCGTTCTGGATCGCGCGCGGCGATCCCTTGGGGACACTCGCCGCCCCTTCCAGGATCGCGTCCAGATCGGGCGTCGGCGGAACGAGCACTTCGAGCCGGTGAACGAACCGGGCGAGTATGAAGCTCGCGTCCATGGACCGCCACGGTTCGACCGCTGCTTCCAGCCGTCGCAGCAGCCGGGTGCGGTGAGACGGGTAGATGTTCGGGTCGTCCAGGTAGAAGACGACGGTGAGTGCACCTTCGTCTGCGGTGCCCGGCGTGCCTTCGCTGCGAACGATCGGCCGTTCCTTGTTGCGGCGTCCGGCCCGTTGCTCCACGTAGATCGCCGACTCGTAGAAGTTCGCGATCTCTGCCGGCCGGCCGTCGACGTAGAGTTCGAAGTCCTCGCGTGCCAGCCCCTTGATCGGACGCCCCTTCCTGTCCGTGACGACGACATCGACCTCGACGACCTGAACGTCGATGGAGTCGATGAAGGTCTGACTCGGCTGGGCCCGCACTTCTGCCACCGTGGCTACCACCGCCAGGGCGATGGCCGAAAGCAGTGTCCGCCAACGCTTCGTCATCCGGACTCGATCGGCTCCACCAACGCCGCTCACTGTGGCACCGACACCGCTTCCCGGAGAAGCGAGGTGATCCCCGTCGTCTCGTCGCGGACGCCGACCACGACCTGGTAGTCATTCTCCGGCAGGCTCACCGCCACATCGAAGCTGTAGGCGCCGCCGCTCGCGGCGACATCGCTGGAGCCGCCCACGTTGACCGTCATCTGGCGTACCGGCGTCCGACCGCCCCGCATCTCCTCCATGGCCAGCAGGAGCAGGCGGAGTTCGCCACTTGGCTCGCCGGGGCCGGGACGCAGGAGGATCGCCTCCTCGGGAACCACGATACGGACCGGCAGCCGATGGACCTTCTTCTCCTGAGCGGTCGTCGTGCCGAGTGCGACGCTCACGCCGAGAGGGTTGGAGGAGTTGCCGAGGTAGGCCACGGACATCATTTGTTCCGCCAACCGTTCGTCGGGCGCCTTGTCACGGTAGGACCGACGGTACTCCACCCTGCGGCCGCTGGAGGCGTCCTGGGCGAGTTCTACCTTCAAACGGCGAACCTCGCCCGGCCTCCTTTCGTCGGGGACGAAGCCCAGGGAGTACGAGGAAGCGAGTTGCTCGACCACGTCTTCGAACAGGTCGGCCATGTCGTTCGTGTTGAGCAGCGCCTTGCCGCCGGTCTCCGAGGCCAGTTGATGCAGGCCGCCCTGGACGTTCGTCCAGTGCAGGCGGTCGTTCGAGAACGACGGGGGCCGGCCGTCAAAGGCCATGGACTGGTTGAGCCCGGCTCGAATGCCGGCGGCGTCCAGCATGTACAGCGTGACGCGGTTCGCGTTCGCGTGCGCCGAGATGCGCTGGAACCGGTTCGTCTCGTCGTACTGCTGCGCGGCCGAGTGGACTTCGCTGGTGATTCCTGGAGCGTTCGGGCACAGCTCTTCGGCGATGTACGCGAAGACCGAGAGCCCGGGCTGCTGTGGCAGTCCGTCGCTCACGTAGACGATGGCCTTCTTCCCGGGTACTCCCGCCAGGGTGCTGGTCAGGTCGGCAAGGCCGTCGGCCGCGATGGCGGCGCGGGTCGCCTGCTCGTTTGCGTGCATGGCAGCCAGCCCAAGGAGATACCCGATGTTCTGGCAACCGCCCCGTCTCATTTCCTGAATCACCACCTGCCTGGAGCGTTGGTTCTGGATTGCACGCGCCTGCCCCTTCATGCGTTGGGTCGCCGCGTCAAGGATCGCGTCGAGATCCGGCGTCGGCGGCACGACGACTTCCAGCCGGTTGACGAAGCGTGCGAACATGAACCGCGCGTTCAACGACCGCCACGACTCGGCGGTTTTCTCCAGGCGCTTCAGCAGCCGGGTTCGATAGGGGGGGAAGAGGTTCGCATCGTCCATGTAGAGAACGATCGTGAGTGGGGCCGGATCGTTCGTGTAGCCGGTTGCCGCCGCCGTTCCGGCTGTCGGCGTCTCGTTTCGGCCGGTGGCCCTGGGCGGCTCCGCAAGAACCTCTGACTCGTAGAAGTTGGCGATCTCGGCGGGCCGGCCGTCCACGTAGAGCTCGAAGTCTTCACGCTTCAGACCGGTGATCGGGCGGTCTTTCCGGTCGGTGACGACGACATCGACCTCGACGACCTGAACGTCGATCGTGTCGATGAAGGTCTGACTCGGCTGGGCTAGAAGGAGTTCCGCGCTGGTGAGACAGAGCGCGAGTGCCAGCAATGAGATCTGTCCTCTGCTGCGGTCAGTCGATGTCACCGGCGCGCGTCCTTCGACCCGTTTCTGGCAAGTTCGTCACATTACCCACGAAGAACAGCAAGGTTCATGCCCGCTACCATAGCGACTTGTTGCTGAGTAGCTCCCGATGACGTCCCGATCGTCCGCGGCGCTCCAGGCGATCGTCGCCGGCATCCTGTTCTCGACTGGCGGCGCCGCGGTCAAGGCGACGGAGCTCGATGCGTGGCAGGTGGCGGGGACGCGCTCCCTGATCGCGGCCGCGGTGCTGCTCTTCGCGATTCCCGCGGCGCGGAGATGGGCGGGAGGCGTAGGCGGGGAGAGCGGAGTGGCCGCGGTCTTCGGCTGGTGGCGCAGCCCGGTTCGGCGCCGTGCTTTCCTCCTTACCCTGGGCACCGGCTGCTGCTACTGCCTGACCCTGGTGCTGTTCGTCCACGCGGCCAAGCGGACGACGGCGGCCGAGACGATCTTCCTGCAGTCGACGGCGC
>JAPOVF010000341.1 GCA_026708285.1 Acidobacteriota bacterium
GCTCCGGGTCGGCGCGGCGACGGTTGCGGTCCAGAACTCCATGGCCGTTCTCCTTTTGCTGCTCAGTTCCGTGAGCGCGCACGATATCCGTCGGCCAGGTCCCGAATCTCGCGGTTCTCGATGATCCCCTCACGGCGTCCGTCCAGCGTCGCCTGGAGCATCGCTTCGCCGATCGCCCGGTTGCCAACGGAGAGCGATCGAAACCCGCGGAGCAGGGCGCCGACCGCGATGCCCATGCGGTGGTACGCCGTCATGCGGTCGGGCTTCACGTCGTGGAGGATGCCGGCGGGCCGCCAGCAGAGGCAGCCGCCGAGTCCGAGCTCTGAGAGGGCCTGCTCGGTTTCCGCCTTGACGCGGGCCCAGTTCATCCGGCTCTCGAGGCTCGTGCCCGAACCGCTGACGAAGTGGAAGGTCGCGTTCGGGCTCGCCGCGAGCACCGCTCGTCCGGCCGCGAGCGCGAAGTCGTAGGTGATCCGGTGGTACTCCGCCGCGTCCCGAACCTGGCTATAGGACCGCCCCAGGCAATAGCACACGGCGTCGACTCCCTCGAGACTCTCGCGGAGCGGCGCGAGGTCCAGGAAGTTCCCGCACTCCACCGTGCGCAGGCCGGGCGCGGAGTACGGCAACGGACGCCGGGAGACCGCGCGCACGTCGGACACCCGAGGATCGTCGAGCCATGCCCGGGTGACGCCCATGCCGACCAGGCCAGTCGGCCCGAAGACCGCGGCCTTGAGTTTCGGGTTGTCGCCTTGCACTCGACCTGCTTTCTGCTCCGCCGTCAGGCGGTGTCCTTCGATTGCATCCAGCTCTGGCCGTAGCGTGCGCCGGCCACCCTTTCGGGGACGAAGAGGGCGTCGAGGTCCGCGACCGCGTCGTCGTCGAGTTCAATGTTGGCCGCCTCCACGTTCTCCTCCAGGTAGGTCCGGCGCCGGGTCCCGGGAATCGGGGCGATGTGTTCTCCCCTGGCCAGTAGCCAGGCGAGGGCCACCTGGCCGGGCTTCACCGACAGGGACGCCGCGATGTCCTCGAGGCCCGACACCAGCTCCAGGTTCGCCTTCAGGTTGTCGCCGTGGAAGCGGGGCATCGTGCTGCGGTAGTCCGACTTCTGGTCGACCTGATCGCTGCTCTTGATCGTCCCGGTGAGAATCGCCCGGCCGAGCGGACTGAAGGGAACGAAGCCGATGCCGAGTTCCTCGCAGACGGCCAGCACGCCTTGCTCAGGGTCGCGAGTCCAGAGCGAGTACTCGGACTGGACCGCGCTGATCGGATGGACGGCATGACCGCGACGGAGGGTCTCGGGCGAGACTTCGCAGACCCCCAGGTAGCGGACCTTGCCGGCCTCGACCAGCCGGGCCATCGCGCCGACGGTGTCTTCGATCGGAACCTCCGGATCGGGCCGGTGGAGGAAGTAGAGGTCGATGACGTCGATGGCCAGACGCTTGAGCGACTCGTCGCACCGGTCCTCGACCTGGTCCGGGTGGCCGTCGATCCTCGGCCGGCCGCCGTCGACAACGAAGCCGAACTTCGTCGCGATGCATACGCGGTCACGGTGCGGCGCAAGCACCCGGCCGACGAGCTGTTCGTTCTCGCCGAGGCCGTAGCCGTTTGCCGTGTCGAAGAGGGTGACGCCCAGGTCGACCGCCCGCAGCAGCGTCCGTTCGGCCTCGTCACGGTCCGACACGCCGTAGGCGTCGGTCATCGTCATGCAGCCAAGGCCGATCGCTCCGACCTCTAGTCCTCCCAGTTTCGCCTGTCTCATGCGGCCTCCGTTGTGTTGTGCGTGTCCGCCCCGCGGTGCGCTCGGAGAGCCGGAGCGAGTGCGCTTCCGCTCCGCCGCGGCCGGTCAGTATAATGCTGGCCGGCCAACCAGTAAATCTCAGGAGCGGTCATGGCGCATATGTTCAGCAGGGGTACACAGGTGGTGGTTGCGGCGGTGCTCGCCGCCGGATTCGCGACGGCAACGCATGCCGACGACTGGCTGCAGTGGCGGGGCCCGGACCGCGCCGGGATCTCGACCGAGACCGGCCTGCTCGACGAGTGGCCGCCGGAAGGTCCCGCCGTCAACTGGCAGATCGAGACGCTCGGCCAGGGCTACGGGACGGTCGTTGTCGAAGGCGATGCGATCTACGTCCAGGGCACCCGGGACGGCCAGAGCGGCGTCTTCCGCCTGCGTGCGAGCGACGGCGGCGAAGTGTGGATGCGGACGCTGGGCCCCCTCTACGACCACACGGACCGGGGTGACGGCCCGCGCTCGGTGCCGACGATCCATGGCGACTCGCTCTTCGTCCTGAACGGCATGGGCGAGGTGGCGAAGATCGCGAAGGACTCGGGCGAGGTGATCTGGCAGTTCAACATGCTCGACCGTTTCGGCAGTCCGAACACCCGCTGGGGCATCAGCGAGTCGCCGCTGGTCGTGCGCGACCGGATGTTCGTCATGCCGGGCGGCCGGGACGGCGCGATCGCCGCTCTCTCGACCGCCGACGGCAGCACGATCTGGCGCTCCAGCGGACTCGGCGACGTCGCCTCCTACTCCTCGCTCATCCTGCGCGAGATCGCGGGGACCGAGGTGTTGATCGGCTTCACCGGCGAGGCTGGCGTCGGCGTCCGCGCCGAAGACGGCGCCCTGCTGTGGCGTTACGAGCGGCCGTCCACCGTGAACGCGATCAACATTGCCACGCCGGTCCTGGAGGGCGACCTCGTCTTCTACTCGGCGTCCTACGGCATCGGCGGCGGCGCGGTCCGGGTCAGCGTCGAGGGCGAGGGAGGTTCCTTCTCCAGCGAGCAGGCGTACTTCGAGACCCGGCTCCAGAATCACCACGGCGGCGTCGTCGCCCACGAGGGGACGCTCTACAGCTTCTTCGGCCCCGCGCTGACCAGCGTCGACCTCGAGACGGGCCAAGTCCATTGGCGCGCCCGCAGCGTCGGCAAGGGTTCCTTGGTGATGGCCGACGGCAAGCTCTTCCTTCTCAGCGAGAGGAACAAGGTCGGTCTGGCGGTCGCCACGCCCGAGGGCTACGACGAGCGGGGCCGGTTCGAGATCGAGTACCGTGGCGACTTCACCTGGGCGCATCCGGTAGTCGCCAACGGCGCGTTCTACATCCGGGACCAGGAATCGCTGACGTCCTACGATGTCGCCAAGTAGCCGCAGCTTGCGATAGAACCGGCCGATGACTTCACTCTCCCGCCGCTTCGCGTTCGCCTCGGCCGCCTTCTTCCTCGTTGCGTCGGTGGCGCCGGCCCAGTTCGGTCCGGTCAAGCTGACCACGAGCGGCTACGTGATGGGCTTCGTCGACGGGGACGATCCCGACTTCCACACCTATCTCGGCATTCCCTACGCCGCGCCGCCGCTCGGCGATCTCCGTTTCCGGCCGCCGCGGCCCGTGACTCCGCCCAGGACGCCGATCGACGCGATCATCGAGCCGCCGTCCTGCATGCAGGCGCCCTACCGGGAGGGTTCCTTCTACGCCTCACCCCTGGTCGAGGTGAGCGAGGACTGCCTGTACCTCAACCTCTGGACCGCGGGCGACGACGGCGATCGCCTGCCGGTCATGGTCTGGATCCATGGCGGCGCGCTCACTCGCGGGTCGGGTTCGCTGCCCCTCTACGATGGCACGGCACTGGCGCGCAAGGGCGTCGTCGTGGTGACGGTGAACTACCGTCTCGGACCGTTCGGGTACCTCGCCCACCCGGCCCTGTCGGCCGAGTCCGACCAGGAGGTCTCCGGCAACTACGGCGTCCTGGACCAGATCTTCGCCCTCGAGTGGGTGCGGGACAACATCGCGACCTTCGGCGGCGACCCGGACCGGGTGACGATCTTCGGCGAATCGGCCGGCGCCTGGAGCGTCAACGTGTTGCAGGCTTCGCCACTGGCTCGCGGCCTGTTCCACCGGGCGATCGGCCAGAGCGGGGGCTTCTTCGACGGCCTGCCGGTGCTTCGTTCCTCCGAGGACGGCTCGGCCGAGAGCGCGGGCGAGGCCTTCGCCAAGCGGCTCGGGATCGAGGGCGGCGACGCGGCAGCCCGCCTGCGCGAACTGGACGCCGGGACGATCCTCGCCGAGGCCTCGCAGCAGGGCGCCTTCGCGACCAGACCGAATGTCGACGGCTGGGTGCTGCCGAAGC
>JAPOVF010000251.1 GCA_026708285.1 Acidobacteriota bacterium
TCAACGTCAACCACCGCGACATCGCGTTCGAGGACGACGGGTCGTTCGAGATCAGGCTCACGCCCGATCCGCAGGGTCCGAACGAGTTCCGGATCGACCCGGACTCCGTCTCGCTCTTCACACGCGAGTACTTCCTCGACCGCGCGTCGTCGAAAGAGAGCGTCCTCAGCATCGAGAACGCCTCGCCGCAGCCGCCCGCGTCGCCGCTGGACGACGCAGAACTCGCGCGGCGCATCCGCAGCATGGCGATGTTCTTCATGTGCACGACCTGGATCGCGCCGCTGCCGGTGCACCTGCCGTTCAACGAGTTCTGCGAGCCGTGGGAGTTCGACCCGGAGCAGGGAGGTTGGGGAACGGTCGACAACATCTACTGCTTCTGCCGCTTCCGGCTGCAGGAGCACGAGTACCTCAAGGTGCGTTTCCGGTCACCGGAGGCCTGCTACTGGGGCCTCCAGACCTGGAACTACCTGATGCAGTCGACGAACTACGACGACTTCCAGGTGTGCGTCAACAAGCAGACCGCGGTACCCGAGCCGGACGGCAGCTACGTCATCTACCTGAGCCACCGGGAGGCGCCGAAGAACTGGATCAGCGCCGCCGGCTACAACGAGGGCGTTCTCTTCGCCCGCTGGCTGCTTGCGGAGGAGCTGCCCGAGACCCCGGAGGTCGAGTTGGGGGAGTGGTAGAACCGTGTCGGACGTTCTGCCTCGCTTGACCGAGGCGGTCGGAACGCTGGAACTCAAGGGCGGCAACTATCGGTGAACGCACCGCTGTCCGTGATTGCCGGTGCCGGTGGACCGGGCTCCTTCGTGTAGGTCCAGGTCCTGTCCGTCTCCGTGTCGGTGACCGAAATGTCGAGCCCGAGGTCCGTGGCGGCAGCCGAATACACCCAGTGATTGCCGTTCACGGCACAACCGTCGAGCACCTTGATCAGCATCTCCCAGTTGTTGGGATCGAAGAAGTAGAACAGGCCGGAGTTGTTCGTGCCGCCAGGCACCCTGCTCGCTGCACCCTCTAGACCATCCGCCGTGGACCAGTCCACCTTCACCTCGAAGCGGCCGTCGACGAGGCACAGGGACGAGCCCGCTTCCTCGCAACCCGAATGGGATGTGGCAACGTCGATCAGCGGCTCCGACGCGATCGGCGCAGGCGACGCAGAGCAGGCCCGTGGGAATGCCGTGGCGTCCGTGATGGCGGGAGCCGGTCGTCCGGGCTCGTTCCGGTACTCGCTGAAGTCTCCCGTCCTGGTGTCCGTGACCCGGATCGAGTAGCCGAGGTCGGTGGTCGAGGCTCCGTACACCCAGTGGTGGTTGTTGACCGAGCAGCCGTCCAGCACCTTGATCAGGATCTCCCAGTTGTCCTCGTCGAAGAACCGGAACAGCCCGGAGTCCTTCGTGGCCTTGGGCACGACCACGGCCGGCCCGCTTCTGCCGTCGCTGGTCCACCACTTCGCCTCCACCGTGTAGCGACCGCTGTGCAGACAGAGCGTCAGGTCGCTCGCCTCGCAGGGTTCCCCGGGGGTCGGGTCCGGGTCCGGGTCGGGCTCGGGGTCCGGGTCGGGTTCGGGGTCCGTCGTGGAGACGCTGGCGGAGAACCGCGACCGTCCACCCGTGATGTGGCTCCAGTAGTCCGGTACCTGGTCGCGGAATCGAGCGTGCACAGCCAGCCCGTCGGGGTCGGGCGATGCGCCCGGATCCACCAGGTAGACGAAGCCCGCGTTGAAGTCCGTCTGGGCTTGCGCCGCCGAGGGGCTCCGCAAGCCGTGGACATCCAGGACCTGCTGGATCGACACGTTCTCACGCACGCCGGCGTAGCGGAAGACGGACTGCTGCCGTGGGTCCCGGAGGATGAAGAAATCGGGCACTTCGCCTACGTCGGCGAGCCCCATCAGGTACAGGTCGAGCCAGGAGAAGCCGCCGTTCCAGACGCCGTTGTACGGGGTGAACGTGCCGTCGCCGTTGTCGCGCCAGTCCTGTCCTCCCATCAGGGATGTCGCGCCGTCCTGGTCCGGGTGCCAGGGGAACGCCGCGGGGGCGTGAAGCCATGCCTGCCAGTGGCACAGGCAACCGTCCCCGACCAGAGGCACCGACTGACCGTTGCGGTTCCGGGAGACGTAGGCGAGCCACATGTGCGAGAACTCGTGGGCGAACAGCCACAGCCCGTAGTCGTAGCGGCTGCCTTCACCGGCTCCACTCCGGTACACCTGGTCGGAGTAGATCCAGACGGGGGAAGCCCAGCGGCCCTTGAGCCGCCTTGTGCCGCAGGGAGGACCGCCAATCGTGGCTGGGCGCCCAATGCCGTCGACGGGGTCGTTCGCGTAGTACGGCCTGAACGGTGTCGTGGCTTCCTGCTTGTCGATGCGGAACTGGTTGTGGAAGACGAGCAGATCGAACTCGTCGTCCAGGCTGTTGGTGAGGTGACATGCGATGCCGTCGAGATTCCTCACCGTCGGGTAGTTGAACACCTCGTACTGGTACTGCGCGGCGCGGCTCGTGGCCTCCGACAGGTCGGTGTTGGGGCCGGTCGCGTTCGGCAGGCGGAACTGCGCCACGTTTGACGATTCCCCCTCGACGTATCTGCCGCCGTCGAAGTGCGCGGCGCTGGCGAACACGGCCACGGGCGTTCCCTCGAGGCCGGTGATGTTCGCCAGCAACGCGATGCGGCGGGGGTCTGTCGTCTCCACCACTCCCGCGACGCCCGTCCCGGATGCCAGCCTCAAAGCCCCGTCCGTCACGTAGAACCGCCAGTCGAAGTCCAGGTCCCCCGAACCCGTCCACCAGGGCTGCTCCACGTCGAAGAACAGGCGGTACACGTAAAGGTGCCCCCGTGGCGGCACCGGGGGCGGCTCCCTCAGTGTGAACTCGACGATCACGCCACCCGTACCCGACTGCTGCAGGGTCACGTTCAGCAGGTCGAGGTGGCCCGGCAGGCCGATGTCCCGGCCGTGGCTCAGCTCCGCGATGACGGCGCCGCGCGACCTCCTCTCGGGTCCCAGCAGCCCGACGATGCCGTCGCTGAAGGAGATGCTGTTGTCGTAGTTGAGACGCACGCTTCCATCCGAGGCCAGGATCGCCTGGAAGCGGGTCGGCGTCCGTGGAGCCACACCATGCACGTAGTAGACGGGCTCGTTCGTGGTCCAGGTGACGACCACCCGGTCGGCCTGGTGGGCGACGTGCTGCGTTGCTCCGTACTCGTTGTAGAACCCGCCGAGCAGCGGCTTGTACAGGGCGCTGATGCCCGTCTCGTTGACCAGCAGGTGGCTGAGCTGCTGCATCGTCTCGAACCGGAATCCGGTGTTCACGTAGTCGTACTGCAACGGCCTGCCGAACGTGATGACGCCCCGGGGACTGACGAAGAACGAACTCCACGATCTGCCGGCGAACTCGAACTGGAAGCCACGGAACGACACTTCCTGATCGGAGGCGACCCGCCCGCCGATGTTCCGCTCCCAGGCGACCGGCCGGACCGACCGGAGGTAGCCGCCCTGCCCGTCCGGCGTGAACGTCACGGTGCGTCCCCTCAGGTCGAAGAGGTTGGCGTCGGTCAGGTCGTTCCGCGAGAGTTCCAGGACGATCTGGTGGTTCGCCGTGGTCCGCAGGGTTCTCGAGGCCGAAGCGACGCGGATGGCGTCGTCGTCCGCCAGATTGCGCAGGTCGACGAAGTCGAGGAAGTCGACGGCGCTCGGTTCGCTGGGATCGGCGGGCGGTAGTCGCTTGAGCGTGTCCCGGACGTCTTCCGATGCCGACTCGGCCGCGCCCGTTGCGTTGCCCGCCACGGCGAGCAGGCACGCCAGCACCAGCCCGACGCGCGCCTGTCTGATGGAATTCACTTCTCGGGTCGGGCGCAGCCCGCGCACGCAGTGGGCGGGCTACTTATGGCTAGATCCAGTCGCGATCGGCGATCTTCTTCGGCAGGAACTCCTCGGTGACGAAGGAGAGTCCCTTGCTCGAGAGGGCCTCGAGTTCCCACTTGACGCCGGCACGGAGCATGTTCTTGATCTCTCGCTGCCAGGGCTTCGCCTTGAACCACTCGTAGTTCAGGATCTCCTTGGCGCGGGAGCGGTCCTGGTCGTTGAGGCGAATG
>JAPOVF010000371.1 GCA_026708285.1 Acidobacteriota bacterium
TCGCAGCGCTCGAGCGCGCCGTCCAGGAACGTCGACACCGGCGCCCTCGAGTCCAGGGTCCGCTCCAGCACGAAGGCCGCCGACTCCCGCACCTTCGCATGGGCCGTCATCGCCGCGTCCCGCCGGCGCCACCCGCCGCGGGAATCCAGGTTCCGGATGGCCCGCCGGCGAGTCACTCCGCCGTTCCGAAGCGTTCGCCAACGGCGAGACGCAGCCCGTTGACCAGATCCAGGCCGCTGATCCGGCGGCCGCCCGGCCGCTGCACGCGAAGCAGCGCCAGCGCCGACGAACCGCCGCACCGCACGACCGGCGCCCGTCCGAACCCCTCCACTCTCCGGCAACCCAGGAAAGCGCCCGGCCGATCGAGGCCGGTCCGGCCGTCGACTTCTGCGCACGATGCCAGAGGTCGCGACCGGGCGATCCGAACAGCTTCGCCGCGAAGCCAGCTCCGCGACCCCGGCCACGGCTCGTAGGCGCGCACGCGCCGCGCGACCTCCCGCGACTGCCTGCTCCAGTCCACGATGCCGTCCTCGGAACGGAGCATCGGGGCATAGGTCGCCTCCTCGTCACACTGCGGCTGCGGCTCGACGGTCCCGGCCTGAAGCGCCTCGAGCGTGCGGACGATCAGCCGGGCACCTATTGCGGCCAGTCGCGGTGACAGCTCACCGGCGGTCTCTTCCGTGCCGATTCGGGTCGCTTCCTGAAGCAGGATCGGTCCGCTGTCCAGGCCTTCGTCCATGACCATCGTCGTCACACCGGTCTCCCCGTGTCCGGCGGCTATCGCGGCCTGAATCGGCGCCGCGCCGCGCCAGGCCGGCAGCAGCGATGCATGGATGTTCACACAGCCGCCAGCGGGCAGTTCGAGCAAGGTGCGGGGGAAGATCCGACCGTACGCAGCAACGACGGCGAGGTCCAGCTCCAGGTCGCGCAACCGGCCCAGGAAGTCGTCTCCCCGCACGCCCTCCGGCTGCAGCAGGTCGACGCCTCGCTCAAGCGCCCAGCAGGCCACGGGCGGTTGCGCCACACGGCCGCCCCGACCCGCCCGGCGCGCCGGCTGGCTGACGACGAGGATCGGCAAGCGGCCGGCCGCCTCCAGGGCATCGAGGGCCGGGACCGCGAACTCCGGTGTGCCGAAGAACGCGATCCGGCCTAGTCTTCGCGGTGCGGACACAACACCCGGGAGACTACGCGACCCGCCCGCGGAAACCCCCGTCCGCGCTACTCGAAGGCGATCTGCGACTGTTCGATCTCTTCGAAGAAATCCGGTGGCACCAGGACCTCTCGCGGCTTGCTGCCCTGGGCCGGGCCGAGGATTCCATCCTGCTCCATCAGGTCGACCAGGCGGGATGCGCGGGAGAAGCCGACCCTCATCCGACGCTGGAGGAAACTCGCCGAACCCATCCGTTCCGCGACGACCAGGCGCGCGGCCTCGTCGTAGAGCACGTCGCCGCCTCCATGCTCGCTCCCCGCGGCGGACCGATCTTCCACCGGCGGTTCCAGCACCGCCGGATCCAGGTTTGGCTGGCCCTGGCGCTTGAGCCAGCGAACCAGGGCCGCCGTCTCCTGCTCGGTGACGTAGGCGCCGTGCAGGCGGATCGTGCGGCCGCTGCCGGGAGGCATGAACAGCATGTCGCCCTTGCCCAGCAGCTTCTCCGCTCCGACCTGATCGAGAATCGTGCGCGAGTCGTGCCGCGTAGCCGCCGCGTAGGAGATCCGGCAAGGGAAGTTCGCCTTGATCGTCCCGGTCAACACGTCGACCGAAGGGCGCTGGGTGGCGACAATGAGATGGATTCCGACGGCCCGGGCCATCTGGGCGAGGCGGGCGATCGAGGTCTCGACCTCGGACGACGCCACCATCATCAGGTCGGCCAGCTCGTCGATCACGATCACGTAGTAGGGAAGCGGCTCGAAGTCGCGCGCTTCCAGCGGCTCGTCCGCCTCTTCGTCCCGCAACCGCAGGCGCCGAGCAACGTCCGGATCCGAGATCGCCTCGTTGTAGAACGCGATCGAACGGACATGGACTTCCGCCAGGAGCCGGTAGCGGCGCTCCATCTCCCCCACCGCCCAGCGCAGAGCGTTCGCAGCCTGCTTCGGCTCCACGACGACCGCGGTCTTGAGGTGGGGAATGTCCGCGTAGACCCCCAGTTCGATCCGCTTCGGATCGATCAGGATGAACTGGACCTCGTCGCTTCGCACCTTGTAGAGGATCGAAGTCAGCATCCCCTGCAGGCCGACGCTCTTGCCGGCGCCGGTGGCGCCCGCAACGAGCAGGTGCGGCATCTTCGTCAGATCGGCATAGTACGGCTCGCCCCGCAGTGTCCGTCCCAACGCCATCGTCAGTGGCGACTTGCTCTCCCGGAACCCGGGTGCGTCCAGCAGGCTGCCGAGCGGGATGACCGTGCGCCGGGTGTTCGGCACCTCGATCCCGAGCGTGGAGCGGCCGGGCATCCGATCGATCCGGATGGCCTCCGCCTTCAACGAGAGGGCCAGGTCGTCCTGCAGATTGATGATCTGCGCGACCTTGATCCCGGGCGCCGGCTGGAACTCGAAGACGGTGATTACCGGACCGGGACTGATTCCCTCGATCGTCCCCTCGACACCGAACTCGGCGCAGCGGGCACAGATCAGCTCGCCGAGCCTGCGGACCTCGTCCTCGTCGACTTCGGAGTTGACTTCTTCACGGTACAGCAGGTCGATCGGTGGCAGTTCGGGGCCGGCGGCAGCCTGTCCGTCCGCGTCATCGGCCGATCCAGAGGCGGCGGATGCGGGCGGATGGGTCTCCGGCGCGGCCACCGGAGTGGCCGTTACCTCCGGTCTGCCGCCGTCGACCTTCTTCTGGGCGGCCGACCTGCGGAGTTTCAGTTCCTGCAGCGGCGAGTCGACGACCGGCTCCGTGGCGGCCTTCCCCGCGCGCCTGCCCGCCTTCTTCTTCCGGCCGGTCTTGCGCCTGCGCCCCAGCTTGCTGGCAAAGAACGCGACCGGTCCCTTCAACTGGCCCGCAACCCGGACCAGCCACTCCTCGAACGTGCCTCGCATCGTCAACGCGATGCCGAAGAGAAGCGCGAACAGTGCGATCACCGTGGCGCCGATGGCTCCCAGTTGACTCTGAAGACCGCCAGAGAGCGCCCGTCCCACGAGACCGCCGGCAACCAGCGCCTCGCCGCGGAGCTGCACGTCCCCGACGGCGAGATCGATCAGGGTCGGCAAAGCGGCCAGCGCGACGACGATACCGGCGCCCTGCAGCAGCGAGGGGAAGCTGCCTCGCGCCCGCACGAGCCGGTAGCCCAGGCCGAGAATCGCCAGAGCCACGGCCACGACCGCTAGTCCCAGGACTCCGTAGCCCGCGGCAGCAACCTCGGCACCGACCGGACCGATCAGGTTCTCGGTGTCGGCCGACGTCGCGCCACTCCGCAGGAAGCTGGCGTCGCTCGGCTGGTAGCTCAGGAGGCTGAGCGACAGGAGCGCGCCGATGGCGAGCAGAAGCAGGCCGATCAGTTCGACGCCCTTGCCGGCGGGCAAACCGCGCAGGCCAAGGCGGCGAGCGCCATCGTCCGAGCGAATCACCGGCGCCCCCTACAACCAGTCATGGAGGGAACATGCACGGGCTACCGATTGTAGCCGATCAAGTCGGATATGACTATATGCAGCTAGGCGTTGGGTAGAGCTTACGGAACAGCGCAACGAACTCGGACACGCCAAGGCTCTCCGCCCGCGCGGTGGGCGGCAGGTTGAGCGCCGATACCGCCGCCTCGGCTGCCAGGCGGCCCACGCTCGGCCGAAAGTTGTTGACGAGCGTCTTACGGCGCTGCCGAAAGGCCGTACGGACGAAGTTCGCAAACCCGGCCCACTCGGCCTCGTCGACCGGCGGCGCGGTGCGCTCGAGACCCACGAACGCACTCGTTACGGCCGGAGGCGGCACGAAGCTGCCCGGTCGAACGGTCGCCAGCCGGCGTGCCGATGCCCGGGCAGCGACCAGGACACTCAGTCCCCCGTACTCGGCCTCGCCCGGTGACGCGGTCAGCCGGTCCGCAACCTCTCGCTGCACCAGGAACGCC
>JAPOVF010000123.1 GCA_026708285.1 Acidobacteriota bacterium
GGAGACCGACTCGATCACGTCCGGGTAGAGCGTGCCCTGGACCAGATAGCGGATCCTTCCGCCATCTCCCGCCCTCTCCAGTCTCTTTGCCTCGCGCTGGAAGACCTCGATGAACACCCGGCCGATCGTGCGCCGCTTCTCTTCGGGATCCGTGACTCCCGCGAGTTCTCCGAGGAAGTCGCTCGCAGCGTCGACGACGACCAGCCGCAGGTCGAGACCGGAACTGAGGCTCCGCTCCACGGTCGTCCGTTCGTTCTTGCGCAGCAGACCGTTGTCCACGAACACCGCGGTCAGGCGATCCCCGACCGCCCGCCGCACCAGGCTCGCCGCCACCGCCGAATCGACGCCGCCCGACAGAGCGCAGAGGACCCGGTCCGTCGGCCCGACCTGGGCCGCGATCGCCGCCGTGGCCTCCTCGGCGTAGGACGCCATCCGCCACGCGCCGGAGGCGGAACAGGCGTCGTAGAGAAAGTTCCCGAGCATCTCGCGGCCGCCGTCCGTATGGGTCACCTCGGGATGGAACTGGATCCCGAAAAGGGCCCGTTCCCGGTCCTGGACGGCCACCACCGGCACGGTCGGCGCCGAAGCCGTCGCCTCGAAACCCGGCGGCACTTCGTCCACCCGGTCGCCATGCGACATCCAGACTCTCTGCTCCGCTTCGAGCCCCGAGAAAAGGCCGCCGTCCCGCGCGGACAGCGCGATCTCCGTGCGGCCGTACTCGCGCATGCCCGACGCAACGACCCGGCCGCCGAGCACCTGGGACATCCACTGCATGCCGTAGCAAATGCCGAGGACCGGAATGCCCAGCCGCAGCAGTTCCGGGTCGGCCTGCGGAGCACCCTCCTCGTAGACGCTGTCCGGCCCGCCCGAGAGCACGATGCCGACGGGCCGTCGCGCCCGCACCTCGTCAACCGACAGGTCGAAAGGGTGGATCTCGCAGTAAACCCTGAGTTCCCGGACCCGTCGCGCGATCAACTGGGTGTACTGGCCGCCGAAGTCGAGGACGAGAACGGTCTCGTGCTCGGTCACAAGGCGGACTCTACCTTGAGTTCCCGCCCCATCAGATCGCGGATCGCCGCCGCCGGTTTCTTGCCCCGATAGAGGATCTCGACCATCTGTTCCGTGATCGGCAGTTCGACCTGCCTGTCGGTCGCCAGTTCGAGCAGCGCGAGCGAGTTCCGCACACCTTCGGCGACGCCCGCGCGGCCCGTCTCGATCTCCTCCAGCGTGCGGCCGCGCCCCAACTCGATCCCCGTGTTCCGGTTGCGTGACAGGCCGCCGGTGCAGGTCAGCACCAGATCGCCCAGACCGCCAAGCCCGGCGAAGGTCGCCGGTCGACCCCCGCAGGCGAGCCCCAGTCGCATCATCTCGTGCAGACCGCGGGTGATCAGCGCCGCGCGCGTGTTCGAGCCGTAGCCCAGACCGTCCAGCACGCCGGCGGCAATCGCGATCACGTTCTTCGCCGCCGCGCCGATCTCCACGCCCACCACGTCGGTCGAGGTGTAGAGCCGCAGCGCCCCGCACGAAAGCGCGGCCTGCAGCCGCTCCGCCACCTCGGTCTCCTCCGACGCGACGACGCAGGCGGTCGGCAGTTCAGCGGCCAGTTCGGCGGCGAAGGACGGACCGCTGATCGTCGCGAAGTCGATGTCCACGGCCGCCGACGAGGCCTCCTCGGCACAGACGTCGCTCATCCGGCGGAAGTGGCCTTGATGATCGGACTCGATCCCCTTCGCGCCCGAGACCAGGGTCACCCGCTCGGGTAGCGGGGTGGCGTCGCCCAGGCTGGCTCGCGCGTCCAGGAAGGAGCGGACGACCGCGCGAAACCCATGGGAAGGCACGACCACGAGCACCGTGCCGCTGGCGGCGGCCTGTCGCAGGTCCCAGGTGACGCGGACCTCGGCCGGCAGTTCGACGCCCGGCAGGTAGCACTCGTTCACCCGTTCGGAGGCCAGCTTCGCGCCGAACTCGGCCGAGCGGGCCCAGAGCAGCACCGTGGTACCCGCCCGGGCCGCGTGAATGGCCAGCGCGGTGCCCCAGGCGCCCGCCCCGAGCACGGCGATGCCGCCGCCGTCGACCGCGCCGCTCAACCGGAGGCCCCCGGCGCGGGCGGCGAAGTACCCAGTCGCGATTCGGTTCCGGTCCGCAACCTCGCGAGGTTGGCCCGGTGCTTGACGACCACGAGAACGGCGATCGCCGCCGTACCCGCGAGCAGAGCCGGCCCCGAATCGACCCCCTGGTCAACCCGAAAGGCGCCGCCCGACCAGTAGACGCCGACCAGCAGCGGCAGCGCCACAGCCGCCGAGATCGAGCCCAGGGAGACGTAGCGCTTCCACGCCACCATGACGATGAACACAGCCAGCGCTCCGAGCGCCGCCCCGGGCACCAGCAGCGCCAGGACGCCGGCGGCGGTCGCCACTCCCTTGCCGCCCCGGAACCCGAGGAACAGGGGGAAGACATGCCCGGCGACCGCCGCGACCGCGGCCGCAGCCAGCCACCAGGAGCCGACTTCGAGAGAACGCGCCAGGACCACCGCAGCGGCGCCCTTGGCGGCGTCCAACAGCAGCGCCAGCAGAGCCGCCCACTTGCCCGAGGCACGCAGTACGTTCGTCGCCCCGGCGCTGCGGCTGCCGATCGTGCGGACGTCGATGCCCCGGTGGAGGCGCACGATGAGGTAACTCCAGGGCAGGGACCCCAGCAGATACGACAGGGCGACGGCAACGGGGCCGGCTGTCGTCACGGCGGCCCCATCCGCGACGGCGCCGCCCAGGGCAGGGTGTCTGCCGGCCCTACTCCGGACAGCAGCATCCGCCGCAACATCTCGAGCGCGAACTGGGTCGAGAGCTGCCTGACGCGCGCCCGATCCCCAGGAAACCGCGCCTCAAAGTGCGAGCGCGAATCCGCCGGTCCGGCCACGGCGATGTGGACCGTGCCAACCGGCCGCGACTCGCTACCGCCGCCCGGGCCCGCGACGCCCGTGATCCCGATGCCATAGTCGCTGCCGCAGCGTTGGCGCGCACCCGCCGCCATCGCCAGCGCCGTCGGTTCCGACACGGCGCCGTGCTCCACCAGGATCTCCCGCGGCACGCCGAGCAACCGCATCTTCAGCCTGTTCGAGTAGACGAGAAGGCCGCCCACGAAGTAGGCGCTGCTTCCCGCTGTAGCGGTCAGCCGTTGGCCGAGCTGGCCGCCGGTACAGGACTCGGCCACTGCAACGGTCTCGCCCCGCGCCGTCAACAGGTCCCCTACCGCGGCCTCGAACTCGATGCCGCCCTCTACCGGACCGGCGTAGAACACCGACTCGCCGAGCGCGTCGCGGACGGCCTCCACCATCCGCGAAAGCAGCGGCCCGCGGTCCGCGACAGGCCCACTGGCACGCAGCCGCAACCGGATCTCGCCCGGGCGCGCCAGCACCGACAGGTTCTCGTCGCCGAAGCGCTCATAGACGGGCGCGATCCTCTCTTCGACCACCGACTCCGGCAAGCAGGCCACGCGCACCTCGATCTGATCGAACCCCGCGCCGTCTTCGGCCCGCGCCGCCAGCCAGGGATCCAGGGCGTCGGCGATCAGGGCGTTCATCTCCCGGGGGACGCCGGGGAACAGAAAGTACGTCGTGCCCCGGGGCATGGGCTCGGCATCCTCGATCCGCTGGCCCGGCGCGACCCCGGCCCGGTTCGGCAGCATCTCCGCCCCTTCGACCCGCGCAGCCTGCTTGCGGTTGACCCGGGGAATACGCCGCCCGAGCTTCTGAAAGCCCTGCTCGATCTGGTCCCACAGCGCCTCATCGACCGCCACCGACCGCCCCAGCAGCCGGGCCACGCCCTCCCGCGTCAGGTCGTCCCGGGTGGGCCCCAGCCCGCCAGTCACCAAGAGCACATCGGCCTGCTCCCTGAGCCCCTCCAGGGACTCCGCGATCAGGGCGACGTCGTCGCCGACGACCGCCTTCGAAACCAGTTCCACTCCCCGCCGCCGCAGAACCTCCGTCAGCGCCAGCGAGTTCGTGTCGAGCCGGTCCGTACCGAGCAACTCGTCGCCGACCGCGAGAATCGAAGCCTTCACCGGCCGCAGTGTAGCGAGGCACTCAGCCTCAATAGCCGCGTTCTTTACCTCTTGACTCAGAGTAAAGAACGCGGCTAGCCTTCACTCGCATCGGCCATCCGGGACGGGAGGAGAATCATGCCGCGAGTCAGCGCGAAACGCCAGATCACGCTCCCCATCGCGCAATGCCGGGAAGCCGGAATCGAGCCCGGCGACGAGTACCGCTGCTTCGTCGCCGACGGCCGCATCACCATCGTGCGCAAGGAGGCCGGCGCGGCCAAGGGCTTTCTGCGACACGTCACCGGCGACCCGGCGATGAGCGACGACGAGTCGCTTCAGAGCGCACTCGACGTGCCGAGGCCTTGATCGCAGTCGACACGAGCGTCCTGCTCCGCTATCTGCTTCAGGACGACGAGGAGCAAGCGGCTCGCGCAGGCGCCGTCTTCGCTGCCGGCGAGACGATCCTGGTCACCGACATCGTCCTCGCGGAAACGGTCTGGACGCTCGCCGGCAGGAAGTACCGACTGCCGAAGGCTCAACTGGTGGCCGTCCTCGAACGGCTGTTCAGCGAGCCGGGCATCCGTTTCGAGGACGACCAGGTCGTATGGCGAGCGCTCCATGCCTACCGCCGCGACGGAGCGACGGACGCAACGGCGTCGGCCAAGCGCGTCGGATTCGCAGACGCGCTGATCGTCTTCAAGGCCCTCCGGACCGCGGCGAGCGACGGCGAACTGCTGGACGGCGTCTACACCTTCGACGCGGCCATGCGGCGGCTCCCCCTCGCCGCGGCGCCCCTGAGGGAGCGGTGGGTCGGCGGTCGGTCCGCCGGCTCAAGCGACTGACGCTTACGCCCGAAATGACTGGGCGCGCCGCCGCCCTGACAGCCCTACTGCACCGAGGTCAACGAGAAAACACTCTCAAACGGGTCCTCCAGTCGTCTGCCACCGTCCACGCACTGGAGTGCGCTCAAGTTGTGCTCCTTCGTCCCTTCAGGCGGCTCGGTCGGGGTCACCGTCAACTCGACCGTACCGCCATCGCGAAGAACGACGACGGACAAGGGCTCGTCAACGGCCGCCACACCTGCAAACTGCTCAAGTGCCGAGCGATGCGACGAAGCGCGGATTGGAACACCATCCAAAGCGTCTACAACGTCGGCTATGCGCAAACCGCCCGTGTCGGCGGGACTACCCGCCATCACTTGAAGGACCGTTACCGCGCCTGAGACATTGTCGACGGAAAAGCCGATACCCAGGTAGCCCGGCGTGTGTTGACTCGGTGTACTCGCGGAGGGAGGGGCAACTCGAGTCTGGCATGTGAACGCGACGCATGCGGCCGCGAGTACCGCACATGTTCTCAATGACATCCTATTCTCCTCCTTCGCAATCTCTTGCAACCTGCTGAGATCACGTCACGGATCCAAGTCAACCGCGGCCCAAGGCAGAACTTGTCCTGTGCGACACGGCCTCGACGGTGGACAGAACAGCCACTTGCCGGGCGCAAGACCGCTCAACACCAGGGACTCTTCCTCCACCTGGGCTACTCCGTAACCTTCCAAGCGCTCCAGGCCGACTCGCATTCCCTCCGGCGTAACCATCGCTGCACCTGCCAGTCGGGGCACACGCAGCTCACCTCGGGTCGGAAAGAGCTCCACAATGAGAGGGTCCGAGGTTTCGGGCATTCGGACGCGTCGCCCGATCAAACCGAAGTTGTCGGCGACCACCAGAACGTCGACCTGCAACGTCTCCCGAGGCAGCCACTCGTGGACCATGCCGAGCCCGTTCGTTGTGCGGCTTCCCCAATCGCTCGGAATCGATGTCGCGACAGGTCGGATCAGAACTCGAGCGCCTAGCACTGGTCTTGGTCCCGAACGCACAGTGACATCCAGGGAGCGGAACTCGCGCAGCCTGAGCTCCAAGTCCTTGACGGCTGTGTCGGCCAATCCAACTTGGGTCTCGGGCGATACAAAGAGCCGGCCCGCGACCATCTGCTCGGCGTAGACCCGATAGTCCCCCTCGGGAACTCCGGAAACCGAGTACTCACCCTCCTCCCCCGCCCGCGTCTGCCAGAACGTCGGCTCGCCCTCCCACGGCACGCGGGAGATTCGATGAACATAGATGTGCGCGCCCTGAGGTCCGAGATCCACGCCCGGTGGGAGCGCAACGCGGCCGCTCACACCGCCACCGGGGACGCTCAGCCGCAGCTCCACCACACCGTTCGCCCCAGGCTGGAGATCGAACAGGCCTAGATCCAGACGCTCTGCGCCTCCGGCAAACCCCTCCCAGCCGTCCTCGGGCGGGCCTTCACAAGGGTCACATGAGGGCGCCGGAGTCACGTCGATCAACCAGCGACCGGAGCGTGGAATGAAGCCCCCGAAACGCCCCTCATCATCGCTGCGAAGCGATACTCTCTCAACGCCATTCAGTCCGCCGACCCAAACCAGGACATCCTCAACAGGATCGGCACCCCGCTGAATGCGCCCCTCGATCGGTAGCGCCTGGATCTCAAGGAAGAACTGATCGTCACCGAAGAACTCGACGATCTCTCTGCCCCATCGATTACCCTGCAGGTCCTCGAGGTCGATCCTGTAGCTGCCTACCGGCAAACCCTTCCACACGTAAAGGCCGCGAACGTCCCGCTCCTGCGACTCTACTCGGGATCCCAGGATCTCGACGACCCCGTCCTCACTCCGTGCGACCTGCGTTGCAACAGGCCGAAGTTCCAGTTCATCGCTGGAAGGCGTCAGAACGGAGACGACCATCCTGTTCGCGCCGGGCGAAGCAATCTCTCCCACATCTACTACGCTCGTCAGCTCGGGGATGGTGATCGGCCATCGCGCGAGCGGTGCATCGACCAGTTGCAGTTCGTACTTCCCCGGTACCAGGCCTTCGAAGCTGAACGCACCAGAGATGTCGCTCCATTCGACGACCGGCAGAGTTCCCGAGATGGTTCGCGATCGCAGTCCGAGCAGGTGACTTCGATCTTCTCCTGATCTCAAGACACCTGTCAGCATTGCCCCGCGAACGATCTCGATCACACCGAGGTCTACGCTTTCCCCGATGCCTAGCCTTGGAGCCGTTATCGGCAGGAACGGTCCAAGCGAGACCTGCACATCCGCGGTTTCCCCCCGAGCGAACGGGCAACTGACGTGCACCGACTCGCCGTCGCTCGTGGGCTTCCGGAACGCACACAACCCGCCATGCACCCCTGTGGGAAGATACCGCCCGGGTTGCCGAAGGAGCCCAGCGATCCGAACGTCGCCGGGGACCAACCGCTCCAGCCCCGAATCCCCACCTACGAGTTCGAACTTCACGATCCCTTCCGGGACGAGAAGTAGAGACGCGGTCCTCCCATCCGGCGCGACGTACCGGTTTGAACTCCACCATCCGGGCGCACGAGCGAACACGCTCCAACCCGACTGCGACAAGGGTATGCTGCCGCTGAACTCCAGCCGGTCGCCTGACTTCGTCGCGACAGAATGGTGCGCGATCGTCTGGCGTGTCGCCGGCTCCACGAACCAGACATCAACCGTTAGCGGCATGCCGTGCTCGGCGTCCACTGCCGTCTTCAACTGGACCTTCAACTCAACGGGTTCGGTCGCGGCGGCTCCACTTGAAGCGAGTAACAGCGCCAGGAACGCCGCGCACGCCGATTGGCTCTGCTGGGCTCCACTGACCCCATGCGGGTTGTCAAGAGCGCATCCCTGCGCTACGCTGTCCGATGGCCCGCTATCGGCCCGCAACGTTGTCCGCGTGGGTTGTGATGAATCCTCCGTCACCGCTGCACAACGCCCGTAGCGGGCCATTCGCCTCCTCGTAAGGTCTCTCCTAGAGACGGCGCGGAAACCACTCGCACTGAAGCCAGCCTGTTTCGCCCACTTCGTACCAAGCACGCCAAGCCGTTGCTAGAGTCCGTTACTTAGGCGATCGGAGCGCCGAAATCTCCGCCGTTCGTGCACTGGCGAGGGGCTCCAACACATGTCGTCCTCGTCCTGCACCCCCACGAGTCGCACTCCTCAACGACCTCTCGATCGCAACCGCCGTTACCGGTTACATACATGCGCTGGATACAGCTTGCTGGGGCCTGAAGATCGTATTCGTCTGCGCAATCCCAGTTGCATTCCTGGGAGGGCTCTACGGTCCCCGTTGAGGATAGAGCCAGAACAGCAAGGAACGCCAACACCACTCTCGCTTTCATGTTGTTTCCTCCGGTCAGCTAGTTGCGACAGCCTCACCCCTACGGGTCATGCGCTACCAAGTTAGGCTGCCCAGGTTGTGATGAACGAGAGGAACCATAGCGACGGTGTCGCAGCCTGTCAAGGGCGAAGGGGAAACGGCCGAGTGAAGACACTGTGACATGTTGGTCGGGAGTCTCTGGGCCACACGGGCCGGAGCTAACTGTCACGGTGCCAAGGCGTTCACCGAGGCCTACACAACAGAGCAGCGGATCGCGCACCTGCCCCACGCAAGCCCTCCCATCTCACATCTGTCCGCACCACAATACCTTCCAGTTGGCCGGAGAACTCGGACGAAGGCAGGGTACCCCTACTCCGCCACCGGCGGGGGCGCCTCGATCCGCTCCCCGATGACGAGCGCCGCCGCGACTTCCCGCCGGAGCGTTTCCGGGTCGCGGCGGACGTAGAGGCGGGCGAGTTCCTGGCCGCGTTCGACCTTCTGGCCCAGTCGCACGTCGTAGCGGAGCGCGACGGCGCGATCGATCCTCGTCGGGTCGCGGTCCGGGCGACAGGCGTCCGCGAATGCGTTACCGATCCGGCGGCAATCGACGGCGGCGAGATACCCGGACGCGGAGGCGGTGACCACGGCCTCGACCGGCGCCAGGTCCAGCGCGGAGGTCCAGGCGGTCACGGCGCCCTGGGCATCGGCCCAGTCGATCAGCTTCTGGCGGGCGGCGCCCGAGCCGATCACGGCCTCGAGGTCGCGCGAACGCATCTCCCTGCCGACCAGGCGGGCCGCCCTGGAGCAAATCGCCGTCACCACCTCGAACAGTCGCGGGTCGCCGTCGCCGCCCAGAAAGTCCAGGGCTTCCCGGACTTCCGCCGCGTGGCCGACCCATCGGCCAAGAGGCTGACTCATGTCGCTCAGCACGCAGTCCGCCGGCGTGCCGCAGACGGCGCTGATCGAGGCGAGGCTCGAGGCAAGGGTGCGGGTGTCCTCCGGGTCGGGGAAGAAGCCGCCGTTACCGGTCTTGACGTCGAACACAATCCCGGATGCTCCCAGGGCGAGCTTCTTCGACAGGATGCTGCCGACCACCAGCGGAATCGAACCCACGGTCGACGTCCGGTCCCTCAGGCCGTACAGGCGCCTGTCGGCCGGCGCGATGCCGGCGGTCGCGATGCCGATCGCCATGCCGAATCGCTCGAGGAGTTCGAGCGTCCTGCTCCGATCCAGTTCCAACCGCACGCCGGGAATACTCTCCAGCTTGTCCGCGGTCCCGCCGCTGTGGCCCAGCGAGCGGCCGGTGAGTTTGGCCGCCGGCACGCCGCAGGAGGCGAGCAGGGGCAGCGCGACCAGGCTCACCGTGTCCCCGACGCCACCCGTCGAGTGCTTGTCGACCACGGTTCCGAAGTCCTTCGCCAGACCCCACTGGTCACCGGACTCGAGCATCGCGAGGGTCAACTCCCGCGTCTCGTCGCCGCTTAAGCCCCGCATCGCGGCGGCCATCAGGAAGGCGGCAAGGTGTACGTCCGTCCAGCTTCCGTCGGCCGCCCCGGCGACGACCGACCGCACCTCGTCCCTGGTCAGCGTCCGCCCCTGACGCATCCGGTTCAGAATGGCGTAGGGCGTCACCACCGGGCTGCGGTTAGGGGGCGTTAACCGCCGAAACCGAACGGACTCGCGGCGGCGGGATCGGGTCCAAGCTGCTGCCGGGCCCTGATCGCGTAGCCGCTGTCCGGATGCTCATCGACGATGCGCTGGTAGGTTTCCCGGGCGCCCTCCTCGTCACCGAGCTGGTCCAGGGTGGCGGCGAGTTCGAACAGCAGCACGTCCTTCGGCAACTCGGAAGTCTCGGTCGCCACGGCGCCGCGGAGTTCGGCCGCGAGCTGCTCTCCCCGGCCCTCGGCGCGGTCGAGGCTGTAGAGGTTCATCTGCAGACCGATGGCCAGCGCATGGTCGCCGCCGTTCGACTCGAGATACTCCGTCCACAGCGCGCGCGCCGTCGCCGTATCGCCCTCGGCCGCGGCGATCTGGCCCAGATACACAGAAGCCAGACGACCCGAGGAGGTTGAGCCGTAGCTCTCACGGACCGCTTCGAGGGCTGACCGCGCCTCCGCGCGGCGCTCCGCGTCGGACGCGAAGGTCAGGCCTTCCTCTTCGCCGTCCTCCTGGGCAGCGGGTTCCGCTCCGGCATCGCCTTCGCCCGGGGCACTGTCCGGCGGCGCGTCGAGGAAGTCCAGGGCGGTGTCCGCTTCCGGCGCCTTGACCTCTGCCCGGAAGACCTCGAGGGCCTTGCTGAGTTCAAAGCTGGCCTCCGCTTCGCGGCCTTCCTGGTAGTTCAGGAACAGCACCACGCCGACCACGACGACGATCACGCCCGCGATCCCGATCAGGATCTGCCGGATGTGCTCCGCGAACCAGGTGGAAGCCGAAAAAACCGCTTCGCGCACCTCGTCGCGCCGCATCTCCTCTCGTGTCAGACGACTCATGCAAGACCTCCCGGAGCGGCGCAAACCCTACCACCGTTGCCCCGGGGAGCGTCCCCGCTCACGAGCTGTGGCAGACTTGTCCCCAAGGCGCCTGCCGCCGAAGTCGACTGTCGGGCGACGCCACACTCAACCACCTGGAGCACCCACCATGCCGACCTTGGGAATTGGCGAACTGCTGATCGTTCTCGCGATCATCGTCCTGGTCTTCGGCGCCAGCCGGATCCCCAAGCTGGCGGGTGGTCTCGGCGCCGGCATCCGGAACTTCAAGCGCGGCCTGAACGAGCCCGCCGAGGACGAGAACGAGGAGAAGCCGACGGGCAAGATCGAAGAGTAGTGGCGCGTCTGGACGGGTGGTGCGCCTGGAGGGACTCGAACCCCCGACCTGCGGATTAGGAATCCGCCGCTCTATCCCGCTGAGCTACAGGCGCGTCGCCTCTGCAGGATCTCAGTATCGGACCAGCGATTCAACCACGTCGTACCCTTCAAGCCGCCGCCGGCCTTCAAGGTACGTCAGTTCCACGACGAATCCGATGGCCTCGACCCTGGCCCCGACCGAGTCCACCAGGTCGGCGGCGGCCCTCGCGGTGCCGCCGGTGGCCAGAAGATCGTCGACCAGGGCCACCCGGTCCCCGGAAGCGAGGCCGTCGACATGCATTTCCAACGTGTCCGTGCCGTACTCGAGTTCGTAGGTGCGCGCGGCGGTCCTCGCGGGGAGCTTCCCGGGCTTGCGCACCGGCACGAAGCCCGCGTTCAATCGAACCGCCACCAGCGGCGCGAAGATGAAGCCGCGGGCCTCGATCCCGACCACATGATCGATCCGGTGGTCCGCGAAACGCTCCGCGAGCCGGTCGGCGGCCTCCCGCAGCGCCGCCGGCTCCTTGAGCAAGGTCGTGATGTCCTTGAACAGGATCCCCGGCTTCGGAAAGTCGGGCACCTCCCGAATCCAGTCCTTCAGCCGGAATGCCGCTTTCGATCCCATCGCTGCTTCTCCACCTCGTCAGGCCGCCAACTAGCGAACCCTGGTCTTCCAACCCTGGCGACCGATCAGGGGCACGAATCGCACGGATTCGCCGACGTCGCGGGTCACCGTGCCGTTCGGGTACTTCCGGTAGGTCACCAGGTTCTGCTTGTTCCGGTCGCCTTCCGGAATCACCAACCGACCATCCGACGCCAGTTGCTCGACGAGCGCGTCAGGAACGCGGGGCGCGGCGGCCGCGACCAGGATGCGGTTGAAGGGTCCCGCATCCTTCCAGCCGACCGTGCCGTCGAAGACCTGCACCTTGACGTTCGGTAGCCCGAGCGCTCGCATCCGCGCCATCGCCTCGCGGGCCAGGGGACCCAACCGCTCGATGCTGTAGACCCGACGTGCCAGAAGCGCCAGCACGGCCGTCTGATAACCCGAACCGGTACCGATCTCGAGCACTGAGTCCTCCTCCTCGACAGCGAGGTCTTCGGTCATGCGGCCGACGATGTACGGCTGGGAGATCGTCTGCTCGCAACCGATTGGCAGCGCGCTGTCGCGGTACGCGTCGTTCACGAGATGGTCCGGCACGAAGAGGTGGCGAGGCACCCGTCCCATGGCCGCGAGGACCCGCTCGTCCTTCAGGCCGTACTGCTCGACCAGCTTCCGCACCATGCGGCGCCGGGCGTGACGGTAGCCGTCCGCCCGATCGACCGCGAGCGTTTTCAACCCAGCGCTCCCACGAGACCGGGCAATACGCCGTCGTTGCCGGCGATGGCCTTCCGGTCGGTGAGGTCGGCCGAGAGCGGAGTGATCGAGATGTATCCGTCCCGCACGGCCGCGGCGTCCGTGTCGTCCAGGCGCTCCGGCTCGGGCTTCCCCACCAGCCAGTACATCGAGCCGCCTCGCGGATCTGCCTGCTCCACGACCGCGTTGCGATAGGGCCTTCGCCCGAGCCGTGAGACCCGGACGCCGCGGGGCGGATCGAACGGGAAGTTCACGTTGAGGAGCATCCGCTCGGGAATCCCCTGCTCCAGCAGGGAGATGATCGCACGCACGGCCAGCTTCGCGGCGCGTTCCATGTCGGCGGGCTGGGCCTTTCGGTACTCCTGGGAGAAGGCGACCGCCGGCACGCCGAGGAGCCGCCCTTCGAGCGCGGCCCCGACCGTACCGCTGTGCGTCACGTCGTCGCCCAGGTTGACGCCGTAGTTGATGCCCGAGACGAGCAGATCGGGCCGTTCGTCCAGTAGCGCGTGAACGCCCAGGTTGACGCAGTCGGACGGCGTCCCGTCGACCGCGAACCAGCCTTCCCGCACTACCCTGGCCCGCAGGGGCCGGAACAGCGTCAGCGCCTGGCCACAGCCGCTCTGCTCGTGCAGGGGCGCCACGACCTGGTACTCGATCGGCCCTTTCGACGTGGAGAGACCGTCGAGCGCCGCGGCGAGCCGACGCAGACCGGGGGCTTCGATGCCATCGTCGTTCGTCAGCAGCAGTCGTGTCACGTCCGTTCTCGCTCGTCGCGGTTCAACTGTTGCCGCCGCCATCGAACACGCGGCCGACGATCGGCGCCAGATCGCGCAGCACGGACTTCGGTATGACCGCAGGGTCGGTGATCAGGGCGTGTTCCAGCGCGCTGGCGCAGGGGCAGGATCCGGGGTGCCGTTCCTCGGGCAACGCGGCGACGATTCGGGCCACCGCTGCCTGCGCGGTGCGCGCGTTCTGCTGCAGCACGGCCAAAACGGCCTCTACGGTGACGTCCTCTTCCTCCTCGTGCCAGCAGTCGTAGTCCGTGATCAGGGCGAGAGTCGCGTAGCAGATCTCCGCCTCCCGCGCGAGCTTCGCCTCCTGCAGGTTCGTCATGCCGATCACATCGGCGTTCCAGCCGCGGTGCATGAAGGACTCGGCGCGGGTCGAGAACTGAGGCCCCTCCATGCACACGTACGTGCCGCCGCGGTGAACCACGGCCCCCGCGCCAGCCGACTGTTCCGCGCACACGTTCATCAGAACGGGACAGATCGGGTCGGCGAAGGCGACGTGCGCCGCCAGCCCGTTGCCGAAGAACGTGTCGGGCCGGTGTCGCGTGCGGTCGATGAACTGGTCAGGCACGACGATGTGGGTCGGCCGGTAGCGCCGCCGCAGCGAGCCGACGGCGGACAGCGAGACCAACCGCTCCACCCCCAGCGTCTTGAAGGCGTAGATGTTGGCGCGGAAGTTCAATTCGCTCGGCAGAATGCGGTGACCACGCCCGTGACGGGCAAGGAAAGCGACCCGCCGACCGCGGAGCTCACCCAGCACGAAGACCTCCGAGGGGCTGCCGAACGGTGTCTCGATCGCACGTTCCTCATGGACCTCAAGCTCCGCCATCGAGTAGAGGCCGGAGCCCCCGATGATCCCTATCCTGCAGGCGTCGGCGCTCATGTCGCGCGTCCGGCGATCGTCGAGTTCACCCGCAGCGCCGTCTTGAGGGCGCGCCGGCCGGCTTCGCCGTCGACTAGAGGCGCCCCGCCGCCGGCGCAACGGTCAAGAAACGCTTCCAGTTCCCGGCGAAGCGGCTCGCCCTGCTCCACCTCGAGGTCGGTCGGCACGATGAGCCCGGCCGGCCCGCCGGCGGCAGCGGCGGCCGCTGGCGCCGACGCTCCGGCGCCCCTGCTTCGCACTCTCCGAAACCCCTTCACCGTCTGTTCCTGGTAGTCCAGCGAGTGGTATCTGTCGGCGAAGAAGACACGTAGCTGGCGCACACGCTCCGCGGACACCCTGGACGCGGTCAGGTTCGCCACGCAGCCCGACTCGAGTTCGATCCGGGCATCGGCGATGTCGACACGGTCGGACAGGACGTCGATCCCGACCGCGCGCACCTCGCGAACCGGACTCGGATCGAGGGCATGGAGGATCTGCAGGTCGTGAATCATCAGGTCCAGCACAACGTCCACATCCAGGCTGCGAGGGCTGAAGGGCGACATCCGTTCCACTTCGACGAAGCGGGGACCGAAAGCCGATGTCAGGAGTTCCTGAACGGCAGGATTGTAGAACTCGACGTGGCCCACCGCCAGCACCACGCCGCGCGTCGCCGCGGCCGCGATCAGAACGTCCGCCTGGGCGAGGTCAACCGCGATCGGCTTCTCCACCAGCACGTGGACGCCCGCCTCGATCAGACGTTCCGCCACATCGAGGTGATCCACCGTCGGCACGGCAACTACGGCCAGGTCGACGGCTTCGGCCAGTTCCTCGAGCCCGGCCGCCACCGCGGCGCCATGTTCGGCCGCGACACTTTCGGCCCGGGCCGCCTCCGCGTCGACCACGACGACCGACCGGGGTTCCAGCAGATCCGTCAAGAGGCGGACGTGATGGCGGCCCATCACACCGGCACCGACCACGCCGGCCCGGCGCCCCGCCGCAGCGCCGCCGTCGCCGCCAGCTCGCCCGGAGGGTGCCGTGCCCAGTGCGAGCTCCCCTCAGGCGCCCCGCGATCCGCGGCGCGCCGAACGGATGAAGCCCCTGGTGGAACTGTGAATGAATGCGATCAGCGCGTCCACGTCGGCGTGTCCGGCATGCCCGGCTTCCAGTTCCTCGAGAGCCTGCGTCCTGTTCCGCCGCGAGCGCGTGACGACACGCACCGCGCGCTCGATCGCCCGGATGTCCTCCGGCGACTTCCCCTTGCGCTCCAGGCCGATACGGTTGACGCCCATGCACGCCGGCTTGATCCCGACCGTGATGCAGAACGGCAGGGCGTCCATGGTGATCACGGAGTAGCCGCCGATATAGGCGTGCCTGCCGACACGGCAGAACTGGTGAACGCCGGAGAACGCCCCGATCGTGGCGTCGTCCTCGACGACCACGTGCCCGGCAAGAGTGCCGCCGTTCGTGAAAACCGTACGGCTGCCCACCTGGCTGTCGTGACCGACGTGGGTCTGGGTCATGAACAGGTTGTCATCGCCGATTCGGGTTTCTCCGCCGCCGAACTCGGTGCCCCGGTTGATCGTGCAGAACTCCCGGAACTGGTTTCGGTCGCCAATGGTGAGCCGGCTCCTCTCCCCCTCGTACTTGAGGTCCTGCGGATCGAAGCCGATCGCCGCATGGGGAAAGACCCTGTTGGCCCGGCCGAGGACCGTGTCGCCGTAGATCGTCGCATGGGCGCCGATCTTCGTGCCGTCGCCTACCTGGACGCCGCCGCCAATCACGGCGTAGGGGCCGACGACCACGTCTTCACCCAACTCGACGCCGTCGCCAACGATCGCCGTCGGGTGGATTTCGGCCGTCATCGTGCTTGCCGCGGCATCAGCACGGCCAGTCGCTCAGGCCGTTGCCATGGCGGACGTGCAGACGGCCTCCACCGCCAGCTCGCCGTCCACGGTCGCCCGCCCGCGGAAGCGTGAGTGGAAGGTCCGAAGGCGCAACGACTCCACCTCCATCCGCAGTTGATCGCCAGGGACCACGGGTCGGCGGAAGCGAACCTTCTCGATACCCGAGAAGAAGAGCACCTTCTGATCCCGGTCCTCGAGTTCGTGCAGCAGCAGAAGTGCGGCGGTCTGCGCCATCGCCTCGATCACCAGGACTCCCGGCATGATCGGGTTGCCCGGAAAGTGGCCGTCGAAGAAGGGCTCGTTGCGGGTCACGTTCTTGATCGCAACGACCCGCTGGCCCGGCTCCAGCTCCAGCACCTGGTCGACCAGAAGCAGCGGATACCGGTGCGGCAACACGCTCTCGATCCACTTTGAGTCGAACGGGCCCAGGATCCCTCCGCTCCCGGCCTTCTCTCCGCTCACTTCTCGTCTCCCGTGTCCGTGTCTCGATCCGCCCGCGGCGCCGCCTCGGAGTGAGCCGCCGCTTCCAACTCCTGGACGCGTCGCTCGAGACCGCGCACTGCGGCACGCATCGCCGGCAGGCGGGACTGTAGCGCGTTCCGCCGGCGCCAGGCAGCGATCGGCATCGCGGGAATACCGGCAACCCGCTGCCCCGGCGGCACCTCCTGGAAGACGGCGGACTTGGCGGCGACCTGGACCCCGTCGCCGATCTCGAAGTGACCCGCGACTCCCGCCTGACCCGCGAGCAGAACACGGTCGCCGATCCGGCTGCTGCCCGAAACCCCCGCCTGCCCGCAGAGAATGCAGCCACTGCCGATCTCGGCGTTGTGGCCCACCTGCACCAGGTTGTCGATCTTCGTGCCGCTGCCGACGCGGGTGGTGTCGAACGTCGCGCGGTCGACCGCCGAGTTCGCACCGATCTCCACGTCGTCCTCGATCACGACGACGCCGACCTGGGGCAACTTGACCTGGGATGCCGCCGCCCCCTCGGCGAAACCGAATCCGTCCGCTCCGAGCACGACACCCGAGTGGACGATCACCCGATCGCCGATCCGGCTTCCGTCGTAAACCACCACATGGGGGTGAAGTACCGTGCCCTCTCCGATCCGGCAGCCCCGGCCGATCACGCTATGGGCGCCGACAACGGCGCCCGCCGCCACGGTCGACCCGGCGCCGACGACGGCGAAGGCGTCGATCCGGGCGGCGGCGTGGACGCTGGCGGCCGCATCGACGTACGCCGTCTCATGAACGCCCGGCTCGACCTCGGCCGCGGGGAAGAGTGCCGTCATCAGGTCGGCGAGGGCACGATAGGCGTCCTCACAGAGCAGCAGGTCGGCGCGGAGACCGTGAAGAGTGTCGGGCGAAAGGTCCTTCGGTACCAGCAACGCGCCGGCACCCGAAGAGCGCGCCCGCTCCCGGTACTTCGGGTTGGTCAGGAAGGAGAGATCCCGGTCACCGGCGGCCTCCAGCGTGGCGACGCCGTCGATGAGCCGATCCGGATCGCCCACGAGGTCGGCGCCGACCATCGCGGCGAGATCGGCCAGGCGGTGGGTCACCGGACGAGCCTATCCCGGTGGACGTCGGCCGCGTCGGCGATACGATGCGGCACCCCCTTCGACGACTCTTGGAGGTTCCTTCGATGGATGCATCGACGACGTCGCGACTCCGCCGCCAGCTTCTGATCCTCACCTGCGCCGCCCTCGCCGTCACCCCGCCGGCCTGGGCGTCCGACAACTGGCCCCAGTTTCGCGGCCCCGGAATGAACCCGGCGGTCGAGGACAACCCGGATCTCCCGGACCGCTGGAGCCAGACGGAGAACGTCGAGTGGGTGGCCGAGATCCCCGGTCTCGGCTGGTCGAGTCCCATCGTCTGGGGCGACCGGGTGTTCCTCACCACGGCCGTCGCAGACGGCGAATTCGAGCGTCCGCAGGCCGGACTCTACGCCGCGCGCGGGCGCAGCGAACCGCCCCAGGCCATCCATGACTGGCGGGTCTACTGTCTGGATCTCGAAAGCGGCGAGGTCGTCTGGAGCCGCTCCGTCAAGACCGGGATCCCGGAGTTCGCCCGTCACCAGAAGCAGACGTACGCCTCCGAAACCCCCACGACCGACGGCGACCGGATCTACGCGCGATTCGGCGACCTCGGTGTCTACGCGTTCACCATGGACGGCGCCTCCGTATGGAGCTTCGACACGCCCCACCGGCCGACGATGTGGGACTACGGCTCCGCCTCTTCGCCCGTACTGCACGACGACCTTCTGATCATCCTCTACGACAACGAGGAGGAGTCGTGGATCGCCGGCCTCGACAAGGTCACCGGCGAGCAGCGGTGGCGCACCGACCGGGCCGAGGTCTCCAGCTGGGCCACGCCCCTCGTGTGGGCCAACGAGGTCCGCACCGAGATCGTGACGAACGGCAAGAACCGCATCCGTTCCTACGGCCTCGACGGCGAGTTGCTCTGGGAGATGGACGGCCGCATGTCCTGGGCGGCGATCGCGACGCCCTTCGCCGTCGACAACCTGATGTACATCAACTCCGGCTACTTCCAGGACCAGCGGCGGCCGGTCTTCGCCATCCGCCCCGGGGCACTCGGCGACATCACGCTCGAGGAGGACGCGACGGAGAGCGAGTTCGTCGCCTGGCACCAGCCGAAGGCCGGCAACTACAACACCTCCCCCCTGGTCTACAAGGGCATCTACTACAGCCTCCTGGATCGCGGCTTCTTCGAGGCGTATGACGCGTTGACCGGCGAACCGGTGTACGGCCGCCAGCGCGTCGCTCCGCGGGGCGGCGCCAGCTTCACCTCATCGCCCTGGGCCTACAACGACCTGGTGTTCGCGCTCAGCGAGCAGGGCGACACCTACGTGATGAGAGCGGGCTCCGAGTACGAGGTCCTGCACATGAACAGCCTCGACGAGATGGCGATGGCGTCGCCCGCGATCGTGGGCGACCGGCTGCTGATCCGTACCCGGTCGAAGCTCTACAGCATCCGCGAGTAGCGCGGCAACTGGGTGCGCCGGCGTTCCCCGCCGGCATGTAGCCGCGGGTCTTCTGACCCGCGGACAACACGCGCCGCGGAGCGGCGACCTTCTTGCCGCGCTACTCGCCGGGTTCAGCCGGCGTCGCCGGATAGGCGGCGTTGTAGCGCTCGATGATCAGGCTCGTGATGTCGGCGGCATCTGCCGAGTACAGCAGACCGCCCTGGAACTTGTTGAAGATCGCCGTGTAGCCGAATTCCCGGCCGACCTGGGCGATGATCGGCAGCACTGCCTGCTCGATCTCGCCGAACCTCTCGGCCTGCATCTTCTGCATCTCGCGGTTCGCATCGTCCTGGGAGCGCTGCAGCCCGATCGTCATGTCCTCGAGCTGCTTTTCCATCTCCGCCAGGCGATCCTCCGCCAGGGTCAGGCGGCCGTCGTTGTACTGCTTCTGCAGTGCCGCCAACTGTTCCTGCTGACTCTGGAGTTCAACCTGCTTCTGGTCCCTGAGCCTGGTGAGTTCCTGCACCGCGACCTGGCCGCGAGCCGATTCCTGTAGCAGCCGCTCGACCTCGATCACCGCGATCTTGCTCTGTGCCAGGACCGGCCCGGAGATCATGGCGACGGCCCCCGCGACAAGGACCGCGCGGGTTCTGAATGTGTTGAGTTTCATGGGGTGTTCTCCGTTGGCAGCCAGGAACCCTAGAAGCTGGTCCCGATGCTGAAGTCGAAGCTGTCGAAGCGCTCGCGGTCGAAACCGCCGAGGTCGGGGAGAGGATTCAGGTTCGTAGCGTAGATGAACCGGAGCGGCGCGCCAAGAATCGGCACATTGACCCGCAGCTCGATGCCGGCCGACATCCTCATGTGGCTGAAGTCCACATCCTGATCGTCGCCGTACACGTTACCCGCATCGACGAAGGCGACCACCCGGAACGGGCCGTTGACCAGGGTGTGGTGCTCCAGGTTGATCACGACGCTCTTGTTGCCTCCCTGCGGGAAGCCGTTCGCATCGAGCAGCGTGCGCCCGGTTTCCGGATCGCGCACCCAGATCGACCTGAAGGCGAAGCCCCTGAGGCTGTTCTCCCCGCCGAGCAGGTAGCGGTCGAGGAAGAACAGCTGACGGAGATTTCCCTCGTTGTCATTGCCGAAGGGCTGGATGTAGCCGAGCTGGACGTTCGCCCTGGCCACGGTGCGCCACGCTCCCATGGTCACGGGTGTCGTGATCGCGGCCGTCAACGAGGGCCGGATGAAGAAGGACTCGCCGCCCAGCGGCCCACCGGCGTACTCGAGCGACGCGATGAGGCGCTTGCCCCTGATCGGCTCCAGCCGGTTGTTGTGGCTGTCGAACTGGTACGTCGCGGTGATCGAGCGGCGATTGAACTCGAACAGGTGTTCGACCGTGTCGCTCGTCGTTTCGTCCCGCTCCTCCGGATCCTGGAAGAAGTAGAAGGTCTGGGACTGGTAGCTCTCGATGTCCATGTTGCTGTACGCCAACTGGACGAGTTCCCACCGGCGGAACGACCGCCCGAACGAGATGACGCCGCCCGCCTCCTTGCTGCGGTAGCGCTGGTCGATCAGGAGATCGAAGTCCGTGTCGCGATTGAACAACTGGATGCCGAAGTTCTGCGGCCGGTCCTTGACCCACGGCATGTAGTACGAGACATCGAAGATGTCACGGTAGCGGCCGGTCTGAATCGACACACCGACGGTTTCGCCCCGGCCCAGGAAGTTGCGGGTACGCAGCGCCGACTGGACGAAGAAACCGTCCAGTTCGCTGTAGCCGCCGCCGAACTGGACTTCGGTCTGGCCCGTTTCCGTCCCCTTGACGATGAGATCGACCTCCTGGTCGTCGCTGTTGTAGCTCACTTCCACGGGGTCGGCCTCATTGACCACGTAGTACTCGAGCTGGCTGAGCCGCAGCAGGCTTGTCTGGAGCATTCCCGAGTTGAAGACGTCGCCTTCCTTCAGCAGCATCTGGCGCCGGAGAACCCGGTCACGCGTCCGGTCGTTGCCGGTGAACTCGAGCCGTCCGACCCTGAACTGGTCGTTCTCCTCGATCGTGACCAGCACGTCCGCCACCAGATCGGCCTGTTCGATGATCTCCATCTTCACGTCCGCGAAGATGTAACCGCTGTTGCGGTAGAGCTCTCCGATCTGCTCGACGCCCTCGTCGATCAGGTCGGAACGCAGCCAGCCGCCCTTCGGCTCCTTGAACGCCCTGAGCAGCAGCGCTTCCGGCAGCACGTCGGCGCCTTCCACGGTGACCTGTCCGAGCTTCCAGCGCGGCCCCTCCTCGACCGGCACGACCAGGGAGAGCTGCCTCTTGCGGTCCTCGAGCCGCTCCGCGTTCGGCTTGCGCTCGATCACGTCGAGCTCGGGCTCGCCCACCTCGACATCCTTGTAGCCGAAGCGGCGGTAGAGGTCCTTGACCTTGTCCAGATCCTCCTCGACGGTGGCGGAGTTGAAGACGTCGCGCTTGCGAATCCGGGTCAGCAGGTTCGACTTCTTCGTCTTCTCCATCTGGCGGCGCAGCTTGCCCGCCGAGAACACCTCGTTGCCCTCGAAGTCGACCTGGCCGATCTTGACCCGTCCACCCTCGTCAACCGTGATGAGAACACGCTTCTCGCCAAGGCCCGCGTCCTGTACGTCGACGTGGATCCCGGCGAAGCGGAACCCCCGCTCCTCATAGAGCTTCTTGATCGCCTGCTCGAGGCGCGCCAGTTCGCCGAGGTCGAGCGGCAGATCCTCGTAGACCGAGATGCGCTCCCGATCCGTCATGTCGCCGATGTCGCTGCGCTTCAGCTTCTTCAGCCCCTCGTAGTCGAGCGAGGTCAGCAGCGGCCGCTCGGTGATCGTCACCTGCACCCCCACGCCGTCACCCTCCGCCTCGGCCGCGATGGAGATGTCGTCGATCAGCTCACGTCCCCAGAGTTCGTTGATCCGATCGTTCAGGCGCCCCGGGTCCCATGGCTTGCCCGGCTCCAGATCCAGGTAGTAGCTCAGGCTTTCTTCACTCAGCGTCTCGACGCCGGTGTACTCGACCGACACGATCGGCCGACCGACGAGGAGTTGAGCGGCGGCCGGCGACACCGCCAGGAGCACGGCCAGAAGCGTCCCCATCCCCGCGAGAACGGTGCAGCGGCTTCGATCAGGATTCGGCAAGGGCAGGTTCCTCCTCGCGGGCTGCTGAATGTGTGGCGCCGACGGGGGCTTCGTCCCCGACGACCTGCGGGGTTACCTCTTCCAGGACCAGCTCCCTCTCGGCCAGCGAGCCCTCTCCGTTGGCGGCGGGCGCCGCCAGATCGACCCTGATCCGATGAATCCTGGCGCCCGTACGCTGGATCAGCAGGTCGGAAACGGCATCCTGGACGTGGCGCTGGATCGTGCGGCGGAGCGGCCGGGCGCCGGTCGACGGGTCGACTCCAGCCTGCTCCAGCAGCCATTCGCACGCCGCGGGAGTCACATCGACCGCCAGACCCCGCTCGGCGAGTGTCTCGTTGACGTCCGAGAGCAGCAGATCGACGATCGCGCGCAGCTCGTCCCGCCCCAGCGGATTGAACACGATCGTCTCGTCGATCCGATTGATGAACTCGGGACTGAACGACCGCTGAAGCTCGGAAAGCGTCTCCTCACGTACCCCGGCGAAGTCATCGTCCGAGGAGCCGCCGAAGCCCATCCGACCTCCCTTGAGCACCAGCTTGCTCCCGAGGTTCGACGTCAGGAGCACCAGCGAGTGGCGGAAGTCGACATGGTTGCCGTAGGCGTCCGTCAGCGTCCCCTCCTCCAGAATCTGCAGCAGCAGGCCCGCGATGTCCGGGTGCGCCTTCTCGATCTCGTCGAAGAGAATCAGCGAGTACGGCTGGCGCCGCACCCGCTCGGTCAACTGGCCGCCCTCCTCGTAACCGACATAGCCCGGCGGAGAGCCGATCAGCTTGGACGCCGCGTACTTCTCCATGTACTCGCTCATGTCGAATCGGAGCAGCGCGTTCTGACTGCCGAACAGGAACTCGGCCAGGCGGCGCGCCACCTCGGTCTTCCCAACGCCGCTGGGGCCCAGGAAGATGAACGAGCCCACCGGACGCCGGGGATCGGAGACGCCGAGCCGCGACCTGCGGATGGCGCGGCTGATCGCGCGGATCGCCCGCTCCTGGCCCACGATCCGCTTGCGCAGCGCCTCCTCCATGTTCATCAGACGCTCCGCCTCGTCGCTGCGCAGAGCCGCCACCGGCACGCCGGTCCAGGAGGCGATCACCTCCTCCACATCCTGCGCTGTGACGACGAGATCATGGGCGCCCTCGTCATGCAACCGCTGCATGCTCTCAAGATCTTCCCGAAGCTCGATCTCGCGCTCCCGGTAGCGGACCGCGCGGTCGAAGTCCTTGTCGGAAACCGCCGCCTTCATCTCGGCCACGACCTGCCGGATCTCCGTTTCGATCCGGCGCGTCTGCCGCGTATCTCTCACCCGGCGCAGCTTGACCCGGGCGCCGGCCTCGTCCATCACGTCGATCGACTTGTCCGGCTGGTAGCGGTCGGGGATGTAGCGGTTCGACCCGGCCACGGCGGCCCGCAGAGCGCCGTCCTCGTAGGCCACCTTGTGGAACCCCTGGTAGCGCTCCTTGAGCCCCACCAGGATGTCGTACGTCTCGTCGGCCGTCGGCGGCTGGACCTGGATCGCCTGGAAGCGTCGCAGCAGGGAACGGTCCTTCTCGATGTAGCGGCGGTACTCGCGCTGCGTCGTGGCGCCGATGCAGGCGATGTCGCCCCGCGACAGCGCCGGCTTGAGAATGTTCGCCGCGTCGAGCGATCCCTCTGCCGAGCCCGCCCCGACCAGGGCGTGAATCTCGTCGATGAAGACGAGGATGTCCTCGCCTTCCTCCAACTCCTTGAGGATGCCCTTCAGGCGTTCCTCGAACTGGCCCCGGTACTTCGTGCCGGCCACGATCAGCGACAGGTCGAGGGCGACGATGCGCTTGGTCGCCAGGAACCTCGGCACCCGCCCCAGCACGACACGCTGAGCCAGGCCCTCGACGATGGCCGTCTTGCCCACTCCCGGCTCGCCGAGGAGGATCGGGTTGTTCTTCGTGCGCCGGGCGAGGATCTGGACGATCCGTCCGACCTCCTCGTCACGGCCGATGAGGGGGTCGAACTGATCCTGCTGGGCTAACGCGGTCAGGTCGCGGCCGAACTCGCTGAGGAAGGGCAACTCCTGTTTCCCACGCCGGTTGGCGCGCTCCCGCGCCACCTGCGCCACCTCCTCGCGCACCGTCGCGACGTCGAACCCGTACTGAACCAGGATGCGCTGCGCCAGACAACCTTCGACCCGCAGCACGCCGATCAGCAGGTGCTCGGAACCGACCGAAGAGTGGACCATGCTCTCGGCTTCGTGCGATGCATACGCGAGGATCTTCTTCGATTCCTCCGAGAGCGGCAGCTCCGCGGTCGACGAGATGCGCTCGACGAACACGCGCTCTCCCTCGATCTCGCGCCGGAGATCTTCCGGCTTGATCTCGAGCCGCTGGAGCAGCTCGGTGATCGAGTCCTCGCCCTCCCGGAGGATGCCGAGGAGGATGTGCTCCGACTCGATGACCCGGCTGCCCAGCTTGCTCGCCTCGTAGCGAGCGAAGAAGAGCGCCCGGCGCGCTTTCTCGTTGTACTTCTCGAACACGGACGTTGCTCCCGGCGCCGCGCGCCAGCCTCTACCGGCAGTCTATCGACGCAGTCCTCTAGGCGGGTGTCAACCTTCCCCCATCCAGACGCAGCACGCTGCCGCAGCGACGCGCCACCTCCGGGTTGTGCGTCACCAGCACCATGGTCGTTCCTCGACGGCGCCTAAGGCCGGCGAGCAGTTCCAGTACCTGCTCGCCGCTGGCCGCGTCCAGGTTGCCGGTCGGTTCATCGGCAAGCAGCACCGGCGGCTCGAGCACCAGCGCGCGGCAGATCGCCACACGCTGCCGCTCACCGCCGGATAGCTGCTGGGGAAAGTCGGCGGCGCGATCCCTGAGCCCGACCTGGTCGAGCAGTTCCAGCCCGTCGGCCAGAAGCGACGCCGCGGAACGGCCCGCGATCCGTCCCGGCATGATCACGTTCTCGATCGCCGTGAAGTCGGGCAGCAACTGGTGGAACTGGAACACGAAGCCGAGGGAGCGGTTCCGGAACCCGGCCAGCGCCGCCGGCCTGGAGGCGGAGACGTCCACGCCGTCGATACGGACCGTCCCGGCGTCGGCCGTATCGAGTGCGCCGAGGATGTTCAACAGGGTCGACTTCCCCGAGCCCGAGGGTCCGACGATGGCAACCGTACCGCCGGGGGCGAGTTCGAGATCGACGCCGCGTAGCACCTGACGCCGGACTTCGCCGTCGCGGTAGGCCTTGGTGACTCCGGACACGGAGATCATGTCCGGGCGCTCCGCATCGCCTCGACCGGATCCAGACGGCTCGCCCTGCGCGCGCTCAGCAGCGAAGCAGCGCCGGTGAAGACCACCGTTGACGCCACCACGATGAGCACGTCGCTGCCCCGGACCAGAAACGGCACATACTCGACGATGTAGACGTCGGGCGGCAGCGAGATGACCCGAAAGCGGTCCAGGAAGGCCGCCACGCCCGCGCCCAGCGCGCCGCCGAGACCGGCTCCCCCGACCGACAGCAGCGCGCCGAGCGCAAGGAAGATCCGCTGCAGCCGGGCCGGCGGCGCCCCCATCGCCGCCAGCGCGCCGACCTCGGAGCGCTTGCTCGACAACACCAGGGACAGCGACGCGAGCAGCGCGAAGGCCGCCACTGCCACGATCAGCACGACCGCCGAGAACACCAGGCTCTTCTCAAGCCGCAGCACGAACAGGAGCGCGCGGTTCGCCTCGCGCCAACCGACGACGGTCGCTTTGGCCGGGTCGACCGTCTCGCGCAGGAAACCGGCCACCAACTCCTGCTCGGCCTCCGGCTCCAGGGTGAGGTCGAGCCGGCGGTCCCCGCCGGCGAACAGGGCAGCCGCTTCCTCGAGCGGCAACAGCACCGGCAGTTCCTCGTAGTCGGCACGGTCGGAGCGATAGATGCCGGCGACCGGCAGGGTGCGCGTCCTCGGACGGGGGCCAAGCGGCGTCAACCCGGGCCGCGGCGAGAAGACGCGCACCGTCTCGCCGACGGCAAGCCCCAGCTTCTGGGCGACGGCTATCGGAACGATCAGTCCGCGCGCCGCCCGGTCCCCGACCGGGATCCACACGGGCGGCGCCTTCTCGAAGCCCAGGATTTCGACTTGCTGGACACTCGCCCCAACGGCCAGCCAGCCCCGTGCATACAGCAGCTCCTGGACCGCCGAGACGCCATTCGTCGCCGCCGCCCACGCGACCAGCGCCGCCGGCTCCTCCGCGGCCTCGCCGGGGACGCCCGCGCCGGAGCCGGCCAGTTCCACTTGCAGGGCCGGCGTGTGGCGCGCCAGATCGGTGAGCAGGTGGTTCTGAAAGCCCGAGAGCGCCGCCAGCGCCAGGACCAGCGCCGCCGTGCCCACCGCCAGGCCGCCGGCCGTCAGCGAAGACAGCACGCGGATATGCGCGTCCGCGCGGGTCGAGCGGAAGTACCTCAGCGCAACGTGCCAGACGAACCCCACGGCAACGCGAGGCTACTCCGTTTCCACGTCTCCCTCGTCGAGGACTCCGACATAGGGCAGGTTGCGGTAGCGGTCGTTGTAGTCGAGCCCGTAGCCGACCACGAAGACGTCGTCCACCTCGAAACCGCGATAGTGGATGGGGACCACCGTCTCGCGCTTGCATGCCTTGTCCAGCAACACACAGAGGCGAACCGAACGCGCGCCGCGGAAACCCATCAGGGCCATGATCGTGCGCATCGTGTAGCCGGTGTCCACGATGTCCTCGATCAGCAGGACATCGCGACCGGCCAGGGAGTGGTCGAGGTCGCGCCGGATCCGCACCTCGCCCGGCGAGGTCGTCTCCCCCCGGTAACTCGAGGTCTGGAAGAAGTCGACGACGAGGGGCCGCGAGAGACGCTGCAGAAGATCCGACAGGAAGAAGACGGAGCCCTTCAACACGCCGACACAGAGGAGGTCCTCGCTGTCGGCGAAGTCGCGCTCGATCTCGAGCGCCAGTTCGTCGACGCGACGCTGCAGCCTCTCCCTGGAGATGAGCTCCCGGGGCATTCCGTTCACAGGCATCGATGTCCTTCCGCGCCGCCTGGAGGCGACAGGCAGGTCGTGTATGGTCTCCCGCACTCCACGACGGGGATCAGAGGAGTGAATCAGGGCAAGGATACAGGGCCGGACACGGGTCTTGGCGCCGAACTCGAGGGGAGCCGCGGACGATGGCTCGAAGCTGGATGGCCACGGCCCGAAGCCGTTCTCGTCACCGGCTCCGGCCTGAATCTCGACCTGGGTGAGCGGGTTGCCGGACCCTGGCCGTTCGACGAGCTCCTTCCCTTCGACGTCGAAGCGATCGAGGGCCATGCCGCCACGGTCGAAGTGGTCCGGATGAGGAACGGCAAACTCGTGCTCTATTGCCGCGGCCGGCTTCACGCCTACCAGGGCTACACCGCCGCCCAGGTGGTCTACCTGGTGCGGCTGGCGGCGCTTCTCGGAGCCCGCTCGCTTGTCATCACCAACGCCGCCGGCTCCCTGCGGCGGGAGCTGCAGCCGGGATCGATCGCGGCGCTCTCCGATCACGTCAACCTGACCGGACTGAACCCGCTTCGCGGACGCCTGCCCGCGAGTTGGGGGCCTCAGTTCCCGGACCTGGCCGGTGCCTATGACCCGGCGCTGCGCCGCCGCTTCATCGAACTCGGCGACGCCGCCGGGATCCCGATCGGCGAAGGCGTCTACCTGGGCCTGCTGGGGCCTTCCTACGAGACTCCGGCGGAGATCCGCGCCTACCAGGCCCTCGGCGTCGACCTGGTCGGCATGTCGACCGTTCTGGAAGTGATCGCCGCCCGCCACATGGGCCTCCGCGTGCTCGGCTTCTCCCTGATCACGAACATGGGCGTCGGCATCGAGGAGGGCCCCGTCGACCACGAGGACGTGCTCAAGGTCGGCGGCGCCGCCGCGGCCGGCATCGCTCGGCTGACCTCCGATCTCCTCGCCGATCACGGTTTCTGGCACTCCGAATCCGGTTGAACCATGTCTGAACTCGAAGCCCAGATCAGGAACCGGCGCGCGAAGCGCGACCGCCTCCGTGAGCGCGGCGTCGATCCGTATCCGACCCGCGCCGCCTACGACCTCGAACCGAGCGCGATCTCCGAACGCTACGACGACCTCTCCGCCGAGCAGCTCGACGAGGCCGGGATCCTGCTCCGGGTGCCGGGACGCGTCCGCGCCCACCGGACCCACGGCAAGGCGGCCTTTCTCGACATCTCCGACGCCGCCGGCGCCAAGGTGCAGGTCCTGCTCCGCCGCAACCAGGTGGGCGAAGAGGTCTGGTGGCTGCTCTCGCAACTCGACATCGGCGACTACGTGCTCGCCAAGGGCCAACTGATCCGCACCCGCACCGGCGAGCTGACCGTCATGGCCGACCGTCTGGAACTTCTCGCCAAGGCCACCAGGCCCCTGCCCGAGAAGTGGCACGGCCTGGCCGACCGCGAAGAGCGCTATCGCCGGCGGTATCTCGATCTCCTGAACTCGCCGGAGTCCCGGCACCGCTTCGTCGTCCGTTCGCGGGCCATCGCCGCCATACGCCGTTTCCTGCTCGACCTGGACTTCCTGGAAGTCGAGACGCCGATGATGCAGGCCATACCGGGCGGCGCCGCCGCGAGACCGTTCGTCACCCATCACAACGCCCTCGACCTCGATCTCTACCTGCGCATCGCCCCCGAGCTGTACCTCAAGCGATTGCTCGTCGGCGGTCTGCACCGGGTGTTCGAGATCAACCGCAACTTCCGCAACGAGGGCATCTCGACCCAGCACAACCCCGAATTCACGATGCTCGAGTTCTACTGGGCCTACTCGGACTACGAACAACTGATGGACGTCACCGAGCAGTTGCTCGGCGCCGTCGTCGGCGACGCCGGCAAAGGCACCGCGACCTGCACCTTCCGGGGCGACGAGATCGACTTCACCCCGGCGTGGCCCCGCTACACCGTCAGGGATTCACTCATCGAGATCGGAGGTCTCGACGCCGCGACTGTGGACGACGGGGCCGCGCTCGCCGCCGAGCTGGCAAGGCACGACGACTCGGAGCCCAGGAGTCCCGACTACGGCAACCTCCTGATGGCCCTCTTCGACCGGCTGGTCGAACCGAAGCTCATCCAGCCGACCTTCATCCATGACTACCCGGTCGAAGTCTCACCCTTCGCCAAGCTGTCGGCCGACGACTCCCGCTTCACCGAGCGGTTCGAGCTCTTCATCGGCGGCATGGAGATCGCCAACGCCTTCACCGAGCTGAACGACCCGGACGCCCAGGCGGAACGCTTCCGCCAGCAACTGGCCGCCCGAGAGAGCGGCGACGACGAGGCGCACCGTTTCGACCGCGACTACGTCGAGGCCCTCCAGTACGGGATGCCCCCCGCCGGTGGCCTGGGCCTCGGCATCGACCGCTTGGTCATGCTGTTGACGGATGCCCGGTCGATCCGGGATGTCATTCTGTTTCCGCTGCTGCGTCCGCGCTAGCTAGCCAACCGGAGAACGCAGGCCCAGCACGACTTCGATCGACTCGTAGTCGAGGTAGTCGCAGAATCGGATGTGGTGTCGAACGCTGCTTCCGATCCCCACGAAGTTCCACCCCAGACTCAGACTGGCTTCCCTGTCCCAGGGTTGGTTGCCGAAGTAGGTCTTCCGGTCCCCTGACCCGCCGGCCAGGGCCCTCCGCTCCGCCATCCGCATGATCTCGGTCCGGCGGATCGCATCCGAGCCGGAAGCGAAATGCAGTGTCCCCGGATCTAGTCCGATCGCTCGCAGTTTCATCGCCGCCGTCTCGCGCCAGCCGCCCGTCGCCACGCCGACGCTGACCTCTGGATGCGCGACGAGCCGGTTGACGAACGCCGCGGCACCGGGGATCTCCGGCAGTCGACCATTCCGACGGGCCAGATCGTCCCGGACCAGCGCCGCGAACGTCTTTCTGACCAGCGCATGGGTTGCCGAGTGGTCGCCTTCGATTCCGTGCCGATCCAGGATCTCCTCCAGGATGCCGCTGTCCGTCACGTGCCGGTAGCCGGACCAGTCGTCATCGACGTCGATGTCCAGCACCTCCCGAACTGCCCTGGCGTACAGGATGCCATCGAACTCATCGGACTCGACCAGGGTTCCGTCGACATCGAAGACGACCAGATGCACCTCGTATCAGCCTCCCCGCGGAGCGGTCAGCCACCGCTCGACCGCCTGCCTGGCCGGCTCCTCCAGCCACGGCAGGACGCCGAGGTTGCCCTCGCGGGCGGCGGCGTCGATGTCGACTTCGCCCCGGTCGAGAAAACGGGCAGCGCGGTAGAAAGCGTCGCCCTGGGCGTCAGCGGCATCGCCGAGCTCGATCAGGTGGCCGGCGAGCTGCCGCGCCCGCCGTAGCCTCGGCGGCAACGGCCGCGCGGGCAGCGGTCGCGGCAGGCGGCTGTCGAGACCGGCGGCTGCCGCGGCCTCGTGAAACGGCGCCGCGGCCGGCGCGACGTCACCGCCGTGAAAGAGGGCGTCGAAGGCCTCGGGCCAGGTGGATTGCAGACGTTCACAGAGGAGCCGCCGGTCGCGCGCTCCGAGATGCATCGCGCGCGACACGACCCGGCCCGCTCCGGCTGCGGCCAAGCGCGACATCGCCGGCTCAAGAAGCGCCGGCTGGTCGGTCCAGCCCGCCACCAGCGGCCAGATCACATTGGCCCCGGCCAGCGGACGCGGCGCGAAAGGGAGGCCCGGCTGCCGGCGCTTTCTGAACTCGCTCCGAAGCTCGACGGCATGCCGCACCAGACAGTCCAGAAGATCGACCACGACGACCATCGCGGCCGACCCGACCGGTTCCTGTCCCGCTGCCGGTCCATCAACGACAAATGTCCTCGCGTGGATGTCGAAGTCGGCGGAGACCTGAAGCAGGAGCGGAACGCCCATCTCTGCCGCGGCGGCGGCCACAAGCGCACGGAGCTGCTCTTCCGTAACCGGCACGGGCGGCACGTACACGACGTCGGCCAGCGAGCGGACAAGGGCGGCTGCCTGCGAAGGCTCCACCGGCGGTGAAGAAACGGCAGGCGGAAGCCCGCCAGTGGTCAGCTCACACCAGAGCCTGCCGCTGCTCGACGGCCAGCGGGAGAAGCTGTGACGGATCCACAGGTTCGCCGGTTCGGCGACGTGTTCGCGGAGGGTGAGCGGGGCCACGTCAGCGCTTGTTCGAACCAAGCGCGGCGGCGACGGCCGCTTCAACGGCCTTCCGGACGTACCTGGCGAGCACGTCTCCCTCCACGTTGACCCTGTCGCCGGCGTCGAGGTCGGACAGGGTCGTCACTTCGAGCGTGTGGGGAATCAGGGCGACGTCGAAGGTCTCTTCACCCAGCTCCGCGATCGTCAGGCTCACGCCGTCGATCGTGACGCTGCCCTTGAGGACGAGTCCGTTCTCCAGTTCCGCCGGCACATCGAACGTGAGCACCCGGTTCTCCCCCAGGTCCTCGACTCCCGCCACGCGCGTCGTCGTGTCCACGTGTCCCTGGACCCAGTGACCGCCCAGCGGATCGCCGGCCGAAAGCGGCGGCTCGAGGTTCACCTCGTCGCCTGCCTGAAGCGCGCCCAGAGTCGTCCTGCCAAGCGTCTCGGGAGACAGATCGAAGGCCGACCAGGCACTTCCTGCGGCACTTGCCGACTTGGCGGCCGCGCCGTTCGATTCACCCTGCGCGACGACGGTGAGGCAGACGCCGGAAACCGACAGGCTGGCGCCGAGTTCCAGCAGCGACGCCAGCTCCTCAGAGTGCCCCACCACGATCCGGGCCCCTCCCCCCTCCGAAGGTTGCGGCGCCTCGACTACGCGGCCACGCTCTTTGACAATCCCGGTAAACATCCTTGTCTGTAGCCTAAGAGAATCACGTCCGGACCGCGCCTGCGCACCTGCAGCCGATCGAGTCGCCACGCGTCGGCCAGCTTCGGAGCGCCGTCGCCGCCCAGGGGCCCGGGCGCCTCCCCGCCGCCGATCAGAAGCGGCGCGCAGCACACCGCGGCCCGCTCCCAGACACGCGACGAAGCGAACGCTTCCAGCACCTCGGCGCCTCCCTCAACGAGCACGGCCGACACGCCTCGGCCGGCCAGGTCCGCCACGACCGCGGCCGGTTCCACCGCTTCGAGCACCACCACATCGGCGCCTGCCTCACGCAGACGGTCGCGCCGGTCGGCCCATTCCGCCGCCTCGCCTCCAGCAGCGGCCGCAGGCTCCGCCGTGTAGACGACCACCGGTCCCTCGATCTCGAACATGCGCGCCCCGGCGGGCAGCCGCAATCGCCGATCGAGTACCACCCGGACGATCGGCCCCTCCGCCCGGCCCAGCCGCCGGTCAAGTCGCGGATCGTCGGCCAGCGCCGTGCCGCTACCGACCACGATCGCCTGGTGCTCTTCCCGGAGCTCGAGCGCCCAACGGCGTCCCTGCTCCGACGAGATCCACTGGCTGTCGCCGGTCGCCGTCGCGATCCGGCCGTCCAGGCTCATCGCCCACTTCAGGGTCACGGCCGGCCGGCCGTGAAGGACGCGGGTCAGGAAGGGCACGTTCAGCTCGACCGCCTGATCGGCGAGCAGCCCGCTCTCGACCCGCAGGCCCGCCTCCCGCAGCCGTGCGGCGCCGCCCCCGGTCACCTCCGGGTTCGGATCCCGGTGGGCGAAGACGACGCGCCTGACCCCGGACTCCAGGATCCGCCCCGCACAGGGCGGGGTCCGGCCGTCATGGTTGCAGGGCTCCAGGGTGACGTAGATCGTGCCGCCGCGAGCGCGGTCGCCGGCCCGCTCGAGCGCCATCGTCTCCGCGTGCTCGCCGCCCGCCCGCTGGTGCCAGCCCACGCCGACGATCTCGCCGCCGCTCGTGACCACGGCCCCGACCATCGGGTTCGGCGCCACGGTGTAGCGGCCGCGGCGCGCCAGGGTCAACGCGCGCGCCATCGCACGGCGGTCGGCTGAACTGAAGCCCGACTCGCCCGTCATCCGAACAGGGCGGCCGCAAAGGACCGCGGCTTGTACTCGACCATGTCCTCGACCGCTTCGCCCACGCCCAGGTAGGCGACCGGCAGGCGCAGATCACGGGCGATCGCGACCGCCATGCCGCCCTTGGCCGTTCCGTCGAGCTTGGCCAGGAAGACGGCGTCGATCGGGACCGCCGCTCCGAACTCGCGCGCCTGCACCAGCGCATTGTGGCCATTGCCGGCGTCGACCACGAGGAGGGTGAAGATGTTCCAGGCGTCGCCGGCCGCCCGCCGCGCGACACGATGAACCTTCGAGAGTTCCTCCATCAGTTGGCCGCGGGTGTGGAGGCGACCTGCCGTGTCCACGATCAGGTGGTCGATCCCGCGCGCGGTGGCCGCCTGCACGGCGTCGAAGACGAGCGCGGCCGGGTCGCCGCCCTTGGGTCGCCGGACCACCTCGACCCCCAGCCGTCCTCCCCACACCTCGAGCTGCTCCGCGGCCGCGGCCCGAAAGGTGTCGCCCGCCGCGAACAGGACCGTCTCGCCCCGGGCCAGGGACGCCTGCGCCAGCTTCGCCGCGGACGTCGTCTTGCCGGAACCGTTGACACCCACCAGCAGGGTAATGCGCGGTGCCGCCGGCAGCGACACCGGCGGGGCGTCGAGCAGGAGCACCGCCACCTCGTCGACCAGCAACTGCCGGAGCGCGAACTCATCTCCGGCGGCGATCGGCCCCGCATCCTGCGCCCGGCGCAGCCGCTCGACGAGTTCGAGCGAGGTCTCGACGCCCAGGTCGGACTCGATCAGGGATTCCTCAAGTCGCTCCAGCACCTCCTCGTCGATCCGCGCAGCGCCCCCAAGCGCGATACCAATCCGGCCGACGAGTCCGTTGCGCGTACGCCCCAGGCCCCGTCGCAGCCGGTTCCACAGGCTCCCCGTTTCGGTGCTCACCGTGCGCTCCCGCGGGACGGACCACGGCTGTCATCGAGAAAGGCCCGGAGTTCGCTCCGCACCAGCGCCGGATCGAGATCGGCAACGATCTCGCCCCGGCCCGGCGCGGCCGGCAGGATCCACACGAGTCCGCTCTCGCGGGCCTTCTTGTCGCGGCCCATCGCCGCGATGAGGCGGTCCACATCGAGGCGAACGTCGCGCCGCTCCTCCATCGCGCCGAGGTGCGGCGGCCCCAGCCGGTCGATCATCCGCCCCAGCCGCGCCGAGAACTCCGGGTCCAGGCCGCGGTGCGCCGCGAGGCGGAGCGCGAACCGCATGCCGTGCGCCACGGCGTCGCCGTGGCGCAGGTCCCGGTAGCCGAACTCGGACTCGATCGCGTGCCCCAGGGTGTGGCCGAAGTTGAGCAGCCGCCGGCGGTCCCCCTCTTCCAGGTCGGCTTCGACGACGCCCAGCTTCGCCGCGATCGAAGCCGCGACGACCGGTGTCAGGACGGCGGCGTCCACCGCGAGCAGGCGATCCAGCGACTCCTCGACCGTGGCCAGAAGCTCAAGATCGAGCAGCGCGGCCATCTTGACCACCTCGAACAGCCCGGCCCGCAGCTCGCCGCGCGGTAACGAACGCAGGGAAAAGGTGTCCGCGAGCACGAAGCGGGGATGGTGGAAGGCGCCGACCGTGTTCTTGCCTCCCGGCAGGTCCACGCCCGTCTTGCCGCCGACCGAAGCGTCGACCTGAGCCAGCAGCGTGGTCGGGATCTGGACGTAGTCGATGCCGCGCAGGAAGGCGGCCGCCGCGAAGCCTCCGAGATCGCCCACCGCGCCGCCGCCGAGGGTGACCAAACGACTGTCGCGCTTGCCGCCACGCTCGAGCATCTGCCGCCACACGGAACCGGCGCACTCGAGGGTCTTCGCCGCCTCACCGTCGGGAACCTCGATCGTCTCGATCCGCGCGGCCGGTCCGAGCAGGTCGCGCGCGGCATCGCCGCAGTGGCGGTCCGGCACCTCGCTCGTGACCAGGAACACGACCCGCCCGCGACACCAGTCCGCGACGTCATCGAGCGCACCGCCTCCACCCGTGGCGAGGAGTCCATTCCCAACCAGGATCTCGCTCACCCCGCGCGGGTGCGAGAGCGTCAGGCGGTGCGGCCCGTCCGAGGCGAGCTCCGCCACGCCGGAATCAGCCGCCGCCCCGGGGACGGATCCGCAGCCCCAGGTCGAGCAACTGCTCCTGGTCGACCGTCGACGGCGCCTCAGTCATCAGGCACACCGCCGACGCCGTCTTCGGGAAGGCGATCACGTCCCGCAGCGAGTCGGCGCCCGCCATCAGCATGACGATCCGGTCGACGCCGAGCGCGATGCCGCCGTGGGGCGGCGCCCCGTAGCTCAGCGCCTCGAACAGGAAGCCGAAGCGCTGCTGGGCCTCCTCGGCGTCGATCCCCAAGAGGGCGAGCACCCGCTTCTGCACGTCCCGGTCGTGGATACGAATGGAGCCGCCGCCGATCTCGTTGCCGTTGAGCACCACGTCGTAGGCGCGCGAACGGACCGAGCCCGGATCGCTCTCCAGGCGATCCAGGTCGGACATGTGCGGCGACGTGAAGGGATGATGCGTCGCGTTCCACCGCCCCTCGTCGCCGTTCCAGGTCACGAGCGGGAAGTCGTGCACCCAAAGGAACTCGTGCGCGTTCTCGCGCATGTGGCCGAAGCGCCGGCCGACCTCTTCCCGCAGCGAGCCAAGGGCGGCGGCCGCTGTCGGTTCCGGCGCCGCCACCAGGAGCGCCATGCCACCCTCCTCGACGCCGAGCCGGTCCGCAAGCGTTTCGACCTGCCCCTGGCTCAGGGCGCTCTTCACCAGGAACGAGGGGACGCCGTTCTCCCGCTTGACCCAGAGCACGCCCGCGGCCCCGTGGCGCCGGGCGATGTCGGCGTACTCGTCCACCTGGCGGCGGCTGGACGAAGAGGCGCCCGGGATGTGGACGCCCCGCACCACGCCGCCGGCCGCGATCGCCGCCTGGAAGGCCCGAAACTCCGTTTCCCGGAGGCAGTCGGTCACGTCCGTGATCTCGAGATCCACCCGCAGATCAGGACGGTCCGAACCGTAGCGCCGCATCGCGTCGTCGTAGGAGAGCCGCGGATAGGAGGCCGGCGGCTCGATCCCGGCCAGCGGAAACACCCGTGAGAAGAGACCCTCGACGAGGGCGAAGACGTCCTCCTCGTCGACGAACGACATCTCGACGTCGATCTGGGTGAACTCGGGCTGCCGGTCGGCCCGCAGATCCTCGTCGCGGAAACAGCGCGCGAACTGGACGTAGCGCTCCAGCCCGCTCACCATCAGAATCTGCTTGAACAGCTGCGGCGACTGCGGCAAGGCATAGAAGCTGCCGTGATTCAGGCGGCTCGGCACCAGGTAGTCGCGGGCTCCCTCCGGCGTCGACCGGGTGAGCATTGGCGTCTCCACGTTGACGAAGCCCTGCTCGCGGAAGTACGCCAGGCTCTCGATCGTGAAGTCGGAGCGCATCCTCAGGTTGCGCTGCAGGCCGGCTCGGCGAAGGTCGAGGAACCGGTACTTGAGGCGCGTTTCCTCACTCGCGTCCTGAGCGCCCTCCACCCCGAACGGCATCGGTTCCGAACGGCCCAGCACGCGGCCGGTCTCGACCCGCACCTCGATCTCGCCGGTGGCCATCTTCGGGTTCACCTTGTCCGGATCCCGGCGCACGATCTCGCCCTCGACCTCGACGACCCACTCGAGGCGTGCCGGCTGCAGGGCCGCGGCCGCATCCGGCGTTGTTTCCGGGTGCACGACGGCCTGTACGACGCCGCTCCGGTCGCGCACGTCGAGGAAGATCACGCCGCCGTGATCGCGGCGGCGATGGACCCATCCCTGGACCTTCGTCTGCCGGCCGACCTGTTCGGTGGTCAGGGTTCCTGCCTGGGTTCTGTTCACGTGCGTGTCCGTTGTGCTGTGTGGTTGGCCGCGCGCCCGCTCCCTGTCTGCCGGGGGGCCGGTGCGCGAAGCCCCCGATCCTCGCACAATCAGGGCTGCTCGTCAGGACGTATCTTCGCCGCCACGGCCGCCGCGAAACCGTCCCGCGGAATCGTCTCCTGGGTGCGGTCGGAGAAGTCCCTCAACACGACCTCTCCGCTCTTCTCTTCGTCCTCACCGAACAGCACGACCCACCGGCAGTCGTACCGGGCCGCCTGTTTCAGTCGAGCCTTGAGAGGCCGGAGAGAATCGAACTCACAGATCGCGGGGATACCGGCAGCGCGCAGCTCCTGCGCCAGCACCAGGCCGTGCCGACGGTACGAACCGCCGATCGGAATCACGCACACGGGCCTTCGACGATGGTCCTCGGCGTTCAGACGCTTACGGGCTCCGGGGATCTTCAGGACCAAGTCGACCAGCCGGTCCTGACCGATCGCAAAGCCGATGCCGGGCACGCTCGGACCGCCGAGTTCGGCGATCAGACCGTCGTAGCGGCCGCCGCCCAGGATCGCGTTCTGGGCGCCCAGGGCGGTGGACGTGATCTCGAACACGGTCCGCGTGTAGTAGTCGAGGCCGCGCACCAGGCCATCGTCGATCTCGAAGTCGACGCCGAACCGGTCGAGTTCGTCGCAGACGACCTGGAAGTGGTCGCGAGCCGGGTCGCCCAGCTCATCGCGAAGTCGTGGTGCGCCTTCGAGCAGTTCCCGCTCCCTGGGCGCCTTCGTGTCCAGGATGCGGAGGGGATTCGTCTCCAGCCGCCGCCGGCTGTCCGCGCCCAGTTCGTCACGGTACGGTTCGAGGAACTCCCGCAGACGCTGGGAGTAACGCCGCCTGCACTCCGGATCGCCGACCGAGTTGAGGCCCACCTCCAGGTCCTCGAATCCGAGCTCCTCCAGGAAGCGCAGCAGCATGACCAGCAGCTCGACGTCGCTGTAGGGCCCGGGATCCCCGATCAGCTCGGCGCCGATTTGATGGAACTGACGGTAGCGGCCCTCCTGGGGGCGCTCATAGCGAAAGTACGGCCCCATGTAGAAGACCTTGACCGGCTGCGGCCCCGACGACGGCCAGTCGTTCTGCAGGTAGGCGCGCGCGATCGGCGCCGTGCCTTCCGGGCGCAGCGTCAGGCTGCGCCCTTTCTTGTCGTCGAAGGTGTACATCTGCTTGCCGACGATCTCGCTGCCCTCGCCCACGCCGCGCACGAACAGCTCCGTCTCCTCCACGATCGGTGTGCGCACCTCGTCGTACCCGTAGAGGGAGAACACTTCCCGCGCCTTCCCCTCCACGAACGCAAAGGCAAGGGACATCCAGCCCCCCAGGTCGTGCATGCCCTTGACGGTCTGGAATCGCCGCTTCGCAGCCATGGCGCGATCGTATCTCCGGGACCAGCGAGGCTGGGGGGCTCTGCTAGGCCGAAGTTCCTAGGACTTCCGGAACACCCGGTCCACGGCCGCCCAGAGCGCGTCCGTGTCGAGTTCGATCTCGGGAACCGCGGTGGACCGATAGCTCGAGCCGTCCGCCGACCGCTCGATGAACTCGTCATCCTCACGAACCAGGAAGGTGATCCGGCGCCGTCTCGGATCGACCACCCAGTACTCGCCGACCCCGTACTCGCGGTAGAGGTTCAGCTTGTAGAGCCTGTCCCGGGAGGCTGTGCCCGGCGAGAGCACTTCGACCAGCAGGTCGGGTGGCCCCTCGATCCAGCTCTCGATCAACTCGCGCCGCTGCCTCGAGATGAAGACCACGTCCGGCTGCACCACGGAGTGATCGACGAGGTGGACGTCCATCGGCGCCATCATCGTCACACCCCCCGTGCGATCGGCGACGTCGTAGAACAACCGGTGGAGATACCCCACGATGATCTGATGGACGGCCAGCGGGCTCGGACTCAGGTAGAACCTCCCGTAGAGGAGTTCGCAACGCGGTTCGTCGGGCAGGGCCATGTAGTCGCTACGGCGATACGGGCCCAGGCTGCGCGGCAAGGTCCGCGGCGGCTGGTCGAGCAACGTCACGGTCATGCGGATGAGTATACGGAGCGGCGTCAGCGGCCGCCCAGGTAGCCGCGAAATGGACAGGAACCGTTGACACAACGACCTGGCGACTGCCTCCTCGGCCGTTCGCCGGGCCTGGCGGACGTCATCCGCCTCGGTGGTAGCGTCTCTCTCTGAAAGAAGCGAACGTGCAGATCGAACTCTCCGAACGCCAGCGCGCCACCGTCGCGGCCGCCGCGACGATCGCCGCGGCCGCCGTCATCCTGGCCGCGGTGGTGGCGCTGTTCTGGGCCATCGGCTCCTTCTTCGCCGCGTTCTCGAACGTCTTCCTGCCGCTGGCGGTCGCGGCGGTACTGGCGTTCGTGCTGCGGCCCTACTACGAGCTGCTGAACGAGCGGCTGCGGTTCCCGAAGATCCTTGCGGTAGCGACCGTGCTGCTGTCGCTGCTCCTGCCGATCGGCGGCTTCGCCTGGTTCTTCGGCGCCATGGCTGCATCGCAGATCGACGGACTGTACGAGGCACTGCCGGACGCCTGGGATCGTCTTGTCGAATGGACGGCCGAGATCTCGCCCGTCGTGACCGAGTTCCTGGAAACGAACCCGGTCGCGATCCGGCTGCAAGAGGCGCTTGAGAGAGGCGACTCGAACCTGCTCGCGAGCTTCGGCATCGTCGGCGACGGTGCACTGGAGATACTCCAGGGCATCGGCGCCGGCCTCGCGTCCCTGTTCGCCTGGGCCGTCCTGCCGGTCTACCTGTGCTTCTTCCTGATCATCGACCCCGACCGCTTCCGCAAGCTGGACCACCTCTTCCCCTTTCTCAAGCCGAGGACGCGCGAGGACGTGGTCTACCTGATTCAGGAGTTCATCGACATCCTGGTCGCCTTCTTCCGCGGCCAACTCGTCGTTGCCTTCCTCCAGGGAGCGCTCTTCGCCGTCGGCTTCTCCATCGCCGGGCTGCGCTACGGACTCGTTCTCGGCCTGGCGCTCGGCTTCCTGAACATCATTCCCTACCTCGGCAGCATCGTTGGCCTGGCTGTGGCACTGCCGATCGGCTACTGGCAGGAGGGCGGCGGCCTCAACCTCGTCATCTGGGTGCTGGTCGTCTTCGCGCTCGTCCAGTTGATCGAGGCCTACGTCCTGACGCCCCGGATCATGGGCGACCGTACCGGCCTGCACCCGATGGCGATCATCGTCGCCGTCTTCTTCTGGGGCTCGGCGCTCAACGGCATCCCCGGCATGATCCTGGCGATACCGCTGACGGCTTTCCTGGTCGTCTTCTGGCGCCTGGCGCGGGAGCGCTACATCGGCGAGGTGGTGTGATCGGTCAAGCGCATGAAGCCGTTTGAAGACGAGGACGTCGTCGAGAAGTTCGAGGCGTACCCGCCCGCCATCCGCCGCAGGCTCCTCGGTCTGCGCTCTCTCATCCTCGAGACAGCAGAGGACACAGAGGGCGTAGGCCCGATCGAAGAAACCCTGAAGTGGGGAGAGCCGGCCTACGTCACTTCGCAGAGCAAGAGTGGAAGCACCGTGCGAGTCGGTTGGAAGAAAGCGCAACCGTCCCAGTACGCAATGTACTTCCACTGCCGGACCAACCTGATCGAGACCTTCCGGTCCCTCTTTTCGGACGAATTGCGGTTCGAGGGCAATCGGGCCATCGTGTTCGACGAGAGGGACGAACTGCCGGAAGATCCCCTTCGATTCTGCATCGCTGCGGCGCTGACCTACCATCGCAACAAGCGAGCTAGTCGGTAGCGAGTTCCGGCTGTACTTAGAGCAACACCAAGCGACCAGACGCCGACATGCCGGTCAACTGCTCCAGGGCATGGCAGTACCAGCGGACTTGGCGGCGGTAGGCGTCGCCACGCGTGATGCGATCGGCGTCGTCGGGATCGTCATCGCGAAGCATCGCGTTGAGATCGCCCAGGTCAGTCTTCCAGTCGACGACAATCCACCTACCCTCGTCGTCGAGGAAGGCGAGGTCGACCGTCCCTTCCACGATCTGCTCGCCTAGAGGAAGCGAGAACGGGGTCTCGCGCAGTACGCGCCGCGAACCGCGGGCGGCCACCGCGGAATCGCTTGCGAGCGCGGTCTCGATCGCGGCAATCGCAGCCTCGATCTCGGCTTCGGTCGCTGCCAGGAGCGCACCGTGGAGCCGCACCAATTCCCGGATCCGGTCCGACTCGGCATCGAGAGGCGCATCACGCAGCACAGTGTGCACCAAACTGCCGAAGCGCCTGCCTCCTGGGCGATCGCGGACACGCTCCAGCTCTTCGACAGCTATCTCAGCGAGCGGACCGGGCGGTTCAGAGTCCAGGTCGGTAACTGCCTCAGGACTCACCGTTGGACGGCTTCCCCGTTCGAGCAGTTCGTCGGTCCGGTCGCGCCAGCGCTCGAACCGTTCGCGGCTCGCATCGGCGACGGCGCCGCCGCCCGCGACCAGGAGATCCTCCCCCAGCAGACCGTACTTCGAGGGAGGCGGCTGGTCAACGCGGGTCGCGTCCCACCAGACGACATCGTAGTCCGGTCCATCGTCCGCGGTCCCGGCCGGTCCAGCCGCCGACGGGAACCGGTAGCAACCCGGCCTGACCGACTTCTCGGGCCCGCGGTCGTAGTCCGACGGCCGCACCGACACCGACCGCTGGCCGAACTCGGGACACCCTTCGGCGGCTGCGGAACGGCGCCAATTCTCCCGCCCCGGGTACACCGCGTCGTTCAGGCACTCGATCCAGCCCGCGCGCTTCTCGTCACCCACCGCCGGCACGACCAGCAGATCGCGGGCCCGGGTTGCCGCCACGTACGCCACCCGGATGCCCTCCGCCTCCTCCCGCTTGTCCTCGACCTCGGTCGCGTCGAGCAGCTCCTGAGGCGCCAACCCCAGCAGCTTCGTCGCGCACAGGGCGTCGTCGGCACGCATGGTCCGCTCCGCCCCTCGCGAGAGCTTGGCGGTCATGTCCGCCAGGACGACAACCGGGAACTCCAGGCCCTTCGCCGTGTGGACCGTCATTACCCGGACGCCGTCCGCGCCTTCCTCGACCACCGGCGCCTGCGTGCTTCCGATCCGTTCCGCCTCCTCGTCCAACTGCTCCACGAAACCGCGGAACGACCGGCCGCCCGCCACCTCGTAGCGGCGCGCCAGATCGCAGACACGCTGCGCGTTGCCCAACACCTGGTTGCCGGCGGGCCGGAGGGCCATGGCCGCCTGCGCGCGCGGCTTGGCGAGAATCTCCTGCACGGTGTTCACGATCGGCCGGTAGTTCCGCCGACGGTGAAGCGTGCCAAGGAAGTCGAGCACGTCGATCACGGAAGCGAATTCCGGCGACGGCTCGCCGTCCTCCCGGACCTTGCGCGGCGAGTAGAGGGGGTGCCAGTTCCCATAGCGCGTTCTGAACCGCAATAGCAGATCGTCATCGAAGGCGAACAACGACCCGCGAAGCGTCGCGTAGACGGACAGCCGGTCGTCCGGCCACTCGACCGCTGTCAGCGCCGATCGAAGCGCCTCCACTTCCTCCCTGTCGTGGAAGGACCGGGCACCGATCAGGAGATGCGGAATGCCGAAGGCCTCCAGGCCGCGGACATAGTCGCGGGCGGTGTCCCGATTCCAACTCAGGAAGCGCCGGAACAGAAGGCACACGTGCCGCGCCTCGACCGGTATCCGCCGCAGCCGACCCGGGTTCTCCGGATCGGGGACCTCGACCTTCCAGCCGCTCTCCTCGATCAGCCAGCGGACGAACTCGACCGTCGCGTATGGCTGGCACGCCTCGATGTTCTTCTGGGTGACGTTGCGGTAACCGTAGGGTTTGGGCGGTGGCAGCACAACGACCTGGGGCTGGCCCGGAATGGCTTCGCGGTGCTCTCCCAGGGGAATGTAGTCGGCGCTCCCGGCCGTCTTGTCGCCGGTCATCAGCGGCGCGAAGGCCGCGTTGACCAGCCGCTGGATGGGCGCCGCCGAACGGAAGCTGGTGGTCAATTGGAGGACTTCGACGCCACGCGCCGCAAGCCGGTCCTTGACCTCCTGATAGAGCACGACATCCGCGCGGCGGAAACGGTAGATCGACTGTTTCGGGTCGCCGACCAGGAACAGCTTGCCGGGTGCCGGCGTCACCCGCCGCCAGTCGTCCTGTTCAGGGTCATCGGCCGCCAGCAGGAGCAGAATCTCGGCCTGCAGGGGGTCCGTATCCTGAAACTCGTCGACGAAGAGGTGCGTGTAGCGCCCCTGCAGGTGGCGCCGCACGTCCCGGTCGCGCCGCAGAAGGTCGCGAGCCTTGATCAGCAGGTCGTGGAAGTCGAGCTTGCCGAGCAGTGTCTTCGCCTCTTCGTAGCGCTCGACGGCACCCGACAGTTCGTCCTTCAGGAGCGCCGCCAGGTCGGCGTTCGCGTGGCGCTCGAACTCGCGCAGGCGCTCCGCCAGCCGGCGCCAGAGTCCGAAGACCTGGTCGCGGCCCACGCCCTCCGCGAAGCCGCCTCGTCCCTTGCGCGGACTTCGGAAACCGCTCAGGTCGCGCAGCAACTCGACGAGCCGCGCCTCCAACTGGTCCAGGAACGCCTCGCGGCCACCGGCCGGCCCCGCGCCATTCAGGCCCGGCGACGCCGCGCCGAGTTGCCCGGTGCGGACGATCCAGTTGGACAACTCGACGACGGGCAAAAGGCCTCTTCGCAGCGGGTCACTCTTCCGGCCGTGCAGAACCAGCGCGGCCAGCCGCTCGACCCGGTCGGAAAGCTCCCGGAGCGTGGCTTCCCGATCGAACTCGGGGCGCTGCCAGCCGGCTCCGAAGTCACGCCAGTCGACGAGGCGCCAGGCGGCATCGCGCAGCCGCTCGAGGGCCGACTGATTGGGCGACCAGCGTCCGACCGTCAAGCGCGCCAGTTCCCGCCGCAGCCCCGGCCGCATCGCCTCCAGCTCCTCCTCGATCCAGCGCCCGAAGCTGCGGGCAAAGAGGCGAGGCGCTTCGTCTTCCGCCAGTTCGCCGAACCCTGGATCGACCCCCGCTTCCACCGGTCGCTCACGCAGAATGTCGGCGCACAGGGAGTGGATCGTGCCGATCGCCGCCTGTTCCAGCCGCGAGATCGCCTTCTCCAACCTCTCCTGCCGCTCACTCTCCGCGCCGATGCCTCGCAACTCGAGCAAACGCGCATCGAGTGCCTGCCGCAGCCGCAGCTTGAGTTCGCCCGCCGCCTTGCGGGTAAACGTCACCGCAGCCAGCCCCTCGACCGTGCCACGGCCTTCCTCCAGGATCGCCACCTGGCGCTCGACCAGCACGGTCGTCTTGCCCGTACCGGCAGCCGCCTCGACCAACTGGCTCTCGTCGAGCGCTTCGCGGATCCGCCGGCGGGAGGCTTCGTCGGGCGGCGGCGATGTCCGCGCCAGTTCCACGGCACTCATCGTTCGCTCCGCAGCGCGTTCAGCTCTTCGAGCCGGGTCTGGTCCTTGCGCTTCACCCGCAGCTCCTCGTATGGGCCGCACACGCGCCGGTAGTCGCAGTAGCGACACTCGTCCTTCCCCGGAGCCGCGGGCAGAAAGCCGGTTTCCAGCGCTTCGTCCACCCTTTTCAGCAGCCGGCGTGCGGCGCCGCGGCTCCGTTCGTCGAGCGGCACGGACACGTTGCTGTAGTCGCCGCGCTGAGTGCAGTAAGAGAGCCGGCCCGAAACCACTTCCCGCTCGAGAACCCGCTCCGCGGCCAGGCTGTAGAGAACGGGCTGGAGAACCTTGCCGCCGCCGATCACGAGGTCCTCGCGCGCGTGGACCGGGCGACCCGTCTTGTGGTCCGTCACCCGCAGCCGGCCGGCCGCGTCCTCCTCGACGAGGTCGATCGACCCGCGCAATCGCGCGATGTCGAGTACCTCCGCCGGCTCCGGGCTGCTGTGGGGATCCCGGTCCCCCGACCGCCTCAGGCCGAAGGAGAGCTCGGCATGGATCGCCTTCCATCGGCCGCCTTCGTCCGCCACCTGTCGCAACCAGCCGCGAAGGTCGGCCCGCAAACTTTCGAACTCCGCTTTCCACACCCGTTCGATCGGCGGCGCGAGTTCGTCGTGGAAGTCGCGCTCGCTCCGGTAGAGCACGTCGTCGAGCCGCGCGAAGACCGCCCGCAGGTTGTCCGCCGTCACCGGCAGGAGGTCCGCCTCCTTCAGAACGCCGAACAGGCGGAACTGGATCTCATGGAAGATGCTGCCGCGCGTCATCGGGTCCAACCGTTCGAGTTGAACGAACTCGTCTCGCGGGTACAGACGCAGCACCGCCTGCAGGAAGAACCGGTAGGGACAGGCGGCATAGTGCTGCAGCGCCGTCGGCGAGTAGGACCGCGCGCCCGTGCGCTGGGCGGCCAGCGCCTCGAGAGCCTCGGGACTCGCGTTCACGAGACCGTCGACCGGGAACCAGGGGCGCCGCCAACGACGGCCGCGCGCCTCGAGCGCCCGCTTGAGGTGCTCATTCGACTCGAGGAGAAAGCGTGCCCTGCCGCGACGCTGGGCGACCGGGGCTCCGGCGCCGAGGTACGGCCGCAACAGGGCCAGGTCGAACTCGGACTCGTCGACCGCGTCCTCCGGCTTCTTGGGGGCCGGCCAACCAACGACCGCCGCACCGCCCGCCTCTGCCCGGCGGCCGAGCTCTTCCAGGTCCGGCAGCCTTCCCTCGGCGCCGCGGAGCACGTCGAGGGCGTACAGCGACGGCACCCGGGCGCGTCCCTGCACCAGGTCGACCCGGGGGTAGGACACCACCAACCGGCGATTCGCCGCCCCGATGGCGAGACGGAGCAGCAGTTGCTCCCTCCACGTGCGGCGCTCGTTTCCGGCCAGGCGATAGCCGGCCTGCCGCAGCGCCTCGCGGCGCTCGTCGAGTAGCAGCGGGTCCTCGCCGGTCCGCCGCGGGAACACGCCTTCGGCCAGACCCGGAACGAACACGAGATCGAAGCTCCGCCCCGCCGTTTCCTCAACGCCGCCCACGAACACGCGGCCGAATCGCCGCTTCGGCGGTCGGCTGCGGCGGAAGCGCAGCCGCTCGCCGAGGATCCGCTCCACTTCGGCCAGCCCCACCTCGTCGACCTGCGTCAAGGGCCTCAGCTCGGCGAGCACCTCGAGCACGCTCTCCGGGCGCCGTAGCGCCATCGTCGCGAGTTCGCCCAGACGTTCGAGCCACAGAGCCCAGTCGGCCCGCGCCGGCAGATCGTCCAGGAACTGGATCAGGGGCAGCGCGAAGGCCTGCAGCGTCTCCAGGCGGTCGATTTGGCGCTCCAGGTAGGACCGGCGTCCGTCGTCCTCGTCCCCCACGTCGCGCAACTGCAACCGGAACTCCGCACGCCGACCCGCGAGGCGCTCTCGCCAGCGCTCGGCCCCGCCGACCACGGCGGCATCAACCAGGAGACGCTCCCAGTGGGCGGGAACACGGAGCGCACCGGCCGGAGCGGCGTCTTCCCCAGCACCGACGCCGTCCTCTGCAAGCGGTGCATCGCCATCGCCGGAGTCCGCGCCATCTTCCGAGCCGGAATCCTCACCGGGAGACTTGAGAACGAGTTGCTCGCCAGCCGGCTCCACCCACGGCACCTCGCGCCGCGGCGGCGCGCCGCCGGCAGCCGGCTCGGGAGTCTGACCCAGGGAGAGATACTCGGCGAAGCGAGTCGCGGACAATCTCTCACCCGCACACGCAAGGAGCGCAAGAAACGCTCGCCCGGCGGGATTTGGACGCAGCGTTCCCCGGGTGATGTAGGCCGGAATGCCGGCGCGGCCGAGCGCATCCTCAACCAGAGGGAGGTACCCGGCCGGCTGACGCACCAGGATCGCCATCCGGTCGAACGCGAGACCCGCGGCGGCCGCACGGTGGATGCGCCGGGCAATCTCGACGCATTCCTGCCCCTCGCCGGCGGCCGAAAACAGTTCGACGGACTCGTTGGCCGGCACGTCCGCGTCAGTTGCCGGAGCCGTGTCGGCGGCCGTCTCGAAGACACGACGCTGCACTCGATCCAGCCGCCGCCCGGCTGAAGCCCCGCCGCCGGCCAGTTCTTCCCGGTCGAGGTCGATCACCGTCCGCTCCTCGAGCACCGAGTCGAGCCACGCGAAGGCCTCGTCGTCTCCCGCGGCCACGGTCGCGAGCACTTCCCTGCTTCGCCCCGCCAGCGTCCGCAGCACTTCGGCCTCGCTGGCGCTTCGGAGCGGCAGGTCGAGCCACAGCGATGCCGGCGGAACCCCGATATCCGCCTTCGCGATCGCCATGCCGGCGAGCCGCAGCACGGCTGTCATATCCGCGAGGCCGAAGCGGTCCATCTCCTCCTCGAAGCGACGAAGCAGTCGATCGAGGTCGCGCGTTCGGTCGTCGAGCCGCAGTTCGGCGGGCGGAACGCCGGCCGCTCGCAGCTCGCCGATCGTCGCGGCGAGGGAACGCGCAAAGCCGGGCATCCCAGCCACCGGCGAAAGTCGCTCCAGCTCTCCTGCCGTCTGTGTCATGCGGGCGACACGGGCGGCCATTGCCTCGGTTCCCAGGGTTGTGACCGGGTTGAGGTCACGGGCAGCCAGTTCGAGCGCCGCGGTCTGGAGCGCCCACTGGTCGAGCGAGGCGCGGTGGACACCCAGGATCCCGTGGCCGTTCACAGACAGGTCGCGAACCAGATCGTCGGCGGCACCCCGGGACGCCGCCAGCAGCAACGTCTCCTCATCACCCCGGCCACGGTCTCGCAGCCAGTCGCCGGCGGCCGCAAGCCGGCGGAATGCCGAGCATGAAACGACGATCGAAGCGCGAGCCACCGGCGTTACTCCGGAGGCGGAATGAGTTCCAGGGCCGCCAGCCGGCTTCGACCACGCACGTAGAGCACGCCGTGGGCGAGCACGGGAGCAGCCCAGGCCGGGTAGCGGAGCAGGTCGACGGTGCGGCCGTCGATCTCGGCCCGTAGCCGGATGTGGCCCACCTGCTGGTAGCTCTCGGGGGTCGCCCGGATGAGGAGCAGATCGCCGACTTCGCTGTGCACGACGAAGTGGCCATCGACGTAGAGCAACTGGGTGCGCGCGAGACGGGGCTGGCTCCAGTGGATCTCGCCGGTCGCCCAGTCGACCGCCCGCAGCTCTGCGTTCGGCGACTTCTCGCCGCTCGAGACGTAGACGACCCCCTCGTGGTAGACGGGCGTGTTCCAATGCGCCGCGATCGACTGGTTGCGCGGACCGTCCTGCCAGATCGATCGGAAGGCACTCAAGTCGCCCTTGGAGGCGCCGTCGTACTCGAGCAGGACCGCGCCCTTCTCGTAGGACTCCGTGAGCAGCACCTGATTGCCGACGACTACCGGGTTCGCCGCGTTCACGCTGGTCAAGCGGCGGGCCCGCCAGTCGAAGCGGTCCAGCTCCCGGCCCGCCTTCGGGTCGAAGACGATCAGGCCGGAGCGGGCAAAGTGGAAGCCGAGTCGCCTGCCGCCGAAGTCGAGGACGATCGGACTTGCGTAACTGGCCAGGTCGTCGCCAACGCGGTAGCGCTCCTCGCCCGTTCGCTTGTCGAAGGCGACCAGGGCCGTGCCGTTCGGCTTCACCCGACCGCTGTGGATGTTCGGCGCCTCCGGCGGGCTGCCGCCCACCGCCACGATCAGCAGGTCGTCCTCGATCCAGGGCGAACTCGCGACCCCGAAGAAGTTCTGCTGGACGCCGTAGTCCGCGTGCACGTCGCGCTCCCAGAGGACGGCCCCGTCGACGATGCGGTTGCAGCGCAGGAAGCCGTCCGCACCCACCGAGTAGACCCGCGGTCCGTCGACGAGCGGCGCCGTGCGCGGGCCACCGTCGTAGCCGTAGTAGTCCTCGTAGTCCGTGGGGTACTCGGAGCGCCAGAGCTCCTTGCCGTCCTCGGCGCGAACGGCGACCAGGCGCGCCCGGTCGCGGTAGCGCGTGAAGTAGAAGAGCCGGCCCCTGGCCACCGACGGCGCCGCGTAGCCCTCGCCCAGTTCCAGGTGCCACAGGAGAGGCAGACCACCGGCCCAGTCGGTCCGAATGCCCGTCTCCGGCGACTTCGAATCCCGGCTGGGGCCCAGGAAAGCCGGCCAGTCGATGCCGTCGGTGCGGGTGCGGAGATCGGGCGGCAACGTCTCGCCGTCGGCCGCCAGCGCCCGGTCCGCGGGTTCCGTCGCCAGTGCAGCCGCCAGCAAGAGTCCGGCCGCGCGGAGCACGGCCGGCGGACGGCGGCGCGGGTTCACTCTCAGCCGACCAGGTCGATCCGGTCCGGCCGGTTCGGCACCAGGCAGAGGAACTCGAACGGCGCCTCGATCACTTCGTAGGAGTGCGGCAGGCCCGCGGGGATGAGCAGCACGTCGTCGGCGCC